>NZ_PYUQ02000011.1:0-478058 GCF_003030865.2 Halomonas sp. SL1 | reverse complement strand
GCCAACGCCGTGCTCGACGCCACCGACGCGGTGATGCTCTCCGCGGAGACCGCCGCCGGCGACTTCCCGGTGGAAACCGTGGAGGCCATGGCCCGGGTGTGCCTGGGCGCCGAGCGCGAGCGCATCGCCCAGTCCTCCGGCCACCGCATTCACGAAGGCTTCGAGCGCATCGACGAGACCATCGCGCTGTCGGCGATGTACGCCGCCAACCATCTCACCGGCGTGGCCGCCATCGCCTGCATGACCTCCACCGGCTATACGCCGCTGATTGCCTCGCGCATCCGCTCCGGGCTGCCGATCGTCGGGCTGGCGCACAATCCGGTCGCCCAGCGGCGTATGGCGCTGTATCGCGGGGTGATCTCGCTGCCCTTCGATACCAGCGAGATGGACGCCGCCGAGCTCAACGACCGTGCCATGGCGCTGCTGGTGGGGCAGGGCGTGGCCGAGCCGGGCGATCACGTGATCCTCACCCGCGGCGATCACATGAACGCCCACGGCGGCACCAATACCCTCAAGATCCTCGACGTCAACGAGCGCCATCGCGCCGGTTAGTGCGAAAACGCCGATGGTGAACCGGTGATCGTGGCTTCGCCTGATATCGCCCCGACCGTTGCCGACGGTCGGGGCATTTTCTGTATACAATGCCGGGATGCGATATAGTCACTCATCCGCCCACACGCGACAGTCCGCGCGGACGATCAGGAGACCCACGTCATGAGCCAAGCCTGGCACGAGGAGTTGCAGGCCGACGTCAAGAGCGGTGCCCGCGTCGGCGACCGCGATATCGCCGACAAGGTGCGCCGAGCGGTGCTGATGCAGCGGCTACCGCCGGGCACCAAGCTGCCCGAAGTGACCCTGGGCGAGGTGTTCGGCGTCAGCCGCTCGGTGGTACGCAAGGCGCTGACCCGACTGGCATCGGAGCACGTCGTCGACCAGCGCCCCAATCAGGTGGCGCGGGTGCGGGCGCCGAGCATCGAGGAGACCCGCGAGACCTTCGCCGCCCGGCGCCTGGTGGAAGGCGAGGTGGTCGCCCTGCTGGCCGGCACGCTTTCCGCCGAGACGCTGGACGCGCTCAGGATCCAGGCGAACGAGGAGACCGAGGCCCATCGCCGCGGCGACGAGCCGGCGCGCATCGAGCACTCGCTGAACCTGCATCACCTGCTGGCCGAGCACTCGCCCAACCGGGTGCTGGGCGGCATGCTCACCGACCTGGTGCTGCGCACCTCCATCGTGGTGGCGCTCTACAAGCGTTCCGGGCTTTCGTCCTGCTATCAGGAGGCCCAGCACGAGCGGCTGGTCGAACTGCTGGCCGCGGGCGAGGCGGAAGCCGCCCGCGGCGCGATCCACGATCACCTGCTCGGACTGGAAAACCTGCTGGACCTGAGCCCGCGGGAATCGAGCATCGACCTGAAGTCCATCCTGGGCCAGTCACCCGCGATCTGAAATCGTTCGCCGTCGACGTTTCAGACGTCGCCCCCGGCATTCCCAGACGACACCGCCGCGTCTCTTGTCGAGAGACGCGGCGGTGTCGTTTTGCGTCGAGGGCCCTGCCGGCGGCGGGGCGGGTGGCGTCAGGCGCGGGAGGCCGCCTCGGCGCCGGCCTGGGCGCGACGCTCGCGGAAGGCGATCAGGAACAGCACCAGCACCGCCAGGGCGAAGGCCGCCGGGAACAGCCAGATGCCCTGCCAGTCGTGGCCGCCCTCGGCCAGCGCGTAGTGGTCGGTGACCTGGCCGGCGATCCAGAAGCCGATCAGCATGCCGACGCCGTAGGTGGCCAGAGTGATCATGCCCTGGGCGGCGCTCTTGAACTGCTCGCCGGCCTTGGAATCGGTGTAGATCTGCCCGGTGACGAAGAAGAAGTCGTAGCAGATGCCGTGCAGCGCGATGCCCAGCAGCAGCAGGTAGAGCTGCCCCTCGGCGTCGCCGAAGGCGAACATCGCGTAGCGCAGCGCCCAGGCCAGCATGCCGATCAGCAGCGTCTTCTTGATGCCGAAGCGGCCGATGAACAGCGGCAGCAGCAGCATGAACAGCACCTCGGAGGCCTGTCCCAGGGTCATCTTGCCGGTGGGATTGGCCACGCCGACCTCGGCCAGGAAGGGGTTGGCGTTCTGGTAGTAGAAGGCCAGCGGAATGCAGATCAGCACCGAGGCGGCGAAGAAGATCGCGTAGTTGCGGTCCTTCAGCAGCGACAGGGCATCCAGGCCGAGCACCTCGCGCAGGCCGACCCGACTGCTGGCCTTGGGCGGGGTGGCGGGCAGGGTGAAGCTGTACACGCCCAGCGCCAGAGAGGCGATCGCGCCCATCAGGAAGGTGTTGCGCAGCAGGCCCTCGCCGATGCCGGCGGCGGAGTCCCAGGCGAACACGTAGCTGATGCCGAGGCCGGCGACGATCCAGCCGAGGGTGCCCCACACGCGGATGCGGGCGAACTCGGTGGCCGGGTCGCGCAGCTGGTGGAACGAGACCGAGTTCACCAGCGCCAGGGTCGGCATGTAGAGGATCATGTAGGCCAGCACCAGCGGATAGAAGGCCGCGAAGTCCTCGGCCAGGTAGAGCCCGACCATCAGCGCCGCGCCCAGCAGGTGCAGCACCCCGAGCAGGCGCTCGGCGTGGAAGTAGCGGTCGGCGATCAGGCCGATGATGAAGGGCGCGATGATCGCCCCCCAGGACTGGGTGGCGAAGGCCATCCCGATCTGGCCGCCGCTGGCCTCCAGATTGCTGGCCAGGAAGGTGCCCAGGGTGACGAACCAGCCGCCCCAGATGAAGAACTGCAGGAACATCATCAGGCTCAGGCGCGAGCGTAGCAGTGACATGGCGTTTTCCTTCTTTTGAGGCTTGTTCTTGTGAGGCTCGATCTTGTGAGGCTCGTTGGCGCGGTTCTGTCGGGACGGCGCGCTAGCGCGCCAGCCCCAGGATGCGGCGATTGCGGGCCGGGCTGGTGTCCTGGCCGGCGAAGTCGTCGAAGGCGTGGCCGGCGCGGGTGATCAGGTGCTCGGCGATGAAGGGCGCGCCCTCGGCGGCGCCCTGGGCGGCGTCCTTCAGGCAGCACTCCCATTCGAGCACCGCCCAGCCGTCGTAGCCGTACTGGGTCAGGCGGCTGAAGATGCCCTTGAAGTCGACCTGGCCGTCGCCCAGCGAGCGGAAGCGCCCGGGGCGGTCGACCCAGCCCTGATAGCCGCCGTAGACGCCGCTGCGCGCGTCGGGAGTGAACTCGGCGTCCTTGACGTGGAACATGCCGATGCGTTCGTGGTAGCGGTCGATGAAGCCCAGGTAGTCGAGCTGTTGCAGCAGCAGGTGGCTCGGGTCGTAGAGGATCCTGGCCCGCGGATGATGATCCACCGCCTCGAGGAAGCGCTCGAAGGAGGCGCCGTCGTGCAGGTCCTCGCCGGGATGGATCTCGTAGCACAGGTCGACCCCGGCCTCCTCGAAGGCGTCGAGGATCGGCCGCCAGCGCCGGCCGAGCTCGGCGAAGCCTTCCTCGACCAGTCCGGCGGGGCGCTGCGGCCAGGGATAGAAGAACGGCCACAGCAGGGCGCCGGAGAAGGTGGCGTGGGCCTTGAGCCCGAGCCGCTGGCTGGCCTTCGCCGCCAGCTTGAGCTGGGCGGTGGCCCACTCGGTGCGGGCCTCGGGATCGCCGTGCAGCTCGGCCGGGGCGAAGCCGTCGAACAGCTCGTCGAAGGCCGGATGGACCGCCACCAGCTGACCCTGCAGATGGGTGGAGAGCTCGCTGATCTCGACGCCGGCCGCGGCGCAGCGGGCCTTGAGCTCGTCGCAGTATGGCTGGCTCTCGGCGGCGCGCTCGAGGTCGATGAAGCGCGGGTCATGGGTCGGCAGCTGGATGCCGCGGTAGCCCTGGTCGGCGGCCCAGCGGGCGATGGCGTCGAGGCCGTCGAAGGGCGCCTCGTCGCCGATGAACTGGGCCAGGAAGATCGCCGGGCCGCGGATGCCGGAAGACGTGTCGCTCATGGAAGGCTCCCGTTCAGTCGATGGAGGGCAGGTCGGTCCAGCGGCTGCCGCCGGCCTGGCTCTGGGTGACCGCCTCGATGAAGGCCATGCCGCGCAGCCCCGAGGCCATGCCGGGCACGCCGGCGATGTCGCCGCGGTCGCCGCGCCGGATCGCCGTGGCGGCGTTGCCGTAGAGGTTGGCCAGCGCCTCGAGATAGCCCTCGGGGTGGCCGCCGGGCAGGCGCAGCCGCGACAGGGCCGCGTCGACCAGCTCGGGCTGGTCGATGCCGGCGCGCAGCACGCGCATCGGCGCGCCCCGCGAGCGGTGGACCAGGCTGTTGGGCTCCATCTGGCGCCATTCCAGGGCGCCGTCCTCGCCGTAGAGGCGCAGCTTCAGCGCATTCTCCTCGCCGGTGCTGACCTGGCTGGCCATCAGGGTGCCGCTGGCGCCTTCGGCGGTGCGCAGCAGCACGTCGCCGTCGTCGTCCAGCCGGCGGCCGTCGACGTGGCTGCCGAGCGAGGCGCACAGCGATGCGACGCGCTGGCCGGAGACGAACTCGGCCAGTCCGAAGGCATGGGTGCCGATGTCGGCCATGCAGCCGCTGGGGCCGGCCAGGGCCGGGTCGGTGCGCCAGCCGGCCTGCTTGTTGCCCTGGGCCTCGAGGGTCTCGCCCAGCCAGCCCTGGGGATACTCGACGTGGATCTTGCGCAGCCGGCCGAGCGCGCCGGCGTCGACCATGGCGCGGGCCTGCCACACCATCGGGTAGCCCAGATAGGTGTGGGCCAGGCCGTACAGGCCGCCATGCTCGCGCCAGGTGGCCTCGAGGCCGCGGGCCTCGTCCAGCGACAGGGCGGCGGGCTTCTCGCAGAAGACGTGGAAGCCGGCGGCGAGGGCGGCCTCTGAGATCGGCACGTGCAGGTGATTGGGGGTGACGATCACCAGCAGCTGCATGCGCTGGTCGGCGGGCAGGGCGCGCTCGCCGTCCAGCAGGCTCTGCCAGTCTGCGTACAGGCGCGATGACGCCACGCCGCAGGCGGCGCCGGTGCGAGTGTTGTTGTCGGCATTGCGGCTGAAGGCGCCGCAGACCAGCTCGAAGTGGCCGTCGAGGTTGGCGGCCAGGCGATGGACCTGGCCGATGAAGGCGCCTTCTCCGCCGCCGACCATGCCCAGGCGGACTCTCGGGGTGGGGGACATCGATCGCTCCCGGATCGTGGGTGAACAGTGGTGATGTAACCGGTTACATGCTGTATTTCGCAAAGTAGGGGACGCGGCGTGGATCGAGCAATGCGACCAAAGGCTATGCGGCCAATGTCTAGTGCATGCCGGGCGAGGCCCACGGCTGCGCGCCGCTCGCCCTGCAGGATCACGACACGGCGGTGAGCTTTCGCAACGTATGGATCAGAAGGCTCTAAGGATATCGCCGGCCGCATGCGATAAGCTGGGGCGTCCGCCGCGGCCGGTTCGTCGGGCGAGCCGGGGCGGCGGATCGTGTCGCATCGAGAAGAGGACGCATGTCCAATATACGCAAGGTCGCCGAACTGGCGGGCGTCTCCGTGGCCACGGTGTCGCGGACCCTCAAGTCGCCGGATATCGTGTCGCCGGCCACCCGCGACAAGGTGCGCCGAGCCATCGAGGCCTCGGGCTATCGCCCCAACCAGATGGCCGTGCAGTTCCGCTCCCGGCGCAGCCACAACCTGGCGGTGCTGGTGCCGACCATCGCCAACACCTTCTTCGCCCGGGTGATCGCCGGGGTCCAGCAGGCGGCCCGCGAGCAGGGCTACGGCGTGCTGCTGTGCAACACCCTGGGGCAGGAAGAGGACGAGATCCAGTACGCCGGCATGGTGGCCGCCCGCCAGGCCGACGGCGTCATCCAGCTGCGCGCCTTCAACCCCTTTCCGGACGATGCCGTCGAGCCGGGCCGGCCGCTGCCCATGGTCAACGCCTGCGAGGTGCTCGACGACGCCCCTTGCCCGACGCTCCGGATCGACAACCGGGCGGCGGCGCGTACCCTCACCGAGCATCTGATCGCGCTGGGCCACCGGCGCATTGCCATGATTCAGGGGCCGCGGCGCAGCCCGCTGACCCGCGATCGCGTGGCAGGCTATCGCGATGCGCTGGCGGCCGCGGGCATCGCGCCCGACGAGACCCTGCTGTGCCCCGGCGACTTCACCCCGGCCTCCGGACATGCGGCGGCGGGCAGCCTGCTGGCCGTCGAGTCGCCGCCGACCGCGATCTTCTGCGAGAGCGACGAGATGGCCATCGGCGCCATCAGTCGCCTCCGGCAGGCGGGGCTGTCGGTGCCCGCCGACGTCTCGGTGGCCGGCTTCGACGATATCGCCTTCGCCTCCTACAGCGATCCGGCGCTGACCACCATCGCCCAGCCCGCCGAAGCCTTCGGGCGTCGCGCCGTGGAGATGCTGATCGCTATCCTGGAGGGGCGCGGCGAGGTCGCGCCCAGGATCGTGCTGCCCCACGAGCTGGTGATTCGCGACAGCACCGCGCCGCCCCGCGACTGATCCCGGGACCGCGGATAGCGCCATCGGCTACCCTGTTCGGCAACCGCGCCGCATCTCCCTGAGAGGAACGTCATGAATCCGACCCGTCGCCACCTGCTCCAGGCGCTTTCCTTGTTTCCCGCGCTGCCACTGGCGGCCTCCTGGCCCGGCCTCGCCATGGCCCAGGAGGCACGCCTGCCGCGGGTGCCGCTGACGGTGCACGGCGAGGCGGGTCCCCGGCGGCTGACCGTCGAGGTAGCGCGCCGCCTGGCCGAGCGCGCCCAGGGGCTGATGGGGCGCGAGCGTCTGCCGCAGGATGCCGGCATGCTGTTCCTCTACGACCGTACCCAGCCGTCGCGCAACGGCTTCTGGATGTACCGCACCCTGATCCCGCTGGACATCGCCTTCATCGACGAGGCCGGGCGCATCGTCGATATCCGTCGCATGGCGCCCTGCACCTCGGCGTCGGCCCGGGACTGCCCGGTGACGCGCCCGGATGCGCCCTATCAAGCGGCGCTGGAGGTCAATGCCGGCGTCTTCGAGGCGCACGGCATCGCGGTCGGCGACTGCGTCAGCTGGCCCGGTGATGGCGGTGAATGTGTCATCGACGAGTCCCGGCCTCGTGCTCAGGCTGCGCCGGGCAGCTGAATCGCCGGCGTCATTCTGCTGCCCGGCGTGAGAGGCGGCCACGGAAGCGCACCACGATCAGGGCGATGCCGGCCACCACCAGGCCGCCGCCGATCAGCTTGTTGGGGCCGAGCGGGTCGCCCAGCAGCAGCATGCCCAGCGCCACCGCCAGCACCGGCATCAGCAGCATCAGCGGCACCACGCGGTTGACCGGGTGGCGCCGCAGCAGGCCGTACCAGATGCCGTAGGCGACGATCGACGACATCACCGCCGTGTAGAGCACCGCGCCCCAGCCGCGCCAGCCGGCCTCGGTCAGGGCGGCCCAGTGCGCCTGCTCGAACCACCAGGATCCCAGCGCCACCTGCGGGGTGGCGAACAGCGCGATCCAGCCGGCCAGCGCCATGGGGGGCACCGGCGGGCCCTGCTTGATCAATAGCTGCGACACCGCCCAGGCCAGGGCGCTGGCCAGCAGCAGGGCGGTGGGCAGCGGGGCGGGCAGCGTCGGGCCGCCGGCCAGCACCACCACGCCGGCGAACGACAGCAGCAGGCCCGCCAGCCGCCGCGGGCCCAGCTTCTCCTTGAGAAATATCACTGCCAGCAGGGTGGCGAAGGGCGTGCCCATCTGCACCAGCAGGGCGCCGGTACCGGCCTCGGCCTGGCCGAGGCCGATGAACAGCAGGGCGAAGTGCAGGGTGCCGAAGGTCACCGACAGCAGCGCCAGGAACGGCAAGCGCGCCCGTGACACCGGATGGAAGGGCACCAGCAGGGCGGCCACCAGGGCGAAGCGCAGGGTGGTCAGCAGCAGTGGCGGAAGCTCGGTCACGCCGAGCTTGATGACGATGATGTTGAGCGCCCAGATGACGATGACGCCCAGTCCCAGGGCCAGGTCCTTGAGGGGCACGGCTCTTCCTTGATCGGTCGTGGAATGAAGCCACAGCCTAGCAGGAATCGCCGTGCCGGTGCCGCGCGTCACGACATCAGAAGGTCCAGCGGATCATGGCCTGGGGCAGCGACTCGTCGGTGTGCTCGAGGCCGAACTTGTTCTCCCAGTACTGATATTCCAGCCCCACGCCGAGGTGCTCGGTGGCGTGCCAGACCAGCTGTGGCTGGGTCAGCACCTGGGTGGCGAGATCGCCTTCCTCGGTGATGACGTCGATGAAGCCCTCGAAGCTGAAGTCGGCGCCGCCCAGTCGGAACGGCGCGTTCCAGGCCGCCGTGTACTGCATCGCGCTGCCCTCGGCGGTCTCGTCGTCGCGATACAAGGCGTACACCTTGAAAAAATCGAAGCCCGGCATCGCCACGTCGGCGGAAAGCCCTGCCATGTGGGTGGTCTTGCGCACGGACGCGTTGCGGTCGATGTCCAGCTGGCCGGTCAGATAGAGGCCGGTCAGCGGGCCGACGGACAGATCGAGGCCGGTGGCCTTGCCGATATTGCCGCGCAGGTTCCACTCCGCGTGGGTGCTGCCATGGTCCTGCTCGCTCGCGCTGCCCTGGTCGAGGTTGGTGAAATCGGCGAAGAAGAAGCTGTCGCCGTAGGTCCAGCCGGTGGCGTTGGCCACGGTGAAGATGGCGTGCTCGGCGTTGTCGATGCCGAAGCCGGCGTCGGCGGTGTCCTCGTAGTCCCAGCCGTAGAGCGCCTCGACCTTGGTGGTGCTGTAGACGGCGGCGCTGGCGCCCTGGGCCGCGAACAGCGCGGCGGCAAGGGCGAGCGGGGCGGTGGTCTTGATGGGCATCCGGGATCTCCGTTGTTGGTGTTGGTCGTGGAGTGGGCGATGCATGCTGGGCGCGTCGTGGTGCCGGGGACTGTCTGGCAGGGCCTGCTCGGTGTGGCTCGTCTCGGCGAGAGACGGGCGCTCCGCCCGGCATGACGTGCTCATTTTGTATTCAATGATGTTCATCATTGGTGGTTGTTATTGTGAACAGCCAATAGGCGTTTATAGGCATTATTGTCGACGTTATCAATATGTTTGTGTATACAATTTGGTGGTGACAATAGTGAGTCGACCAACGTCGACTCTTGTCGTGGCGGGGGACAGCAGGCATATTTTCTTTTTGTGAAGTATCCATAACGCCGATAACCGCTCCCCGCGGACACAAGGACACGCTATGCCCACCTCCCGCTCTCTCGGGCGTCTCGCCGCCACCCTGGCCGGCGCCGCCCTGCTGACCTCGACGCTGACCGCCCAGGCCCGCGAGCTTTCCGTCTCCACCGTGCTGTCCGACGCCTTCCCCTGGGGGCAGGCCGCCGAGAAGTGGGCGGAACTGGTGGAGGAACGCTCCGACGGCGAGCTGACCCTGCGCGTCTATCCCAACGCCCAGCTGGTCAGTGGCGACCAGACCCGCGAGTTCTCTGCCATGCGTTCCGGACTGATCGATCTGGCCGTGGGCTCGACCATCAACTGGTCGCCCCAGGTGCCGGCGCTCAATCTCTTTTCGCTGCCGTTCTTCCTCCCCGACGAGGACGCCGTGGACGCGGTGACCGGCGGCGAAGCCGGCGACATGATCTTCTCCGCCATCGAGGACAAGGGCGTGGTGCCGCTGGGCTGGGGCGAGAACGGCTTCCGCCAGCTCTCCAATTCCCGCACCGACATCGATGCGCCGAGCGATCTCGAGGGCCTGAAGATCCGGGTGGTGGGCTCGCCGCTGTTCCAGGACACCTTCACCGCACTGGGTGCCAACCCGACCCAGATGAGCTGGGCGGATGCCAAGCCGGCGTTGACCACCGGCGCCGTGGACGGTCAGGAGAACCCGCTGTCGGTGTTCGACGTGGCGCGCATCGATCAGGTCGGCCAGGCCCACCTGACGCTGTGGAACTACATGAACGACCCGCTGGTGTTCGCCGCCAACCGCCAGGTGTGGGGCTCGCTGTCCGAGGAGCAGCAGCAGATGCTGCGCGAGACCGCGGTCGAGGCCGGCGCCTGGGAGATCGCCAAGACCCGCGAGGAGCAGGCCGGGCGCCTGGCGGCGATCCGCGAGCGCGGCGTGACCGTCACCGAGCTCGACGAGAGTCAGTACCAGGCCTTCGTCGAGGCGACCGAGAGCGTTCACGACACCTGGGTGCCGCGCATCGGCGAGGAGATCGTCGAGGCCGCCCGCCGCGACATCGACGCGCCCTGACGCTCGCCTCACCCTCATGAGACGTCGCCCGGCCTCGGCCGGGCGACGTCGTCGTTCCTCACCCTTCAAGATCCCCGTCATGAAACGTCCCGACGCAAGACTCGAGCGCGTGCTCGCGACCCTGGCCATCCTGATCATCGGCCTGATCAGCCTGGCCAACGTGGTGGTGCGCTACGTCACCGACGCCTCCTTCGCCTTCACCGAGGAATTCTCGGTGTTCCTGCTGGTGCTGCTGACCTTCGCCGGCGCCTCGGTGGCGCTGCGCCGCCATCGCCATATCCGCATCGCCCTGCTGGAGCGGGCCCTGCCGCCGGGGCCGCGGCGCGCGCTGATCCTGTTCCAGGGCCTGTGCGGGCTGGTCGTGCTGGGGCTGGTGGCCTGGTACGGCGGCAAGCTGGCGTGGCAGGAATACCAGTGGGAGACCCTGTCGCCGGGCCTGGGACTGCCCCAGTGGTGGTACCTGGTATGGCTGCCGCTGCTCGCCGGGCTGATGCTGTGGCGCCAGTGCCAGCAGACCCTCGACCGCCTGCGCGGAGGGCTCGACGATGAGTCCTGACCTGTGGATGCTGCTGGCCTTCGCCGGCCTGCTGATCGCCGGGGTACCGGTGGCCTTCTCGCTGGGGCTGTCCGGGGCGGTGGGCATCGTCGCCGGGCTGTCGCCGGCGATGCTGGCGACGCTGGGCACCAACACCTACAACAGCGTCGCCAAGTACCCGCTGATCGCCATTCCGCTGTTCATCCTCACCGGGCTGATCTTCGAGCGTGCCGGGGTGGCGGCGCGACTGGTGCGCTTCGCCCAGGCGCTGATCGGCCCGCGCCACGGGGGCCTGGCGCTGGTGGCGGTGCTGGTGTGCATGATCATGGGCGGCATGAGCGGCTCCGGCCCGGCCGATGCCGCGGCCGTGGCCATGGTGATGCTGCCCAGCATGACCAAGGCCGGTTATCCCAGGCCCTTCTCGGCGACGCTGATCGCGGCGTCGGCCTCCACGGCGATCCTGATTCCGCCCTCGGTGGCGCTGATCCTGTATTCCATCGTGGTGCCGGGAGTGGACCTGCGCGCGCTGTTCGCCGCCGGCCTGTTCCCGGGCATGCTGGCCGGGGCGGCGCTGCTGGTGCCGGCCTGGTGGCTGTCGAAGCGTAACGGCTGGGAGGCGCCTGGCGAGACGGAGCGTCCGCCGATCGGCGAGAGCTTCCGCCAGGCGATCCCGGCGCTGTTCGCCCCGGTGCTGATCCTCGGCGGGCTGCGCTCGGGACTGTTCACGCCCACCGAGGCGGCGGTGGTGGCGGTGGCCTATGGCGTGGTGGTGGGCCTGTGGCTGACCCGCGAGCTCGGCTGGCGCGACCTCTGGGCGCTGCTCGGCGAGGCCGCGGTGATCTCCGGGGTGGTGATGCTGATCATCGCCCTGGCCGGCATCTTCGCCTGGGCCGGCACCATGCTGGGCACCTTCCGCCACCTGGCGGAGTGGGTGATCGGGCTGTCGGACAACGGCACGCTGCTGCTGGTGCTGATCATGCTGGCGGTGCTGCTGGCCGGGATGCTGCTGGATGCCATCTCGATCTACCTGATCATGATGCCGATCCTGGTGCCGGTGATGCAGCACTTCGGCTGGAACCCGGTGTGGTTCGGCATCCTGCTGGCGATGAATATCGCCATCGGCCAGTTCACGCCGCCGGTGGCGGTCAACCTGATGGTCACCACCGAGGTGGCGCGGGTGCGCCTGGAGCAGACCGTGGGCTGGGCGCTGGTGTTCGTGGCGGCCATGGCCAGCGCGCTGGCGCTGGTGGTGATCTTCCCGCAGCTCGCCCTGTGGTTGCCGGAGCTGTTGGGCTACAACGTCTGAGTCAGCCTGCGCTCAGGGCCTCGAGGGTGTGCCGATGCAGCTCGGCGCCGGCGGCGTCGAACAGCACGAAGCGTACCTGCCTGACCGCCGGACAGTGGGGCAGGGTGGTGAGCACGGTGGACAGGGCGATGCGCGCCGCCTCGGCCGCCGGATAGCCGAAGGCGCCGGTGGACAGCGCCGGAAAGGCGAGGCTCTCGATGTCATGCCGCTGCGCCAGTTCCAGGGCGTGGCGGTAGCAGTCGGCCAGCAGCGCGTCGGAGGGCTCATCGACGCCGTAGACCGGCCCCAGGCAGTGAATGACATGGCGGTTGGGCAGGCCGAAGGCGTCGGTGATCACGGCCTCGCCGGGATGGATCGGCGCCAGGGGCGCGCAGGCCTCGGCGAGCTCGGGGCCGGCGGCGCGGTGCAGGGCGCCGGCCACCCCACCGCCGCTCATCAGCCGGGCGTTGGCGGCGTTGACCACCGCCTCGATGTCGTCCTGCCGGGCGATGTCGCCCTGACGGCATTCGATGCGCGATGCGTGGGCGTGCATGTCGGGATCCTCCTGGGCTGGGTGCCCTTCCCAGTCTGGCGGCCGTCCCGGGCGGCTGACAAGGCGCCGCTTGCCGCCGCGGTGCGGGCGTTGGCCAAGGCAATGGGCCACGAACGTTGACGGCAACTACACTGGGGTGGAAGCAATAAACTCCATCGGACAGACGTTTTTTCGCTAAAGTAGGTATTGTCGAATAGATCGAACTGGCTCAGGATGCGCCGTCGATCGAATGGCTTTGCCAAACGTTTTGCCAACAACGTCAACGAGGTGCGTCAATGAAACGCCATGCTTTCTCCACCGCCGCCTTCTCCGGTGCGCTGCTGGGTGCTGCCATGTTCGCGTCGCCGGCCATGGCGCAGGACGAAGAGCAGTTCATCACCATCGGCACCGGTGGCCAGACCGGCGTGTACTACGTGGTCGGCCAGTCCGTCTGCCGCCTGGTCAATCGTCTCGACGACGCCAACATCAAGTGCAACGCGCCCTCCACCGGCGGTTCCGTGGCCAACATCAACGGCATCAAGTCCGGTGAGCTGGACATGGGCGTGGTGCAGTCCGACGTCCAGTTCCAGGCCTACAACGGCACCGGCAACTTCGAGGACGAGGCCTACGACAAGCTGCGGGCCGTCTTCCGCGTGCACGGCGAGCCGCTGACCATCCTGGCCCGCGCCGACGCCGACATCGAGACCCTCGACGATCTGGAAGGCAAGCGCGTCAACATCGGCAACCCGGGCTCCGGCCAGCGCAACACCATGGAAGTGGTGATGGACGCCAAGGGCTGGACCCAGGATTCCTTCTCGCTGGCCTCCCAGCTGGATGCCGCCGAGATGGCCTCCGCCCTGGCCGACAACAACATCGACGCCATGGCCTACGTGGTCGGCCACCCCAACGGCGCGATCCAGGAAGCCACCACCACCGTCGATTCGCGCCTGGTGCCGCTCAACGACGAGGACGTCCAGGGCATCGTCGACGAGTATCCCTACTACTCCATGTCGGTGATCCCGGGCGGGCTCTACAAGGGTAACCCGGACGACGTCGAGACCTTCGGCGTGGCGGCCACCTTCGTGACCGACTCCGATACCAGCGACGAGGTGGTCTACCAGACCGTCAAGGCGATCTTCGACAACTTCGATCGCTTCAAGCAGCTGCACCCGGCCTTCGCCAACCTGGACCCGCAGGAAATGGTCACCCAGGGGCTCTCGGCACCGCTCCACGAAGGGGCCGCGCGCTACTACCGCGAACAGGGCTGGATCGAGTGATCGTCAGCCGCTGAACCTGCGTCATTCGCCAAAGCATGCGCGGCCCTCGCCGAGGGCCGCGCATTGCGTTTGTGATTCCGAAAAAAGAGTGAAAGAGAGCGTCGAGCACGCCATGTGTCATCTTAACCAACCAGGGCACGCTTATGACTGACGACAAGACAAGGGCGCCGGGCGCCGAGGTCGATCTGGAGGACATGGTCGCCTCCAGCGACTCGGGGGCGCGCAAGCCGGCGGGAACGCCGGGCAAGCTGCTGGTGAGCATCGCCGCGGTCTGGTCGCTGTTCCAGCTGTGGATCGCCTCGCCGATCCCCTTTGTGCTGGGATTCGGTGTCTTCAACGCCACCGAGGCGCGCTCCATCCACCTGGCCTTCGCGCTGTTCCTGGCCTACATGGCCTATCCGGCCCTCAAGCGCTCGCCGCGGGATCGCATCCCGCTGCTGGACTGGGGCCTGGCCTTCGCCGCGGCGTTCTGCGGCGCCTACATGTTCATGTTCTACGAACAGCTGGCCCAGCGCCCCGGCGCGCCGATCACCCAGGACGTGATCGTCGGCGTGATCGGCATCGTGCTGCTGCTCGAGGCGACGCGCCGTGCCCTGGGGCCGCCGCTGATGATCGTGGCCCTGGTGTTCCTCGTCTACAGCCTGGCCGGGCCCTGGATGCCGGGCATCCTCGCCCACGGCGGGGTCAGCCTCAACGGGCTGGTCAACCACCAGTGGCTGACCACCCAGGGGGTGTTCGGCATCGCCCTGGGCGTGTCGACCAGCTTCGTGTTCCTGTTCGTGCTGTTCGGTGCCCTGCTCGACAAGGCCGGGGCCGGCAACTATTTCATCAAGGTCGCCTTCTCGCTGCTCGGCCACTATCGCGGCGGTCCGGCCAAGGCCGCCGTGGTGGCCTCCGGCATGACCGGCCTGATCTCCGGCTCCTCGATCGCCAACGTGGTGACCACCGGTACCTTCACCGTGCCGATGATGAAGCGCGTCGGCTTCCCGGCCGAGAAGGCCGGCGCCGTGGAGGTGGCCTCCTCGGTCAACGGCCAGATCATGCCGCCGGTGATGGGCGCCGCGGCCTTCCTGATGGTCGAGTATGTCGGCATCTCCTACGTGGAGGTGATCAAGCATGCCTTCCTGCCGGCGCTGATTTCCTATATCGCGCTGGTCTATATCGTCCACCTGGAGGCCCTCAAGGCCAACATGCAGGGCCTCGAGAGCAGCAATCCGCCGAAGCCGCTGGTGCGCAAGGCGGTGGGTTTCCTGGCCGGGCTGCTGCTGATGATGATCACCGCCCTGGTGGTCTACTACGGCCTCGGCTGGCTCAAGCCGGTGCTCGGCGATGCCACGCCCTGGGTGGTCGCCGTGGTGCTGGCCGCGGTCTACGTGAGCCTGCTCAAGCTGGCCTCGGGCTATCCGGAGCTGGAACTCGATGACCCCGACGAGCCGGTCTACAAGCTGCCCCAGACCCGCCCCACGGTGATGGTCGGCCTGCAGTACATCCTGCCGGTGATCGTGCTGATCTGGTGCCTGATGGTGGAACGCCTGTCGCCTGGGCTGTCGGCCTTCTGGGCCACGGTGTTCATGGTCTTCATCATGATCACCCAGCGCCCGATCACGGCCATGTTCCGTCACCGCAGCAACCTGGCGGCGGACGTGCGCGAAGGCTTCCACGACCTCTGGGACGGCCTGGTCACCGGTGCCCGCAACATGATCGGCATCGGCATCGCCACCGCCACGGCGGGCATCATCGTCGGCGCCGTGTCCCAGACCGGCGTGGGCCTGGTACTGGCCGATGTGGTGGAGATCCTCTCCATGGGCAACCTGCTGCTGATCCTGCTGCTCACCGCGGTGCTCAGCCTGATCCTCGGCATGGGCCTGCCCACCACGGCCAACTACATCGTGGTGTCGGCGCTGCTGGCGCCGGTGATCGTCCAGCTCGGCGAGCAGAACGGCCTGCTGGTGCCGCTGATCGCGGTGCACCTGTTCGTGTTCTACTTCGGCATCATGGCCGACGTGACGCCGCCGGTGGGACTGGCCTCGTTCGCCGCGGCGGCGGTCTCCGGGGGCGACCCGATCCGTACCGGCTTCCAGGCGTTCTACTACAGCCTGCGCACCGCGGCGCTGCCGTTCCTGTTCATCTTCAACACCGACCTGCTGCTGATCGATGTCTCGCTGTTGCAGGGCATCCTGATCTTCGTGGTGGCGACGGTGGCGATGCTGATCTTCGCGGCGGCGACCCAGGGCTTCATGATCGCCCGCAATCGCTGGTACGAGTCGCTGCTGCTGCTGCTGGTGGCCTTCACGCTGTTCCGCCCGGGCTTCTGGATGGACATGATCCATGATCCCTACCAGGACGTGCCGCCGGCGCAGTTCGTCGAGGCGCTGGGCAACGCCGACCCCGACTCCTCGCTGCGCCTGCAGATCAGCGGCCTGGACGCTTACGGCGATCCGATGACCACCTACATGACGCTGCCGGTGCCGGACGGCGAGACCGGCGAGGATCGCCTGTCGAACCTGGGGCTGATGCTCAATGTCGAGGACGATCGTGCCATGGTCGACATGGTCACCTACGGCAGCGAGGCGGCGAAGCTCGGCTTCGACTTCGACCAGGAAATCATCCAGGTGCAGGCGCCGGTGGATCGCTGGACCAAGGAGTGGATGTGGATTCCCGCCTTCCTGGTGCTGGCCCTGGTGGTGATGCTTCAGCGGCGGCGCCGCGATCGCGGTGGCAAGCCGATCTCGGCCTGATGGAGGTGACCCATGTATAGCAAGATCCTGTTGCCGGTGGACCTCAACGAGGAGGCCTCCTGGAGCAAGGCGCTGCCCACGGCGCTGGCACTGTGCAAGAGCTTCGGTGCCTCGCTGCACGTGGTGACGGTGATGCCGGACTACCGCATGCCGCTGGTGGGGGCCTATTTCCCCGAGGACTTCGCCGCCAAGGCTCACCAGGAAGTGACCAAGGCACAGCACGAGTTCATCCAGCAGCACGTGCCGGACAACGTCCAGGTGCAGAGCGTGATCGTCGATGGCTCGCCCTGGGAGGCGATCATCAAGGCCGCCAAGAAGCTCGACATCGACCTGATCGTGATGGCCTCCCACAACAAGCGCAAGTTCGCCGATTACGTGCTCGGTCCCAACGCCGAGCATGTGGTGCATCACAGCAAGATGTCGGTGATGATCGTGCGCTGAGGCGCGTTCCGCGTTCCGCGACGCCCACGTCCCCACCCGGGGGCGTGGGCGTCGTCGTGTCGGCGGGAATGATCCGGATCACGGCGGGGTGGCGGGGGAACGACTAGAGTAACCAGTGACAGGCGGCGATGCCGGGCCGAAGGGGCGACGGCGGTCGCCTGCTCGACCCGGCAAATCCGGGACTCCAGCGTCGGCAAACGGGGGTGTCACCATGTGTGCAGCAGCCACGAAGAGCGGCGGTAAGGACGGTTCTCAGGTGCGAATCCGCATTCGTCCGATCGGCATGGACAAGCCTCGAATCTGGCTGGCCGAAGGGTTCGCCGACTTCCGGCGTGCCACGACGGTGAGCCTGGCCTACGGGCTGTTCTGGGTGGGGCTGAGCCTCGCCATCACCGCGGGGGCCTTCGTGCTGGGGCTGTGGCACTGGCTGCTGCCGCTGATCGCCGGTTTCATGTTCCTCGGTCCGCTGGTGGCGGTAGGCTCCTACGGCATCAGCCGGGCGCTGGAAGCCGGGCGCGAGCCGACCCTCGGCGACGCCTTCGGTGCCTGGACCGGCCATGTCGGCTCGCTGGCGATGATGGGCGTGATGATGATGATCTTCTTTCTCGCCTGGATCCGCCTCGCCACCCTGCTGTTCGCGCTGTTCTTCGGCCTCGGCGCCCCGGACCCGGCGACTCTCTACGCGACGCTGCTGACCACGGTGGAAGGGCTCGGCATGCTGGCCGTGGGGACGGCGGTCGGGGCGCTGCTGGCCTTCGGCGCCTTCGCCATCAGCGTGGTGGCCATTCCGACCCTGATGGACCAGGACCTGACCTTCATGGAGGGCATCGAGGCCAGCATCCGGGCGGTGGCCGGCAACCTGCGCCCGATGATGCTGTGGGCCGCCATCATCACCGGGTGCGTGATGGTCGGGGTGGCCACCTTCTATATCGGCCTGGCGCTGATCCTGCCGGTGCTCGGCCATGCCAGCTGGCACGCCTATGAGGACCTGGTGCGCATCGATACCGACGAGGGGGATACGCGGGCCTGAGCCGCAGGCGCGCGCTTCCGCTGCCGTGCCTGACGGCGTGGCGGGATTCGCGTAATCTTGGCGCCGAGACTGCCAATCCGGAGCCCCGACATGCGCCTTCGACGCCTGCTGCCCTTGATCCTGGTCCTGCCCTGGTGCCTGGCGGCGACCGCCGCCGAGCCCCTGCCCGAGCCCGAGGGGCGCGTGATGCTGACCGTCAGCGGCGACATCACGCGCACCAACGGCGAGGGCAAGGCGCGCTTCGATCGCGCCATGCTCGAGGCCCTGCCGTCCCGTATCATCGAGACTCACACCCCCTGGCACGAGGCGTCGGCCCGCTACGAAGGCCCGCTGGGCGAGGCGATATTCGAGGCGGTGGGCGCACGGGGCGACCAGGCCAGGGTGATGGCGCTGAACGGCTTCGAGGCCGAGGTGCCGCTCGGCGACTTCACCCGCTACGGCGTCATCCTGGCGATGACGCGCGACGGGGAGCCCATGCCGATCCGCCGCTTCGGCCCCCTGTTCGTGCTCTATCCCTTCGACGAACGCCCCCACCTGCTCAATGAGGAAACCCGCTTTCGCTCGGTGTGGCAGGTCGTGCGCATCGAGATCCACTGACCGACGAGGAGCCGCCCGGTGCGCCATTCTCCGCTGCGCCTGAAGCTCGGCGTCGTCGCGGCCCTGCTGCTGTTCGTCGCCGCCATCCTGCTGGTCGGACTGGTCGCCTGGCGCCAGGACAGCCTGGTCTGGCGGGTCGGCGGCGATACCGTCTGGCACGCCTACAAGCTCGACCGTGACGCCGTCGAGCTGCGCAGCTACCTGGCCATGAGCGAGGCGGCCCCCGAGGCCCTCGACGAGGCGCGGTTGCGCTTCGAGCTTCTTTACAGCCGGCTGACGCTGCTGCGTGGCGGCAAGATCGCCGATCTCATCGATCGGGTGCCCGGCTCCGAGTCGCTGGTCGACGAGATCGAGCAGCAGCTGCAAGCGCTGGACAGGCGGCTGCAGGGGCTCGATACCCTGACCCCGGTCGCCCGCCAGGACATGATCGAGCGCCTGGGCAGGATCAGCCGGCCGGCCGAGCGGTTGATCATCACCATCAACGGGCATCTGGCGAGCGTCTCGACCCACGAGCGTGATCGCCTGCAGTGGCTCTATGGCCTGTTGCTGGCGCTGATCCTGGGCATGAGCGTGGCGGCCATGCTGGTGGTGACCTTCCTGATTCGCGAGGCCCGTGACAACGCCGCCGCGCGTCGCGCCCTGGAATCGCTCAGCCGCGAGCTGGAGACCACGGCGCGTCGCGCCGAGTCGGCCAGTCAGGCCAAGTCCGAGTTCCTCGCCACCGTCAGCCACGAGATCCGCACGCCGCTCAACGGCGTGATCGGCATGAGCGACCTGCTGGTGGAGCAGTCCCTGCCCGAGCGGGCCCGTCATTACGCCGACACCATCCATGAGAGCGCCAGCCGCCTGATGGAACTGATCAACGATATCCTCGACTTCTCCAAGATCGAGGCCGGTCGCCTGGAGCTCGAGCATCGCACCCTGAATGTGTCCGAGCTCGTCGATGGCGCGGTATCGCTGTTTCGCCCCCACGCCGAGGCCCGTGGCCTGCGGCTCGAGCGAATCCTCGATCCGACGCTGCCGGCCCATGTCATCAGCGACCCCGGCCGGCTGCGTCAGGTGCTGCTGAACCTGCTGTCCAACGCCTTGAAGTTCACCGACGAGGGGACGGTTCGCGTCGAGGTGGAGCGCGACGGCGAAGGGGAGCTGTGCTTCGCGGTGATCGATACCGGCTGTGGCATCACCGCCGATCAGCGCTCCCGACTGTTCGAACCCTTCCGCCAGGGCGATCCCGGCACGGCGCGTCGCTTCGGCGGCAGCGGCCTGGGGCTGGCGATCAGCAAGCGACTGGTGGAGGCGCTAGGCGGCGAGATCGGCATGGAAAGCCGGCCCGGCGAGGGCAGCCGCTGCTGGTTCCGGGTGCCGTTGCTCGAGGCGGCGGCCCCGGCAGAGGCCTCGACGACCGCGCTGGCCTTGGACAGCCCCGCCCTGCACGACGCCCGCCTGCTGGTGGTCGAGGACAATCCGGTCAACCAGCAGGTGGCGCTGGCCATGCTCACCAAGCTTGGGTGTCGCGCCAGCCTGGCGAGCTCCGGCGCCGAGGCCCTGGCGAGCGTCGCCCAGGAGCGCTTCGATCTGGTGTTCATGGACGTGCAGATGCCGGACATGGACGGCCTCGAGGTGACCCGGCGCATCCGCTCACGGGGCGGCTGGCTGGCCGACATGCCGATCGTGGCGATGACCGCGGGCGGGCCGCTGGGCGATCAGGCGCGCTGCCTGGCGGCGGGCATGAACGGCTATCTGGCCAAGCCGCTGTTGCAGGCCTCGCTGCTCAAGGTGCTGCATCGCCATCTGGCATGTCGGGAGACGCTGGCACGACCGGCCTCGCCGACGCTCTCCGGCGAGCCCGTGACGGCGGCGGAGCCGACGCTGGACGACGAGGCGATGGCGGCGCTGCGCGAGAGTCTCGACGCCGAGGCGATGGTGGCGCTGGTGGCGCGCTATCGCCAGGAAGCCGAGGGGCATCTCGCGTCGCTGGACGCCGCCTTCGCCGCGTACCAGGCCGAGGACGTGCAGCGCCTGGCGCATCAGCTCAAGGGCGAGTCCGCCACCCTCGGGGCGGTACGGGTGGCCGCGCTGGCCGCCCGGCTGGAGCATGCCGCCCGGGACGATGCCCTGGCCGGCGAGGAGGCGACCCTGGCCGCCCTGCGCCGGCGGCTGGACGAGGCCCTGGCGGCGTTGGAGGGCGAGACCGCCGCTCCCTGAGCCTGGCATCGGACGCGGGGCGTTGTGGCCGTGGCCGGCCGCCGCCTACACTGCGCAGATCGTCGTCTCGCGAGGTCGCCATGCCCGCTGCTTCCGCCTCTCCCGCTTCTTCCCACCGGCCCGCCTCGCCGCGCACGGCCGCCAGCGACAGCCTCGACCCCGAACGGGCCGCCGCCGAGCTGTCCGAGGCGCTGGCCGGGCCAGCGCTCGGCTTCGTGCTGTTCTTCTGCAGCGCCGACTATCCGCTGGCGGCACTCGGCGAAGCCCTGGAGCGTGCCTTCGCCCCTGTGCCCCTGGCCGGCTGCACCACGGCCGGCGAGATCACTCCCGTGGGCTACGGCCGCGGCTGCATCGTGGCCATCGGCTTCGACCGGCTCGAGTTCGCCATCGCCTGCGCGCGGGTCGCTGACCTCGACGCCTTCGCGCTGCCCCAGGCGCAGCGGATGGTCGACGGCCTGCTCGCCGACTGTCGTCGCCGGGCGCCCGGCGACGACGTTCGTCCCTTCGTGCTGACCCTGCTCGATGGCCTCTCCAGCCGCGAGGAGCAGGTGCTGTCGACCCTCGAGGCCGCGCTCGGCGGCATCCCGAACTTCGGCGGCTCCGCCGGCGACGACAACCGTCTGAGTCAGACCTACGTCTATGCCGATGGCGGCTTCCATGATGCCTCGGCGGTGGTGGTGATGATCGCCAGCCGCCGGCCCTTCGAGGTCTTCACCACCCATCATCTGCGGCCACGCCGCGAGAAGCTGGTGGTCACCGCGGTGGACCGGGAGCGGCGGCGGGTGCTGGAGCTCAATGCCGCGCCCGCCGCCGAGGAGTATGCCCGCCTGGTGGGGCGTTCGGTCACCGAGCTCGACCCCGGGGTCTTCGCCCACCATCCGCTGGCGGTGCGCATCGGCGAGGCCCACTACGTGCGCTCGATCCAGCGGGTCGACGACGACGGCGGCCTGCGCTTCTACTGTGCGGTGGAGAACGGCATCGTGCTGACCGCCATGGAGCCGGCGCCGCTTCTCGAGGAGCTTTCCGGAATGCTGGAGGGGCTGGAGCGACGCCTCGGGCCGCCGGCGCTGATCCTCGGCTGCGACTGCTTCCTGCGGCGCCTGGAGCTGGAGGCCCAGGGGCGGATGGAGGAGGCCTCGCGTCGGCTGGCCGAGGCACGGGTGGTGGGCTTCAACACCTACGGCGAGCAGCACCAGGGACGGCACATCAACCAGACCTTCACGGGGGTGGCGATTGGATCTCGGGACTGAGCGAGCGGACATCGAGCCCGCCACCGAGCGCGAACGCGCGCTGGTGGAGGAGAACGCGCGACTGCGGCGCATCTGCGGCGCGCTGATCGAGCGGGTGGAATCCGCCGGCATGGCCGACGGTGCGCCCTACGGCGCCTTCGAACACGCCGTGCTGCTCGCCGAGCAGGTGCGCGAGCGCACCGACAGCCTGCATCGCACCCTCGAGGCGCTGGAGGAGGCCCGGGCCGAGGCCGAGGCGGCCAATCGTTCCAAGACCCGTTTCCTGGCCGCCGTGAGCCACGACCTGCTGCAGCCGCTCAACGCCGCCCGCCTGTTCGCCAGCGCCCTGGAGGACCAGGCCCTGCCCGAGGCGGCGGCGCGCCAGGTCGGCCATATCGGCCGTTCGCTCAAGGACGTCGAGGCGTTGCTCGGCACCCTGGTGGACATCTCGCGGCTGGACGCGGGCGTGCTGACGCCGGATATCGCGACCTTCCCGGTGGCCGAGCTGCTCGACGTCATCGCCGAGGAGTTCCGCCAGCTGGCCGGTGCCCGGGGGCTCGACTTCCGCTACGTGCCCAGCGAGGCCGTGGTCAGCTCCGACCTGGCGCTGCTCGCCCGGGTGGTGCGCAACTTCCTGACCAACGCGGTGCGCTACACCGAGCACGGCCGGCTGCTGCTGGGCTGCCGGCGCCGCCGCGACGGGCTCGAGATCCTGGTCGGCGATACCGGGCCCGGTATCGACGAGGCCCAGCAGCAGGCGATCTTCCTCGAGTTCCGTCGCGCCGTGAGCGAGCCGGCCGAGGGCGATCGCGGCCTGGGGCTGGGGCTCGCCATCGTCGACCGCATCGCCGCCATGCTCGATCACCCGCTGCATCTGGCCTCGCGGCCGGGGCGCGGGGCGCTGTTCTCGATCCGGGTGCCCTATGGCCGGCGCGAGGAGGCGCCGACGGCGGAGGTGCCGCCGGGCATGCACGATCTGTCCGGCGCGCGGATCTGGGTGCTCGACGACGACCCGGCGATCCTCGAGGGCATGGCGGCGCTGCTGGAGGGCTGGGGCTGTCGGGTGCGCTGCGCGGCCACGCCGGCGGCGCTGGAGGCCGCCGGCCGGCGCGAGCGCGCCGACCTGCTGCTGGTCGACTACCAGCTGGCGCCAGGCGACCCGGACGGGCTCAGCGTGGCGGACCGGCTGCGCCGACGCCACCCCGGGCTCGGCGTGGTGGTGATCTCCGCTCATCAGGATGGCGAGCTCACGCAGCGGGCCCGGGAGCGCGGCTACGACTGCCTGCTCAAGCCGGTGAAGCCGCTGCGGCTGAGGCTGTTGATCGCCCATCGGCTGGAGGCGGGCGGCGCCTAGTCGTGCTGTGGCGTCGTGGGCGACAGGCGTGCCAGCCGGGCGGCCAGCTCACCCTGGTCGGCGGCCAGGATGGCCTGGACCCGGCTGCCGACGTTGAGCTTGCGCAGGATCGCCGAGACATGCGTCTTGACCGTGGTCTCGGCGATGTCGAGATCCCGGGCGATCACCTTGTTGGCGTCGCCCCGCACCAGGCGGGCGAGCACCTCGAGCTGCTTGTCGGTGAGGGCGTCCAGCGGCGAGGGCGCCTCCGGGGTGGGGGGCGCGGCGAACGAGGCATGATCCTCCAGCGTGGGCGAAGGCGGACGGCGCATGATGTCCGGGGGCAGGTAGATCTGGCCGCTCAGCACCTGGCGCAGCGCCTCGAGCATCGCGCGGCGCGGCGTCGACTTGGGAATGTAGCCCACCGCGCCCAGGGCGATGGACTCGAGGATCAGGTTGCGTTCGCGCTCGGCGGAGACCACCACCACCGGCAGCGCCGGACAGGCCTCGCGCAGCCGCTCGAGCCCGGCCAGCCCGGCGGCATCGGGCAGCCCTAGGTCGAGCAGCAGCAGGTCGAGCTCTTCGCTCTCCTCGGCGATGCCCTTCAGGGCATCCTCGAGGCTGCCGGCCTCGAGCAGCCGGCAGTTGGGCAGGCCGGCACGGATCGCCGCGCCGATCGCCTCGCGAAACAGTGGGTGGTCGTCGGCCACCATCAGGGTGTTCATGGGGGACTCCTTGGAACGCTCGGGTGCCGGTCCGTCTTTCCCTGGGCCCTCCTACCGAAGGAGGAGGCGTTCTCCTGCCATCGCAGTATGTCCTAGACGTCGGGGCTGGCCAAGACTGGGGTGGCAGTCACATAACCACAACAGCGGGAGACACGCCATGATCTACGCCAACCCCGGAAGCCCCGAGTCCGCGGTGAGCTTCGACGCGCGCTACGGCAACTACATCGGCGGCGAGTTCGTGCCGCCGGTCAAGGGCCAGTATTTCGACAACGTCAGCCCGGTCAACGGCAAGCCGTTCTGCGAGATTCCCCGTTCCACCGCCGAGGACATCGACAAGGCGCTGGACGCCGCCCACGCCGCGGCACCGGCCTGGGGCAAGACCTCGGCCGCCGAGCGCGGCAATATCCTGCTGAGGATCGCCGACCGCATCGAGCAGAACCTCGAGCTGCTGGCCGTGGCCGAGACCTGGGACAACGGCAAGGCAGTGCGCGAGACCCTGAACGCCGACCTGCCGCTGGCGGTGGACCACTTCCGCTACTTCGCCGGCTGCATCCGCGCCCAGGAAGGCACCGCGGCGGACATCGACGCCAATACCGTGGCCTATCACTTCCACGAGCCGCTGGGCGTGGTGGGGCAGATCATTCCCTGGAACTTCCCGATCCTGATGGCGGTGTGGAAGCTGGCGCCGGCGCTGGCCGCGGGCAACTGCGTGGTGCTCAAGCCCGCCGAGCAGACCCCGGCCTCGATCCTCAAGCTGATGGAGCTGATCGGCGACCTGCTGCCGCCGGGCGTGGTCAACGTCGTCAACGGCTACGGCGCCGAGGCCGGCCAGGCGCTGGCCACCAGCACCCGGATCGCCAAGATCGCCTTCACCGGCTCGACCCCGGTGGGCTCGCACATCCTCAAGTGCGCCGCCGAGAACATCATTCCCTCCACCGTGGAGCTGGGCGGCAAGTCGCCGAACATCTACTTCGCCGACATCATGGACGCCGAGCCCGAGTTCATCGACAAGGCCGCCGAGGGCCTGGTGCTGGCCTTCTTCAACCAGGGCGAGGTGTGCACCTGCCCGTCGCGGGCGCTGATCCAGGAAGACATCTACGACGCCTTCATGGCCAAGGTGATGGAGAAGGTCGCGACCATCACTCGCGGCAACCCGCTGGACACCGACGTCAAGGTCGGCGCCCAGGCCTCCCAGGAGCAGTTCGACAAGATCATGTCGTACATGGAGGTGGCCCGCGAGGAGGGCGCCGAGTTCCTGACCGGCGGCGACAAGGAGCACTTCGATCCGGCCTATGACAGCGGCTATTACATCCAGCCGACCCTGCTCAAGGGCCACAACAAGATGCGCGTCTTCCAGGAGGAGATCTTCGGCCCGGTGGTGGCGGTGACCACCTTCAAGAACGAGGAAGAGGCGCTGGCCATCGCCAACGACACCGAGTTCGGCCTCGGCGCCGGGGTCTGGAGCCGCGACATCAACGTCGCCTTCCGCATGGGCCGCGGCATCCAGGCCGGCCGGGTGTGGACCAACTGCTACCACCAGTATCCGGCCCACGCCGCCTTCGGCGGCTACAAGAAGTCCGGCGTCGGCCGCGAGACCCACAAGGTCGCCCTCGAGCACTACCAGCAGACCAAGAACCTGCTGGTCAGCTATGACACCAATCCCCTCGGCTTCTTCTAGGAAAGACTGACGTGTCGCTGTGCCAGTGACATGGCGCCGTCATTCCCGGAAAGCCCCGACCCCGGGCATCGAACCCGGGGCATTCCCTCCCTGACGCAGCCTGCTCCGTCGCCTCCGGCGGCGGGGCTCCCCTACCCGTTGTTGAGGAGAAAGCACATGGACAGCACGATGCAAGCCGCCGTGGTGCGGGCCTTCGGTGAGCCGCTGAGTCTCGAGGAGGTCGAGGTGCCGCGGCCCGGGCGCGGCGAGATCCTGGTCAAGGTGGCCGCCTCCGGCGTCTGCCACACCGATCTTCACGCCGCCCACGGCGACTGGCCGGTCAAGCCCGAGCCACCCTTCATCCCGGGGCACGAGGGCGTCGGCCACGTGGCCGCGGTGGGTGAGGGCGTGACCCATCTCAGGGAAGGCGACCGGGTCGGCGTGCCTTGGCTGTATTCCGCCTGCGGCCACTGCGAGCACTGCCTGGGCGGCTGGGAGACCCTCTGCGAATCGCAGCAGAACACCGGCTACTCGGTGAACGGCGGCTTCGCCGACTACACCCTGGCCGATGCCGGCTACGTGGGGCGTCTGCCGGACAACGTCGACTTCCTCGAGATCGCGCCGGTGCTGTGCGCCGGGGTCACCGTCTACAAGGGCCTCAAGATGACCGACACCCGCCCCGGCCAGTGGGTGGTGATCTCGGGCATCGGCGGGCTCGGCCACATGGCGGTGCAGTACGCCCGGGCCATGGGGCTCAACGTCGCCGCGGTGGACATCGACGACGACAAGCTGGCGCTGGCCAGACGCCTGGGCGCCAGCGTGACGGTCAACGCCCTGACCACCGATCCGGCGGCCTACCTGAAGCGCGAGATCGGCGGCGCCCACGGCGTGCTGGTCACCGCGGTCTCGCCCAAGGCCTTCGAGCAGGCCCAGGGCATGGTGCGCCGCGGCGGCACCATCTCGCTCAACGGCCTGCCGCCCGGCGACTTCCCGCTGCCGATCTTCGATACCGTGCTCAACGGCATCACCGTGCGTGGTTCCATCGTCGGCACCCGCCAGGACCTGCAGGAGGCCCTGGACTTCGCCGGCGAGGGCAAGGTCAAGGCCACCGTCCACGGTGACCGGCTGGAAAACATCAACGACGTCTTCCAGCGCATGATCGACGGCAACATCGAGGGCCGGGTGGTGCTCGACATGCAGTAGGCCGTGGGCGAGCCAGGGCCCGGCAAGCGGCAACAGAACGAGGCGGGGCACGACGTGAGTCGTGCCCCGCCTTCTTTCGATGCTCGGTCGGGCATGCCTCGGGCATCGAGCGGGACAAGGAACCGATAGGCGGGCCGGACACGACGACGGCGACCCGAGGGTCGCCGTCGCCAGGGCACGGAGCGTCAGACTCAGGCCGGATTCAGGTCCTGGGGCGGTTCGCCCACCGAGCCCGGCATCGCCTGGACGTTGGCGTTGTCCTGACCGGCCCGGGCCAGGAAGTAGAGATGGCGCTCGTACTCGGTGACCACGTTATGGATCACCTGGGCCCGGGTGTAGCCGTTGAGGTCCTGCTCAAGCCCGCCCTCGTTGAGGTAGACGTCGAAGCGCACGTAGTAGTCGTCGTCCACCGGCAGGAAGCTCGGGGTGCGTAGGCGGTGGGCGCGGACCTGGTAGACGAAGCTGGCGGCGTCGTCGAAGTCCACCTGCAGGGTCAGCTGGCGCAGCGGCTCGCCCTCGACGGCCTCCTCGGTCACCGTGGCCGTCTGGCCGCGGCTCTCCAGCTCCTCGGCGAACTGGCGCAGGGCCGGCCGGATGGCGTGCTCGAGGGTGGCGGCGGCGCCGGCGCGGTTGGAGGTGTCCAGCGCCCGGTCGAGGCGCTCGCGCCAGTCGCTGTGGGTGCCGGTGGCGCCGATCTGGCGGCGGGTGTCGGCCTTGGTGCACTCCAGCTTCAGGGCGCGGCTCATGCCGGCCATGATGGCGAAGATCACCAGCGAGAAGGGCAGGGCGGTGATCACCACCGCGCTTTGCAGCGCCGACAGGCCGCCGGCCATCAGCAGCGCCACGGTCACCAGGCCGATGGTGGCCGACCAGAACACGCGCAGGCGGATCGGGGCGTCGTGGTTCACGTCCGACAGGATGGAGGTGAAGTTCGCCAGCACCAGGGCGCCGGAGTCGGCGGAGGTGACGAAGAACACGATGCCGAGGATGGTCACCACCGAGGCGGTGATGCCGATGTACGGATACTGTTCCAGGAAGGTGTAGATGGTGGTCTGCGGCGCGCTCAGCGCCTGCTCGCCGAGTTCGACGAGGCCCTGGTTGGCGACCATCTCGATGCCGCTGTTACCGAAGATCGACATCCAGGCCATCATGAAGCCGAGCGGCAGCAGCAGGGCGCCGAGCACGAATTCGCGGATGGTGCGGCCGCGCGAGATGCGGGCCAGGAACAGGCCGACGAAGGGCGTCCAGGCGATCCACCAGCCCCAGAAGAAGATGGTCCACCAGCCTTTCCACTGCTGGGCATCCTCGCCGGCGAAGGCGTAGGTGTCGAAGCTCTTGCCGACGAAGCTGCTCAGGTAGTCGCCGGCGTTGAGCACCATGGCATCGAGCAGGTGCAGGGTGTTGCCGGCGAACAGCACGAACAGCAGCAGCGCCACGGCCAGCGCCATGTTGAACTCGGACAGGCGGCGGATGCCCTTCTCGACCCCGGTGATCACGGAGATGGTGGCCAGGATCATCACCAGCACGATCAGCACCACCTGAGTGGCCAGGCTCTCGGGCACGCCGAACATGAAGGTCAGGCCGTAGTTCAGCTGCATCACGCCGATGCCGAGGCTGGTGGCGATGCCGAACACGGTGGAGATCACCGCGGTGATGTCCACGGCATTGCCGATCGGGCCGTTGATGCGCTTGCCGAGCAGCGGGTAGAGGGCGCTGCGGATGGCCAGCGGCAGGCGATGGCGATAGCTGAAGTAGGCCAGCGCCATGCCCATCAGCACGTACATGCCCCAGCCGGACAGGCCCCAGTGAAGGAAGGTCTGCGGCACGGCGGCGCGCATGGCCGCGGCGCTCTCCGGCGCCATGTCCGGCGGCGTTAGATAGTGCGACAGCGGCTCGGCCACGCAGAAGAACAGCAGGTCGATGCCGATGCCCGCGGCGAACAGCATCGAGGCCCAGGACAGCAGCGAGAACTCGGGCCGGGCGTGGTCGGGGCCGAGTCGGATGTTGCCGACGCGTGAGCAGCCGATGGCGATCACGAAGACCAGATAGACCACGGCGGCCAGCATGTAGTACCAGCCGAAGGTGTCGCTCACCCAGGCCAGGGCGGCGTCGAAAAAGGCGCCGGCCTCCTCGGTGAACGTCATGGTCAGCACCAGGAAGACCAGAATGCCTGTCACGCTGCCGTGAAAGACGGTGCGATTGATGCGATCTCGTCGCTCGGGATGGGCGGTGTAATCCGACATTCGCAAATGACTCCTGTCGCAGGGGCGACTTCTTTTTTTGAATGAACGTTCAAATAAAATACGCACATCCCCTGATGCCTGCAACAGCACGGATCGCAAGGCGAAGTATTCTTTTGCTTTCGGACACGAAAACGCCCGGCCAGTGGCCGGGCGTGGTGTGCTGTAACTTTATGAAATTTAAGCGTTAATAGGCGTCTTGCTCGGCCCGCTCGGGACCGCCATGCGAGCCGGGCTTGCCGTGATGGCCTCGCTCGCCGCGATGGCCCGGGCCGTCATGGGGCGGGCGCATGGCCTGCTCCAGCTCGGCGATCTGGGTCTCGCTCAGGAGCTCGGCCAGGGCATCATGGTGCTGGTCGCGCATCGCCTTCCAGGCCTGGCGGCGTTCGTCTCGCGAGTCGAACGACTGGGCCTTCAGCGCTTGGGCATCATCCATGAAGGCGTGGTGCAGCTCGTCCAGCGACTGGCGGGTCTCGTCGTCCAGGTCCCAGCCGTCGATCACCGCATCGACCCGGGCCTTGATCGCCTCCCGCGCCTCGGTGCGATGTTCCTGGCGGATCTGCTGGCGGGCCTCGTCCAGGGCCGCGCGCTGCTCGTCGTCGAGGATCCCGTCGATCTGCTCGCGATAGTCCTGACGCAGTGCCTGGATGGCCTCGCGATGCGCCTGCTGGGCCTCGGCGAGCTCGTCACGGGTCTCGGCATCGATGCCGGCGCGGTCGAACAGTGCCTCGCGCTGCTCGGCGTGGAAGCCGCCCGGCTGGGGCTGTCCGTGGGGCCCACCCTGGCCGGCGCTGGCGGAGAACGCCAGCGGCGCGATGGCGGCGGCGAGCAGGGCGGGGGCGAACAGCGTGCGGGTCAGGTGCGTCTTCTTCATCTCGGGCAATCCTCTTGGCCTCGAATGGACACCTTCACTGTCGCCCCCGGGTGTGCAAGCGGTTTGCAGCCAGCGTGCAAACTTCGAGGACGCCGTCCGGCTCGCGCCCTGTCACTCCTCCGGCTGGTACTTGTAGCCGACGCCGTAGACCGAGCGGATGATCTCGCGCTCGGGCCAGATCTCGGCGATCTTCTTGCGCAGTTTCTTGATGTGGCTGTCCACGGTGCGTTCGGAGACGATGCGATGGTCGCGGTACATGTGATCCATCAGCTGCTCGCGGGAAAAGATGCGCCCGGGGGAGTGCATCATCACCCGCAGCAGCTGGAACTCCACCGCGGTCAGCCCCAGGTCGTGGCCATCGGCCAGCGCTCGCCAGCCCTCGTCGTCGAGGCTCAGCTGGGCCTCCTCCGGTGCCTCCTCCGGCGCGGTGGCGGCGCGGCTGCGACGCAGCACGGCCCGGGCTCGGGCCACCACCTCGCGGGGGCTGAACGGCTTGCAGATGTAGTCGTCGGCGCCGAGCTCCAGGCCCAGCAGGCGGTCGACCTCCTCGACCCGGGCGGTGAGCATGATGATCGCCACGCCGGGCCAGCGCTGGCGGATCTCGCGGCACAGCGTCAGGCCGTCGGTGCCGGGCAGCATGAGGTCCAGCAGCACCAGCTCGGGCAGCGCCTCGCGCTCCTCCAGCCAGGGCATCACGGCGTCGCCGTGCTCCAGGTGATGCGGCGCGAAGCCGCTGCCCGTCAGGTAGTCGGCCACCAGGCGGGCGATCTTGGGTTCGTCCTCGACGATCAGGACGGTATCGGTCGCGAGTTCCGTTGTGCTCATGCGTCTTCCTCCCTGAGCTGATGATCGGCGATGGCGGGAAAGGTCAGGGTCCAGCATAGCCCGTCGAGCGACGAGGCACTGGGCGTCATCTCGGCGCCGTGGGCACGGGCCAGGGCCATGGCGATGGAGAGGCCCAGGCCGCTGCCGCCGCTGGCGCGATTGCGCGAGCCCTCGACCCGGTAGAGGCGCTCGGTGAGCCGCGGCATCTCCGCCTCCGGCACGCCGGGCGCGCTGTCTTCCCAGCACAGCCGGTAATGGTCGCCTACCGCAGTGAGCGTGACCCGCAGCCGTCCTGGCGTGTGGGTGTAGGCACAGGTGTTGTCGAGCAGATTGGTCCACAGCTGGCGCAGGCGCTGGGTGTCGCCGCGGATCCAGGCCGGGCCGGGGATGTCGGTCTCGAGCGTGATGTCGGCATCCTTCAGCCAGGTGCCGGCCTCGTCGAGGCGATCGCCCAGGCTGGCGGCCAGGTCCAGCGGTGCCAGCTGCACCTCCAGGGCGCCGGCATCGCTCTGCGACAGCAGCCGAAGGTCGGCCACCAGGCGCTCCAGCTGCCCGACCTCCTGGCCCAGCGAGCCGAGGCTGTCGAGGTCCAGCGGACGGATGCCGTCCTGCATCGCCTCGATTTCGCCGCGCAGCACGGCCAGCGGGGTGCGCAGCTCGTGGGCGATGTCCGAGACCCAGCGGCTGCGGGCCTCGCGGCTGGCCTCCAGGGTCGCGGCCAGCACGTTGAAGTCCCGCGACAGGCTCGACAGTTCATCGCGGCCGCGTTCGGGCAGGCGGATGCTGTAGTCGCCCTCGGTGAGCCGGCGGGTGCCGAGCATCATGCCCCGGGCCCGCCGCCCCAGCCACCAGGAGAGCCCCCCCGCGAGCAGCAGCGAGGCCAGTCCCAGGGCGCCGACGATGATCGTCAGGTTGCGCTGCTGCTGTGTGAGAAAGATGCGATCCATGCGCGCCATCAGCTGCTGTGGCGGACGATAGCCGAGGGTGCCGACCCGCTCGCCGTCGCTGACGATGGGCAGCCAACGCAGCTCCGCGGCCTCGAGATCGTTGTCCGGCGGCAGGCCGATGACCGGCAGGCCGCCGGCGTCGTGGAGCACGAAGTCCTTGGGGTCGCCCAGGCGGCGTTCGATGCCCTCAGGTGGCGCCTCGCCGGGCCACAGCTGGCGGCGCACCACCTGATGCCAGGCCCGTGGCGACTGGCGCAGCCACTGCCAGTCGCCGCGCCTTGCCCACTCGTCGGCGAGCCCGGTGGCCAGGGTCTCGGCGCGGCGGGTCTGGGTCCGGTCCAGGTACTCGATGAAGCCCTGGTCGAGGCTTCTCGACACGGCAATGAAGACCAGCCCCGAGATGGCGACGTTGACGATCAGGATGATCGCGAACAGCTTGACGCCGAGTCGGGACACGGCCGGATTCAGGGCGTGGCGAAGGGACATGGCACGGGCTCTCGGCTGAACGGGCAAAGTGCCCTAGCGTAGCGCACCGGGTCACCGGGAGGATGCAATTCCGGTGCAAGTCCGCTCAGGGGCAGCTTTCGCCGATCAGCAGCTCGGTGGCCAGCAGCCGGGGGCTGGCAGGCTCCAGCCCCAGCACCATGCGTGCCGCGATGCGGCCCTTCTCGACGCTGTCCTGGCGCACCGTGGTCAGCCGCGGCGAGCGGTACTGGCCTTCGGCGATGCCGTCGAACCCGGTGATGCGCAGATCCTCGGGAATGCGAATGCCACGCCGTTCGGCCAGGGTCAGTACCGTCAGGGCGATGCGGTCGGACATGCACAGCAGCAGGTCGGGCCGCTCCTCGTCGGGGAGGTCGAGAATCGCCTCGATCACCGGGGTGCAGACATCGAAGGTGTTCTCCTCGATGTTCCACATCGGCAGCGTGGCGGGATCGATATCGTGCTCGGCGAAGGCCTGGAAGAAGCCGTCCAGGCGTGCGCGGGTGATGGTCTGATCCGCCGACAGCAGTGTCTGGTCGTCGCCGATGCGACCGTTGCAGGCCTGCTCGGTGAGGCGCAGGTTGATGATGCCGGCGCGACGCGGCGGACTCCTCAGCGCATGACAGGCGATGGCATGTGCCGCGGGCGCGTTGTCCACATGGACGCTGGCCTGACCCGAGATGTCGAAGTCCACCGCCACCTGGGGCCGTTGCGAGGGCAGGTCGCCGAGCAGCGATGGGCTGGGCATCAGGCCGTAGACGATGAAACCGTCGGCGATGCTCGCCGAGCCCGGCATGCGATCGTTCGCCTGTCGCCCGGATAGCAGCAGCAGGGTGTGGCCATGGGCGTCCAGCACCTCGGCGATGCCCGACAGCAGTTCGCTGGCCACGGCATCGTTGAGGCTGTAGGTCAGGCTCTCGGCGAGCAGTACCGCGACGATCTGCGAACGGCCGGTACGCAGGCTGCGCGCCTTGGCGTCGGGGCCGCGGTAGCCCAGCTGGCGTGCCTCGGTGAGGATCCGTTCGCGCAGGTCCTGGGACAGCTGGTCCGGGCGGTTGAAGGCGTTGGACACGCTGGCCGTGGATACGCCGAGGTGTTGGGCCAGCTCCTTCAGGGTGATGCGGCGTGACGAAGACACGGGATGGCTCGCTTCTCTGGCGGCGATACAGGGTCGCCTCTGAATCGATTTAGTTAGGGGCCTATCCTAGCCGCCCCTGGCGGCGATGAACAGTGACCGAGGGCCGCTTCATCGGCAGTATGCGCGCCCGTGCCGTGGCGCGGGCGGCATGGTGAGCGGCGCCGTACGGCGTCAGGCCCAGGCCAGCCAGGCGGCGGTACCCGGTCTCAGGCTCAGCTTGCATTCCTCCAGCGCAGGAGTCGGCATGCCGGGCAGGTCGAGGGCGCGGCCCTCCTCGGGGCCGGCATCCAGCGCCTCGAGGTCGATCTCGATCGGTGCATCGCCATGGCCGAGATGCGCCAGGCACAGCAGGCGCTGGTCGCCCCGAGTGCGGATCACGCCGAAGACCTCGTCGGGCAGGGCCTCGGGAGCGATCAGTTGCTGGTCGCCCTGACGCAGGAGGTCGCTGTCGGCGCGCCGCCGGAGCAGCTGGCGGACCCGGTTCAGCAGGCTGTCGGCGTCCTTGTCCTGTCGTGCCACGGCCAGCGGCCGGTGACGCGACTCGATCGGCAGCCAGGGAGCGGCGCCTGCGTCACAGAAGCCGCCGTTGGCGGCCTCGTTCCAGACCATCGGGGTGCGGCAGCCATCCCGGCCCTTGACCTCCGGCCACAGGTTGATGCCGAACGGGTCCTGCAGGTCCTCATAGGCCAGCTCGGCCTCGGGCAGGCCCAGCTCCTCACCCTGATAGAGGCACAGGCTGCCGCGTAGCGAACAGAGCACCGTCAGTGCCAGCAGGGCGCGTTCCTGGCCCCAGCTGCTGGCGCTGCGCTGGACGTCGTGGTTGGAAAGTGCCCAGCAGGGCCAGGTGTCGTCGCCGAGTTCGGCGAGGCGCGCCAGGACGTCGTGGAGCTCGCGCGCCTCACCGGTGCTGTCCAGCAGGTCGAAGGTATAGGCCATGTGCAGGCGCGATTCGCCGGCGGTGTAGGCGGCCATGGTCGGCAGCGGATCGTTGCCGCCGATCTCGCCCACGGTGGTCGAGCCCGGGTATTCGTCGAGCAGGGCACGGACACGCTCGAGGAACGCCAGATTCTCGGGCTGTTCGATGTTGTGTCGCTGGCACTGGTAGCTCTGCGGGTTGCCGGGCCGGCGTTGCGCAAGAGGCATCGGCGGATTGTCGGTGAGGGCGCGATCGTGGAAGTAGTAATTGACCACGTCGAAGCGGAAGCCATCGACGCCGAGTTCCAGCCAGAAGCGCAGGTTGTCGAGCTGCGCCTGCTGCACCTCGGGGTGGTGGAAATTGAGGTCCGGCTGGCTGGGCAGGAAGTTGTGCAGGTAGTACTGCCGGCGCCGGGCATCGAAGGTCCAGGCGCGACCGCTGAAGGCCGCCATCCAGTTGTTGGGCGGATTGCCATCGGGCTCGGGGTCGGCCCAGACGTACCAGTCGGCCCTGGGATTGGTGCGGTCCTGGCGGCTCTCCTGGAACCAGGCGTGCCGGTCGGAGCTGTGCGACAGCACCTGGTCGATGATCACCCGCAGCCCGAGTTCGTGGGCGCGATCGATCAGCGTGCGGAAGTCGCCGAGCGTGCCGAACATCGGGTCGACGTCGCGATAGTCGCTGACGTCGTAGCCGAAGTCGTCCATCGGCGAGGTGAAGAAGGGCGACAGCCAGATGGCGTCGACATTGAGGCTCGCCACGTGCTCGAGCCTCTCGGTGATGCCCTGGAGATCACCGATGCCGTCGCCGTTGGCGTCCATGAAGCTGCGTGGATAGATCTGGTAGAGGGTGGCGCCGCGCCACCAGTCGTGTCGAGCGTCGTGCTGGTCGTGAGATAACGGCATGCGCGTCTCCAGAGACGGGAGCCGGGGCTCCCGTCACCAAGGGAAAGGAAGGGGGAGGAGGGCGTCGGTTCAGGCGGCGCGACGCTGGCCGGCAAGCGCCAGTGCCCGGTCATCGGCATCGAACAGATGCACGTGCTGGAGTTCGGGAGCCAGTGCCACCCGTTGGCCGACGTCCCAGCGGCTCGGGGCCTCGCTGCGATGGATCAGCAGGGTGTCCCCGGCCTTGGGCTCGAGGTAGACGTAGACCTCGTTGCCCAGGTACTCGACGTTGACGATCTCGAAGGCGTTGTCGCCCTCCGCTTCGGTCAGGTGCAGGTGCTCGGGGCGTACGCCGAGGGTCAGGCCGGTGCCTTGGGCGGCGCTGCCAGCGTCCTGGGGCAGGGCCAGCTCGCCGAGGCCCGGGGCCTGGACCTTGCAGCCGTCGCCATCGCTGCCGAGCAGCTCCGCCGGCATGAAGTTCATGGTCGGCGAGCCGATGAAGCCGGCCACGAACTTGGTGGCCGGTTGCTGATAGAGCGTCTGGGGGCTGCCGACCTGCTCGACGCGGCCGTCGCGCAGCACCACGATCTTGTCGGCCAGGGTCATGGCCTCGACCTGGTCGTGGGTGACGTAGACCATGGTCGAGCCCAGGCGGTGGTGCAGGCGGGCGATCTCGTTGCGCATCTGCACGCGCAGCGAGGCGTCGAGGTTGGACAGCGGCTCGTCGAACAGCAGGATGCGCGGCTCCCTGGCCATGGCGCGGCCCATGGCCACGCGCTGGCGCTGGCCGCCGGACAGCGCCTTGGGCTTGCGGTCGAGCAGCTCCTCGAGCTGCAGGATGCGGGCGGTGGCCATCACTCGCTGCTCGACGGTCTCCTTGTCGGTCTTGGCCAGCTTGAGACCGAAGGCCATGTTCTCGTACACCGTCATGTGCGGGTAGAGGGCATAGGACTGGAACACCATGCCCACGCCGCGTTCGCGGGGCGGCAGGTCGTTGACCACGTCGCCGGCGATCCTGAGCTCGCCGTCGGTGATCGATTCGAGCCCGGCGATCAGCCGCAGCAGGGTGGACTTGCCGCAGCCCGAGGGGCCGACGAAGACCACGAATTCGCCGTCGCCGATCTCGAGGTCGACGTCCTTGATGATAGGGGTGTGGCCAAAGACCTTGTTGAGCTTTTCCAGGGTCACGCTTGCCATCTGGCGACTCCTCGCCGGCCCCCGGGGCCGGCGTTGTTGTGTAGTGTTAACGGTCGAGCTGGAGAAAGGCGGCCTGGTAGGGCGGCAGGGTCAGCGTCGCGCCGTCCAGATCGGCGGTGAAACCATGACCGCCGAGCAGGGGGCCGGCCATCGGCAGTGTCGTGCTACGCGTCTCGTCGTCCAGGTTGAAGACGCACAGCAGCGTCTCCTCGCCTCTCTTGCGGAGGAAACCGAGCAGGTCCTGGCCGACGTCGACCAGTTCGAGGTCGCCGTCGACCAGCGCCGGGTGTTCGCGGCGGAACGCCAGTAGCCGACGGGTGGCATTGAGCACCGAGGCGGCGTCATCCTGCTGGCGCGCCACGGCCAGCGGCAGATGGCGGGCGTCGACCGGCAGCCACGGCTCCACGGCCTCGGCGGTGAAGCCGGCCCGCGGCGCATCGGTCCAGGGCATCGGCGTGCGGCAGCCGTCGCGGCCCTTGAATTCCGGCCACAGCACCTTGCCGTAGGGATCCTGGATACGCTCGAAGGGCACCTCGGCCTCGGGCAGTCCCAGCTCCTCGCCCTGGTAGAGGCAGACGCTGCCGCGCAGCGACAGCACCATCGCCAGCGCCACCTTGGGATAGGCCAGCGGGTCCTCGTCGGCGCCCCAGCGCGTCGCGCTTCTCACCACGTCGTGGTTGGACAGCGCCCAGCATGGCCAGGCGTCGCCGGCCAGACGCTGGAAGCGTTCGATCACTTCGCGGATATAGGCCGGCGAGTGGGGGTCGTTGAGCAGGTCGAAGCCGTAGGCCATGTGCAGCTTGTCGCCGCCGGCGGTGTACTCGGCCATGCGCTCGAGGGGGTTGTCATCGCCGATCTCGCCCACCGTGGTGGTACCGGGGAACTCGTCCATCAGCGCGCGCAGCTCGCGCAGGAAGTCGAGGTTCTCCGGGCGGCTCAGGTCATAGACGTGGCGCTGCCAGGTGTAGGGATTGCTGTCCGGGGCGCCCAGGGTCTTGGCCGCGCCCGCCGGCACCGGCGGGTTGTCGCGCAGCTCGGTGTCATGGAAGTAGAAGTTGACGGTGTCCAGGCGGAAGCCGTCGACGCCGAGTTCCAGCCAGAAGCGCAGGTTGTCCAGCTGGGCCTTCCTGACCTCCGGGTGATGGAAGTTCAGGTCCGGCTGGCTTGCCAGGAAATTGTGCAGGTAGTACTGGCGGCGCCGGGAGTCGAAGGTCCAGGCCGAGCCGCCGAAGATCGACAGCCAGTTGTTGGGCGGCGTGCCGTCGGGTCTGGGGTCGGCCCACACGAACCAGTCGGCCCTGGGGTTGGTGCGGTCCTGGCGGCTCTCCCGGAACCAAGGATGCTGATCCGAGGCATGGCTGATCACCTGGTCGATCATCACCTTCAGGCCCAGGGCATGGGCACGGGCCAGCAGGGCCTTGAAGTCGTCCAGGCTGCCGAACATCGGGTCGACATCGCGGTAGTCGCTGACGTCGTAGCCGAAGTCGGCCATCGGCGAGGTGAAGAAGGGCGACAGCCAGATGCCATCGACGCCCAGGCTCGCCACGTAGTCGAGCTTCTCGGTGATGCCGGCCAGGTCGCCGATGCCGTCGCCGTTGGCGTCCATGAAGCTGCGCGGGTAGATCTGGTAGATGACGCCGCCGCGCCACCAGCTCAGGTTGTCTTGCATGATCGGGGTCCTTGATGACATGAGGCCTATCCCTTGACGGCGCCGGCGGTGAGGCCAGAGACGATGCGGCGCTGGAAGATCATCACCAGGATGACCAGCGGCACGGTGACGGTGACCGAAGCGGCCATGATCGGGCCCCAGGGCAGCTCGTGCTGGCTGCCGCCGGAGATCAGGGCAATCGCCACCGGCACGGTGCGCTGGTCGTCGGTGAGGGTGAAGGTCAGGGCGAACAGGAACTCGTTCCAGGCGGCGATGAAGGCCAGCAGTCCGGTGGTCGCCATGGCGGGCCACATCAGCGGCAGGAATACCTTGGTGATGGTCACCCAGGGGGTGGCGCCGTCCATGATCGCGGCCTCCTCCAGCTCCATGGGCAGCTGGCGCATGAAAGTGGTCAGCACCCAGACGGTGAAGGGCAGGGTGAAGATGGTGTAGCTCAGGATCAGGCCGCCCGGGTTGTTGTAGAGGTTCAACGCGCGGATCACCTCGAACAGGCCGGAGAGCACCGCCACCTGGGGGAACATCGATACCCCGAGGATGGTCAGCATCACCGTGGCGCGGCCGCGGAAGCGCACCCGGCCCAGGGCGTAGGAGGCGGTGATCCCCAGCAGCAGGGCGATGACCACCACCGACACCGAGATGAGGATGGAATTGAAGATGGCGCGCACGAAGCTCTTCTGGGTGAAGATCTGCACGTAGTTGCTGACGTCCACCGACGACAGCCAGAAATCGACCCGGAACAGCTCGCTCGAGGGCTTCAGCGAGGTGATCACGGCGTAGTAGAAGGGAAAGATGGCGTAGACCATCACCACGGCGATCAGGGCGTAGAGGCCGACGCGCTTGGCGAGTTTCATCAGCTGATACTGGTTCATTGGTCGACTCCCAGTTGACGGCGGCCCAGGTACAGGTAGACGACCACGGCCAGGGCGATGATCAGGAACAGCATCGTCGAGGCGGCGCTGCCATAGCCCACGTCCTGGAACTCGACCAGCTGCTGACGGGCATAGATCGACATGGTCATGGTGCTGGTGGAGTTGGAGGTCAGCACATAGATCACGTCGAACACGCGCAGGGCATCGAGCAGGCGGAAGATCACCGCCACCAGCAGTGCCGGGGTGATCAGCGGCAGGGTGACGCGGAAGAACACCTTGACCGGATGGATACCGTCGACCTCGGCGGCCTCGAAGCAGTCCTTGGGCAGCATCTGCAGGGCGGCCAGCACCAGCAGGGCGACAAAGGGAATGGTCTTCCACACATCGACCATGATCACCGCCCACATGGAGAGGTCGGCATCGGCGGTCCAGGCCAGGGGGGCATCGATCAGGCCCAGCGCCATCAGCAGGTGGTTGATGATCCCGAACTGGTCGTTGAGCATCCAGGCCCACATCTTGGCCGAGACGATAGTGGGAATGGCCCAGGGGATCAGCACCGCGGCCCGCACCAGCATGCGGCCCTTGAACTCGGCGTTGAGCAGCAGGGCGACGACGATGCCGAACACCACTTCCAGCGAGACCGATACCACGCTGAAGTAGACGGTGTTCCACACCGCGTTCCACCACACCGGGTCGGTGAGCAGGCCGTACCAGGCGCCGTCGTCATAGACCAGATAGTTCTCGAAGCCGATGAAGGCCGCGCCGGCGGTGTCCGACAGCGAGGCGTCGGTGAGGCTCAGGTAGAAGGTACGCAGCAGCGGCCAGCCGGCGACCAGCGCCAGGGCGACCAGCATCGGGGTCAGATAGGTCCAGGCGGCGCGGACCCGCTGGCGGCGGACCTTGGTGCCCCGGTAACCCGCCTTGGCCGTGCGCCCCTCGCGGGGGGCACTGTCGGTTGCAGAAGTGGACATGTCGACCTCCGGTTACCAGCGACGACGCTTGATGCGTGACAGCTCGCTGTCCAGCTCGGCGACGGCATCGGCGCCGTCCTGTTCGTCGGTGAGCACGCCGTGCGCGGCGTTGAAGAAGGCGTTGCTGACACGGCCGTAGTTGTCGCCGGTGGCGGCGGAGGGGCGGGCCACGGCGTTGGTGAAGGTGTCGTAGAGGGTGCCGAAGAAGGGCACGGCCTCGAGGACTTCCTCGTCGGCGTAGAGCGAAGTGAGCGTCGGGTTGTAGGCCGCCTCGATGGCGCGCCGCTTCTGTTCGGCCTCGCCGGTCAGGTAGGCCACCAGATCGGCGGCGAGCTCGGGATTCTCGCTGTACTTCGACACCGCGAGGTTCCACCCGCCCAGCGTGGCCGCGCTCTCTCCATTCGGCCCGTGGGGCAGCTTGACCACGCCGACCTTGCCGGCCACCTCGCTGTCCTCGCTCTGGGCCAGCGACCAGGCATAGGGCCAGTTGCGCATGAACACGGCGTTGCCCGACTGGAAGATGCCGCGGGCCTCCTCCTCGGTGTAGTTCAGGGCGCCCCGCGGGGTGATCTCGCCGATCCAGCTCGCGGCCAGGTCCAGCGCCGTGGCGGCATTCTCGTTGTCGATGGTGATCTCGCCGTCGGCATCGACGAGGGTGCCGCCGCCGTGGCTCGCCACCCACTCCAGGGCGTTACAGGTCAGCCCCTCGTAGGCGCGGCCCTGGAAGACGTAGCCCCATAGCTTGTCGTTGCCCGCCTCGCGTTCGGCGGCCTGGATCTCGACGGCGATATCGGTCAGCTGCTGCCAGGTCTCGGGCGGCGCGACGCCGTGCTTTTCGAGCAGATCCTTGCGGTAGTAGAGCACGCCGGCATCGGTGAACCAGGGCATCGCCACCAGCCGGTCGTCGACGGTGTTGTTGGCGACGATGGTCTCGAAGTGGCCCTCGGCGGCATCCTCGCCGAGCGTCTCCTCGAGATCGATCAGGTGGTTGGCCAGCAGGCCCGGCCAGACCACGTCGATCTGCAGCACGTCGATATCGCCGGAGCGCGCCGACAGGATCTGCTGGTAGAGCGACAGCCGCTCGGTGGAGGAGTTGGGCGTGGAGACGATTTCCACGTCGTGGCCGGTCTCGTTCTCCCAGGCCTCGACGCCCTGCTCGCAGAGCGTGAGTTCGGCGCCGACCGCGCCGCAGGAAATGGTCAGCTCGGCCGACAGGGCCGGAGCGGCGCCTGCCGTGCCCAGCAGGGTGAGTCCAGAGGCGATCAGGAACTTGCGTTGCATGGCGTATCCTCGTCACTTGTTGTTGTCGCGTTCCGGCACGGCGATGGCGCATGGAAGCCTGGCCTGCCAGGACGTGTCTTAATCGATTAAGATCTGCGCTCAGTTAAGCGATGCGGAGACGGCGGTGCAACCTAGACTTTGGTCGTGAAAATGGCGACCTTCGACGTTAAAACTTGTTTATTTACTACTTTTTTATGTCTCTCGTCGGGTTTTAGACATAAGTCGTGTGTTTTTCGCGTTACATTCCAACTACTGTCTTAAACGATTAAGTCCGGATGCCCGGAGCTGCCCGGCACCGCTCAACGGCTGGGCAGGGCGTCGGTTCGCCGGACGCGATCGAGATCTCACGCGACAACAACAAAGGCATTGATCACGATGACAATTCCGACCCAACGCCCGCGCAAGTCACCGCTCGTCATGGCCGTTGCCGCCGCCGCCCTGAGTGCCAGCGGGCTGGCCAGTGCCCAGGCCTCGAGCGACCTCGAGGCTCGCCTGGCCGAGCTCGAGCAACGCATCGTCGCCGCCGAACAGCGTGCCGCGGCCGCCGAGCGACGCGCCGACGAGGCCGAGCAGGAGATGGCCGAGCAGCTGTCCGACGAGGATCTGGAGGCCCGACTGGCCGCCGTGGAGCGCCAGGCCAGCGGTGAGGAGGGCTTCTCCTTCAACGCCTACGCCCGCTCGGGGCTGCTGATCGGTGACGGTGGCAAGAGCGCCGAGGGTGGCCCCTATCTGACGCCGGCGGGCGGTCAGGGCGGCGCCGTGGGACGCCTGGGCAACGAGCCGGATACCTACGCCGAGGCGATCCTCAACTACAAGATGCGCTTCGACAACGGTGCCAAGGCGCATTACCGCACCATGATCGCCGACGGGGTGCAGACCAGTAATGATTGGACGTCCGACGAGTCCAGTCTCAACGTGCGCCAGGTCTACGCCGAGTTCAGCGACCTGCCGAGCTTCACCGGTGCCTTCGAGAATGCCTCCATCTGGGCCGGCAAGCGCTTCGACCGCGACAACTTCGATATCCACTGGCTCGACAGCGACGTCATCTTCCTGGCCGGCACCGGTGGCGGCATCTATGACATGCAGCTGGCCGACAACTGGACGTCGAACCTGTCCCTCTACGGACGCAGCTTTACCGATTTCCCGGTCGACAGCATGAATCCGGCAGAGGACACCGGCAGCACCGATAACCTGATCCTGACCTCCAACAACTACGTCGGTAACTGGCAGTGGATGATCAGCGGCATGAGCGCCACCGACAACGAAGAGCGTCTGACCGAAGGCAATGTCGATGCCGCGGATGACGGCGTCCACACCATGGTCGCCTACCATGGCGATGATTTCTTCGGCCTCAGCGACGGCAGCTTCAAGGCCGCGGTGCTGCATGGCCAGGGCCTCGGCGCCGAGACCAAGAGCCTCGGTTCCAACGGCAACCTGAGCGAGGATGCCACCGCGACCCGCCTCGCGCTGTACGGCACCACCTATCTGGCGCCCCGCTGGCGCGTGGCGCCGGCGATCCTGGCCGAGACCAGCGAGGATCGTTACGTCGAGGGTGACCGGTATGACTGGGCGACCTTCAACGTGCGCCTGGCCAACGAGCTGACCGAGAACTTCGAGATGCAGTACGAGGGCAGCTATCAGTGGATGGACCTCTCCCCAGAGGGTTATGGGGGCAACAACTCGGCCGAGGGGAGCTATACCAAGTTCACCATTGCCCCGACCTTCAAGCCCCAGGTGGGCGGCTTCTGGCAGCGTCCGGAGATTCGCCTGTTCGCCTCCTGGAGCGACTGGGACGAGGAGCTCAACGACTACTCCGGGGATGATGCCCTCGGCAGCGACGGCTTCACCGGCGACGAGTGGACCTTCGGCGTGCAGAGCGAGGTCTGGTTCTGACCCGCGCCTGGTCGAGCGCTGTTTCGATGCTTGCCCGCGACCGAGGTCGCGGGCGTTTTGCATGAGGTCGATGCCACCTTCCCCTTGTCCATCGGGAGTCTGATTCATGCCACTGCTCGAGGAAAAACTCGCCCCTCCGAGGCCTCTCCCCACCCTGGTGGCCCGGCCGCGGCTCAACGATCGCTTCGCCCTCGACGAGCGTGTCCGCCTGCTGGTGGTGCAGGCACCGCCGGGCTATGGCAAGAGCACCCTGGTGGCCGAACGGCTGGCGGCACTGGATCAGCCGGCCGCCTGGCTGCGGCTGGATGATCGCGACGACGACCCGGAGCGCTTCGCCGATTACTTCGGTGCGGCGCTGGATCGCCTGTGCCGCGAGTGGCCGGGCGTCTCGCCGCTTGCCGCCGTGGAAGGAACCTTCGATGAGCGCATCGATGCCTGGCTGGCCAGCCTGCCCGCCGAGGCCGCCCCTTGCCGTCTGGTAATCGACGAGTTCGAGCATGTCCGCCACCCCGCCATCCACGATGGCCTGATGCACTGGCTGCGTCATCAGCCGCACTGGCTGACGCTGACCCTGGTATCACGCCATCGGCCGGCGCTCGGCCTGCCGCGCCTGCGCCTGCGCGGCGAGCTCGAGGAGATCGGTACACCGGCGCTCGCCTTCGACCTGGAAGAGGCCCAGACGCTGTGCGCCGAGCAGCTCAGCTTCCCGCCCACCCGGGTCAGCCTGGAGCGGGCCCTGCGCCTGACGGGCGGCTGGGTGATGGCCCTGGACTGGCTGATCCAGCGCACCACGACCCGCGCGGGCTTCGACAGCCTGCTGGAGCGGCTGGGCGGGAGCCATCCGGATTTCGTCGCCTGGTTCGACGACCTGCTGGAGGCCTGCCTCGACGAGCCCGATCGTCGCCTGCTGTGGCAGCTCGGCGTGCTGGAGCGCTTCTCGCCGACGCTGGTGGCGCACCTGCTCGAGGGGGAGGGGGTGTCCCAACGGCTCGAGGCCCTGGAAGGGGCCGGCCTGTTCCTGGAGCGGACCGATCCCCACGACCAGTGGTTTCGCTTCCAGCCCCTGTTCGCCGGCTACCTGCGCCATCGCCGTCACGCGCTGAGCCTCGAGTCCCAGCGCCAGCTGCATCGTCGTGCCAGCCAGGCCTGGCTGGCGCTGGGCGAGCCCGGCCTGGCGCTGGCCCAGGCCATCGAGGCCGATGATCCCGAGATGCTGACCATGCTGGTCGAGGGCCAGGGCCCACGGCTGCTGGCCCATGGCCACTTCGCGCTGCTGGCACGAGCCCTGGCGACGCTCGGCGAGACATGCCTGTGCGCCTCGCCACAGCTGACGCTGCTGCAGGGCTGGGTGTCCCACGCCCAGTACCAGTTCGAGCGCACCGCCCAGGCCATCGGCTGGATCGAGGCCCAGCTCGACGACCCCGCCTGGCAGGCGCTGGCCGCCGAGTTCGCTACCCTGCGCGCCCAGCTGGCGATCAACCGGGGCGATGCCGAACGGGCCGCGCCGCTGGCCGAGCAGGCCCTGACCCGGCCGGCCCGCTACCTGGCCGTCACGCCGGTGTCGGCCGCTGCCATTCTCTGCGAGGCACGGTTCGTCCAGGGGCGACTCGCCGAGTCGCTGACGCGGGTCCATGATGTGGAGCGGGAGGCGCAGCGCATCGGCGACGACCAGCTGATGCTGTGGGCGCTGTGCCACCATTCGGAGACCCTGGTCGCCCAGGGGCGGCTGCAGGCCGCCTACGACATCCAGGAACGGGCCTTCGCGCATATCGAGCACTGCGGCCTCGATCGGCTGCCGGTCGCCGAGTTTCTCTATCGCATCCGCAGCCAGCTGCTGTGGGAGTGGCACCGCCTGGACGAGGCCGAGCAGGCGGCCCTGGCAGGCATCGCCCTGCTCGACCGCCAGGGCGAGCGCTGGACCCTGCAGTGTCACGTGAGCCTGGCCAAGGTCGCCCTGGCGCGCGGCGACCAGGCGCAGTGTGCCGACCATGTTCGCCGCATCCGCAAGATTCTTGCCGACGGCGACTACCACATCGACTGGCGGGCCAACGCCCATGCCACCCTGCTGGCCTGGTGGCAGGCCAACGACGACCGTGATGCCGTGGCCCGCTGGCTGCAGGAGGCGCCGCCCGCCGAGCCCCACATCGCCAGCAACCACTTCGCCCAGGCCAACGTGCGCAATCACGCCCGGGCGCTGATGCTGCTCGGTCGGCCCGACGAGGCCCGAGCGCTGCTGGACACGCTGGAGACTCAGGCTGCGCGCTTCGGCCTGGTCACCGATGCCAACCGCAACCGGCTGTGTCTGGCGCTTCTGGAGTGGCAGTGCGGCCATGAATCGGCGGCGCTGGAGCACCTGGCCGAGGCCCTGGAGCTGGCCTCGCGCACGGCGCTCATCGGCAGCTTCCTGCGCCTGGGCCGACCGCTGTCCGAGATGCTCGGTCGTCTGCTCGAGACCCGGGCACTGGACGAGCTGGCCAGGCGACGCGCCGAGCGACTGCTCTCGCTGGCCGGCCGTCAGCGCGACTTCGGCCGCGCCGTGCGCCTGATGCTCGACGAGGCGGTGATCGCCGACATCGTTGCCCGCCCCGACGTGCCCGAGCTGATCCGCACCTCGCCGTTGACCCGTCGCGAGTGGCAGATCCTGGGGCTGATCCATGCGGGGCTCTCCAACGAGCAGATCGCCGAACAGCTGTCGGTGGCGCCCACCACCATCAAGACCCATATCCGCAGTCTCTACCAGAAGCAGGGCATCCGCCGCCGCGAGGAAGCCATCGCCCTGGCCGGCGACCTCCTCGCGCGCATCCAGGGGGAGTAGGGGACGCCTCCTCCCCCCGCCTACGCCTGTTGCCCTCCCCGCAGGAGGATTTCTCCCGCCGGTCCTGCCGCCACCATGGGCGTGACGCTTTTCCTGCGGTGTCGGCCCGCCGATACCCCCGATTCACCACAAGGACCCGGCACATGACCACAGACACTTCCCAGTACCTCGGCCGACAGGGCGCCGACTGGTGGCGCGGCGCGGTGATCTACCAGATCTATCCGCGCAGCTTCCTAGATGCGAACGGCGACGGCATCGGCGACCTGCAGGGCGTGATCGAGCGGCTCGACTACATCGCCTCGCTGAACGTCGACGCCATCTGGCTGTCGCCGTTCTTCACCTCGCCGATGCTCGATTTCGGCTACGACGTCAGCGACTACCGCGACGTGGACCCGATGTTCGGCACTCTTGAGGACTTCGACCGCCTGGTGGAGGCCGCTCACGCCCGCGGCCTCAAGGTCACCATCGATCAGGTGCTTTCCCACACCTCCGATCAGCACCCCTGGTTCGCCGAGAGCCGCCAGAGCCGCGACAACCCCAGGGCCGACTGGTACGTCTGGGCCGATCCTCGGCCCGACGGCGCCCCGCCCACCAACTGGCAGGCGATCTTCGGCGGCTCCGCCTGGCAGTGGGACACCCGCCGCTGCCAGTACTACCTGCACAACTTCCTGGTCGAGCAGCCGGACCTCAACTTCCAGAACCCCGCGGTGGTCGAGGCCATTCTCGGCGAGGTGCGCTTCTGGCTGGAGCGGGGCGTCGACGGCTTCCGCCTGGACGCGGTGAACTTCTGCACCCATGGCGAGCTCCAGGACAACCCGCCCCGCGAGGAGATCGCCGAGGGCTTCATCGGCGTGCGCCCCGATAACCCCTATGGCTATCAGCAACATATCCACGACAAGACCCAGCCGGAGAACCTGATCTTCCTGGAGCGGCTGCGGGCGCTGCTCGACGAGTATCCCGGCACCACCAGCGTCGGCGAGGTCGGCGACGATGACTCGCTGGGCGTGATGGCCGAATATTCCCAGGGGGGCAAGCGTCTGCACATGGCTTACTCCTTCGACCTGCTCGGCGAGCGCCATGATCCGGAGTACCTGCGCGGGATCCTCACCGAGATGGAGGCGCGCATCGGCGATGGCTGGCCCTGCTGGGCGCTGGGCAACCACGACGTCACCCGCCTGGCCACCCGCTGGGGCGCCGAGGGCAACGACGCGGCGCTGCGCCTCTACCTGGCCTTCCTGCTCACTCAGCGCGGCAGCATCTGTCTCTACCAGGGCGAGGAACTGGGCCTGACCGAGGCCGAGCTGACCTTCGAGCAGCTGGTCGACCCCGCCGGCATCACCTTCTGGCCGGCCTACAAGGGGCGCGACGGCTGCCGCACCCCCATGCCCTGGCAGGCCGACGCCCGCCACGGCGGCTTCTCCACGGGAACCCCCTGGCTGCCGGTGCCCGATGCGCACCTGGAGCTGGCGGTGGACCAGCAGGAGCCCCAGGAGGATTCGCTGCTCAACGCCAGTCGCGCCTTCCTGGCCTTCCGCCGTCGGCATCCGGCGCTGGTCAAGGGCGATATCGCCTACCATCCGGTGCGCGACGAGGTGCTGTGCCTCGAGCGACGCCATCCGGCGAGCGCCCCCGGCGAACGCCTGCTGGTGGCGCTGAACTTTGCCGATGAGCCTCGCGAACTGCCGGCCCCGCACGACGCCTGTGCCCTCGACGATGCCCCGGCCATGGTCAACGGCCAGTGGCAGAGCGGCACGCTCACCCTGCCGGCACATGGTATCGCCATCGCCCGCTGTACCACTGACTCGGAGGAAGCCTCATGGGACGTCTGACCCTGAGCGACATCGGCAAGGACTATGACGGCGTCGAGATCTCGCGCGACATCGACCTGACCATCGAGGACGGCGAGTTCGTGGTCTTCGTCGGGCCCTCGGGCTGCGGCAAGTCGACCCTGCTGCGCATGGTCGCCGGGCTCGAGGACATCAGCCGCGGCGAGATGTGCCTAGACGGCGAGCGGATCAACGAGATCCCGCCCCAGGAGCGCGATATCGGCATGGTCTTCCAGTCCTATGCGCTGTACCCGCACATGACGGTGGCCGAGAACATGGCCTTCGGCCTCAAGCTGGCGCGCACCGACAAGGCCGAGATCCGCCGCCGCGTCGAGCACGCCGCCGATATCCTGCAGCTTGCCCCGCTGCTCGAGCGCAAGCCGAAGGATCTCTCCGGCGGCCAGCGCCAGCGGGTGGCGATCGGCCGCACCCTGGTCAAGGAGCCAGCGGTGTTCCTGTTCGACGAACCGCTGTCGAACCTGGATGCCTCGCTGCGGGTCGAGATGCGTGTGCGGATCGCCGAGCTGCACAGGCGCCTCGGCGCCACCATGATCTATGTCACCCATGACCAGGTCGAGGCGATGACGCTGGCCGACCGCATCGTGCTGCTGTCGAGCGGCCGCATCGCCCAGGTCGGTGCGCCGCTGTCGCTCTACCACTTCCCCAACTCCCTCGAGGTGGCCGAGTTCATCGGCTCGCCGCGCATCAATACCCTGCCGGTGACGGTGGTCGACCCGGGCCCGCAGCGCACCGGCGTGCGCCTGCCGTCCGGCGAGACGCTGGCCGTGGCGGTGGACGGGCGCGGCCTCCAGGCGGGCGACACCGCCACCCTGGGCATCCGCGCCGAGGACTTCGTCGCCCCCGAGCAGGGCGAAGCGATGCTCGAGGCCAGGCTGATGGTGGCCGAGAAGCTCGGCTACGAGACCCTGGCCCACCTGCAGGTCGAGGGTGTCGTGGGCACCGTGACGCAGCGCCTCGACGGCCTTGCCCGGTTCGAGGAGCACCAGACCGTCGCCCTGGGCCTGTCCGGCGACCACTGCCACCTGTTCGGCCCCGACGGCCAGGCCTGTCCGCGCCAGGTGGAGATCCCCGGCATCGCCCACTGAACGACAGCCTGCCCGGACCACCCTGCCCCGGTGCGCCTTGCGCCCGGGGCGTTGTCTTTGCCATGGCCCATCATCGGGGGGCAGCGGTCGATACCTGCCCACGACCACATATAAAAAAACCCCGGCGAAGGCCGGGGAAGCAGGGAGTCCCTGTCGGGACGAGGAAATCGGGGAGTAGAGGTGGGAGGAGCTCAGCCCTTCACGCCGCCGGCGGTGAGTCCGCCGGCGATCCAGCGCTGGCAGAGCAGGAAGGCCAGGGTGATGGGCAGCCCGGAGAGCACCGCCGCGGCGGCGAAGTCACCCCAGCGCTGGTTGTGATCGGCCAGATACTGCTGGGCGCCCACGGCGAGGGTCAGCTTGTCCTCGTCGAGCAGCAGCACCGAGGCCATGGGGTACTCCATGATCGACATGATGAAGGCGAGGATGAACACCACCATCAGGATCGGCACCGAGAGCGGCAGCAGGATGTGGTAGAAGGCCTGCCAGGTGCTGGCGCCGTCGACCATCGCCGCCTCCTCCAGGGAGCCGTCGATGGACTCGAAGTAGCCCTTGATGGTCCAGATATGCAGCGCCACCGCGCCCAACGAGGCGAGGATCAGCGCGCCGTGGGTGTTGAGTCCCAACCATGGCACCAGCTGGCCGAGGCGGTCGAACAGCGCGTAGAGCGCCACCAGCGAGAGCACGGCCGGGAACATCTGGAAGATCAGCATGCCCTTGAGGATCGGCGCCTTGCCCTTGAAGCGCATCCGGGCGAAGGCGTAGGCGCTGGTGGTGGAGAGCGCGAGGATCATCAGCGACGATGCCACCGCCACCTTGATGGAATTCCACAGCCACAGCAGCACCGGGAACGGTGGCTGGACCACGGTGCCGTCGGTCCGCTCCCAGGGGATGCCCAGGGCCAGCGCCCAGTGCTCCAGCGAGAAGCGTTCGGGGATCAGGCTGCCGGTGGCGAAGTTGCCCTCGCGGAAGGAGATCGAGATCACCAGCAGTAGCGGGAACACCACCAGGCTTGCGAAGCCCAGCAGGGCGAGGTGGGCGCCCAGCTTGCGGGCACGAATCGAACGGGGTTGAACCATGGCCATGAGACGACTCCTCCTTAGACCTTGACCTTGGACAGGCGCAGATTGAGCCACGACAGCCCGATCACCAGAAGGAAGATCAGGGTGGCGATGGCGGCCGCCAGGCCGAATTGCTGGCCGGCATCCTGGAAGGCGATGCGGTAGGTGTAGCTGACCAGCAGGTCGGTGGTACCCGCCGGAGTGCTGGCGCCAAGGATGTCCGGCTTGCCGCCGGTGAGCAGGGCGATCAGCACGAAGTTGTTGAAGTTGAAGGCGAAGGCGGCGATCAGTAGCGGCGTCAGCGGCTTGAGGATCAGCGGCAGGGTGATGCGCATCATGTTGGTCAGCGGCCCGCCGCCGTCCACCGCGGAGGCCTCGTAGAGATCGCGGGGGATCGACTGGATCAGGCCCATGCACAGCAGCAGCATGTAGGGATAGCCGAGCCAGGTGTTGACGATCAGCAGCATGGTGCGCGCCGTCGACGGGTCGGTGAACCAGTCGGGGCTGATGCCGAAGAGGTTCTCGAGGATCAGGTTTATCTCGCCGTGGTTCTGGTTGAACATGCCCTTGAAGATCAGGATCGAGATGAAGGCCGGCACCGCGTAGGGCAGGATCAGCAGGGTGCGATAGATGGCCTTGCCCTTGAGCTGGTCCCACTGCAGCAGCGTGGCCAGCACGAAGCCCACCGCCAGGGTGAAGACCACCGTCAGCCCGGCGAAGACGAAGGTCCAGACGAAGATCTGCAGGAAGGGCCCGCGGATGTCCGGATCGGTGAAGATCCGGGTGTAATTGTCCAGCCCCACCGCCACCGGCCAGCCGGGGGTGAGGCGCTCGCCGTCCTCGGTGACGAAGAAACCGGTCTCCTGATCGGGGGTCAGGAGGATGCCCTCGCGCAGGTCGGTCAGGCTGCCGTCGGGATTCGCCTCGAAGCGCGGCAGCATCGGCGCGAAGCGGCGCAGCCCCGCCATCTTGAGCTCGATACCCTCCGGCGTCACCAGGGTCAGGCGCTGCAGGCGATCACGCCGGGCGATGACCTCGCGCATGCCCAGCGCCTCGCCGGAGGGGGCCGCCTCGGTCGGCTCGATCGCCAGGGGCTGTCCTTCGACGGCCTGGGCCAGCGGCAGGGACACCAGTTGTCTCGCGCCTTCCGGGTCGACGGCCCCCTGGGCCTCCAGATACAGGCGTGTGCGGTTTCCTTCACGTACCAGCTGGAAGTCGAAGGCCTGGCCCTCGGCCTGGTAGGTCCGGTCGAGGAACTGGGCGCGTACCCGCTCCTCGCCGAGCAGGTTGCTCGAGCTGTAATTGCTGAAGCTGATGCCGATGGTATAGACCAGCGGGAAGATCACGAACACACCCATTCCGGCCAGTGCCGGGAAGATATAGCGGTGGCTCATCCATTCACGCTTGCCGAAGACGATCGCCAGCGAGGCCCCCAGCACCAGGAACAGCAGCGAGAACATCCATTGGCCGCGCAGGTGGAAGGCCACCACCAGCCACAGGGTGGCGAGTACCAGCAGGGCCGTCAGGGTGCGCAGCGCCCAACGGCCGTAGCGCTCGGCGGGATGGCGGGAACGATGGCGCGGCAAGCCGCGCGAAGCGTTGGTCACAAACATGGGATTACCTGCGGTCTGCCCCGGCCGCGGTTCGCGGCCGGGCCGGGGCGGGAAGGAGCCCCGGAAGGCGGGCGTTACTCGATGGCGGTACGGATACGCTCTGCGGCGGCATCCAGCGCCGCCTGCGGCGACTGGCGGCCGCTGCCGATGTTCTGCAGCGCCGGTTCCATGGCCGACCAGAAGGCCCCCATCTCGGGGATGTTGGGCATCGGCTCGCCGAGCTCGGCATTCGCCAGGGTGGCGGCGATGTGCGGGTTGGCTTCCAGCTCCTGCTGATAGGCCTTGTGGGCCACGGCGCCCAGCGAGCCGTCGCCGTTGAAGGTGCGCAGGCCTTGCTCCCCGAGCAGGTAGCCCTCGAGGAACTCGGTGGCCAGGAAGTCGTTGGGCGAGGCCGAGTTGATCATCGCCGCCATCACGCCGAACATCGGCTTGGCCCGCTCGTCGCCGACCCTGGGGAGAAGCGCCACACCGAAGTCGATACCGCTCTTCTCGAGGTTGCTCCAGGCCCAGGGGCCGCTGATCATCGTCGCCACTTCCCCCTGGTTGAAGCGGGTATCCATCACGCTGTAGTCCGTGCCCTCGGGCAGCACGCCGCTGTCGATCAGTGCGCGCAGGCGTTCGGCGCCTGCCACCGCACCGGCGTTGTTGACCCCGATATCGCTGACGTCATAGCCGCTGCCGGTATGCTGGAACGGATAGCCGCCATTGGCGGCCAGCAGCGGCCAGCTGAAGTAGGGCTCGCCGTAGTCGAAGAGAATCGCCTTCTTGCCGTCCTCGGCCAGTTCGGCATCGAGCCTGGCCAGCTCGTCGAAGCTCTCGGGCGCTGTCTCCACCAGGGCCTTGTTGTAGATCAGGCCCAGCGATTCCACCGAGATGGGGTAGCCGTAGGTCTCGCCGTTCCACTCGACGGCGTCCCAGGTGAAGTCGAAGTAGCGCTCACGGTAGGCCTCGGAGGGCGCGACGGTCTTGAGCAGCCCGCTCTGGGCCCACTCGCCCATGCGGTCGTGGGCGAAGATGACGATATCCGGCCCCTGGCCGCTGCCGGCGGCCTGCTGGAAGCGGTTGGTCATGTTGTCGGGGTGGACGATGTCGATGGCGATGCCGGTATCGGCGGTGAACCGCTCGGCCACCTCACGGATGCCCTCGGGGCCCTTGTTGTCGCCGATCCAGACGGTCAGGCCGTCGTCCTCGAAGGCCATGGCGGGCAGGGCGGCTCCGACGCCCAGGGTGGCGGCCAGCAGCAAGGAGGCGGGGTGCAGGCGTGGGGTCATGATGTCGACTCCCTTCTTGTTGTGGTGACGGTGTCGTGGCGTGGGTGAGTCCACGGCAAGGCTCGCCGATCCAGGGGGCAGCCGCCTCCTCCCCGAGGGGGGAGGAGGACGGCGTAAGCGCGGGGCGTAGGTCATGGCCCCGGGAATCCGGGAGGAGCAACAGGGGCGGTGGTGGGGAAGCCGGGGGCCGAGAGCGGACGCCCCACGAGACCACGGCCACCGGCACACCGCCTCCAGGGCGGGGCCGGGGCTCTCACCTCACAGGGTCAGCAGAAGCGGGAATCCGCGGCGGGAAATGGCGAGCACGGCGAGAGGCTGCCGCCATGGGGCTGATATCACAATGACAGCAGAAACAGGATCAGCGGCGGCGACAGCAGCGAGAGGATGAACCCCGAGACCACGGCCACCGGCACGCACCTCACGCCGCCGTGCTGCTGGATCACCGGCAGGGTGAAGTCCATGGAGGTGGCGCCACCGTAGCCGATGGCCAGCGCCGGGTGGCGGCCGATCACCAGCGGGATCAGCACGAAGGCCAGCAGCTCGCGGCCCAGGTCATTGAAGAAGGCCACGCCGCCGAGCAGCGGCCCGAGTTCGTCGCCGACCAGGATGCCGGACAGCGAGTACCAGCCGAAGCCGGCGGCCATGGCCAGGCCCTCGTTCCAGCGCAGCTCGAGCAGCGGCGCGGCGGCGAGCCCGCCGATCAGCGAGCTCGCCGCCAGGGTCACGGCAATGGCCAGCCCGTGGCGGTTGAGTAGTATCTGCCTGAGCGGCATGCCGGAATTCCTGAGCTGGCAGCCGATCAGCGCCAGCAGGGCGTAGAGCACCCATTCCGACAGGCGCTCGGCCCAGGCGAAGGGCGCCTCGTTGCCGGCGAACAAGGCATGGATCAGAAGGCCCAGCACGATGCCGGCGGCCACAACGCCGACCAGCGCCAACGAGCCGGCCATGGCGGCCAGCTTGCTGGTGGGCGCGCCGTCCACCGCATGGCTCGGGTCCACGGTCAGGTGCAGTCGACACGACAGCCAGCCCAGGGCGGCGAGGTTGCAGGCCGAAGTGACGGCGAGCAGCGCGAGCGCCTGGCCGCCCATGCGCGAGAGCTGGCCGCCGAGATCGTCGAGCCCGGCCAGGCTCACGCCCATCAGCAGCAGGATGGCGTAGATCGAGGCGCTGACGCCGCGGTTGATCAGCGCCATGACGGCGTCGCGGCGTACCCGGACCAGATAGCCCAGGATCAGCGGCAGCAATACGATCAGCAGTCCGGTGAGCATGCGAGAGTTCCTTCTCTGTCTTCCCGTTCGGGCCGTCGGCGACGGCCAAAACCGCTCACTCTAGCAGCTTGCCGCCGCCGCGGCAGCGGCGTCAGTCGTCGCCGAGGCGGGTCAGGGACAGGCGGCTCTTGCGCTCGCCGTCGCGGTAGTAAGCCATGCCCAGCAGCAGGCCCGGGCGATCGGCGTCGAAGGTGATCTCCATGCGTCGGTCGTCCTCGTCGGGTTCGGCCAGCGCCACCCGCACCGCCGCGAAGCGCCCGGCCGGCAGCGTCACGGGATCGCGGTCCAGCACCCGGTAGTCGAGCCGTTCCTCGCGGCCGCGGTGGTCGCGATAGCGCAGCCGGCCCTGGCCGTCGGCGTCGTCGATGACGCGCCGGGCCAGCGCGACCAGGGCGCTCTGGCGGTCGGGCAGGGGGGCCAGATCGGCCTGGGCCAGCGAGTAGGAGCGGCGGATGCCCAGCAGCGAGTAGCCGGCGGCGTAGTGCAGCGAGCTGACACGCTCGTCGTCGAGCCGGAAGCGGCCCCATTCGTGGCCGCTGGCGCCGGGCAGGCTGGCGCGCATCTCGCTGTGCCAGTGGCCGGCCTCCTGCGACAGCTGATGATCGATATCGACGTCCGGCCAGCCCGAGACCTCCAGATGGTAGCGGGCGTCGAAGGGCTGGGGTGCGGTGGCGGCCAGGCTCGGCAGGGCCGTGACGACCAGGGCCAGGCCCAGCAGCCAGGCGCGGCGCGGCAGGCGAAACGTCATCGGGAAGTCCTCGCGGGAAAAAGCATCGGGGTGATTCGATTGAGAGGGCGCGGCGGCCGCCGGGTTCCCCACCGACATTCCCGACGGCCGTCTCGATGACGGTCTCGCTGACATGGCCGAGTCATCGGCGAGCGGTTAGGCTGGCGGGGCAGGCCCCCATTTTCGTCTTTCACAGGAGGTGTTGTCATGGCCAGACTGCTGCTTATCGCCGGCGACTTCGTCGAGGACTACGAGATCATGGTGCCGTTCCAGGCCCTGCAGGCCATGGGCCATCAGGTGGACGCGGTATGTCCCGACAAGCGCGAGGGCGACAGCATCCGCACCGCCATCCACGACTTCGAGGGCGATCAGACCTACACCGAGAAGCCGGGACACAACTTCACCCTCAACGCCACCTTCGCCGAGGTCGCTGCAGACGACTACGACGCGCTGGTGATCCCCGGCGGCCGGGCGCCGGAGTACCTGCGCCTGGACGAGCGGGTGCTGGAGCTGGTGCGCCACTTCTTCGACACCGACAAGCCGGTGGCCGCCATCTGCCACGGCGCCCAGCTGCTGGCCGCCGCGGTGTCGCTGGCCGACTACCGGGTCTCGGCCTATCCCGCCTGCGCCCCGGAGGTGCACCTGGCCGGCGGCGACTACGCCGAGATCGGCATGGACGAGGCCATCGTCAGCGGCAAGCTGGTGACCGCTCCGGCCTGGCCGGCGCATCCGGCCTGGCTGGCGCGCTTCAACGAGCTGCTGTAAGGCGGCGCTGCGGTCAGAAAAGACGTCAGGGCGCCTCGCCGGCCCGCCCGGCGAGGCGCTCGGACAGCGTGACCGGATAGTCGCCTTCGCCCTCTAGTGTCTCTAGCCGGCGCAGTGCGGCCGGCAGGCGCTCGAGGTCCCGCGCGACCCGCTCCCGGGCGGCGTCGGCCGACGCCATGGCCTCCGGCACGGCTTCGCCCCGCACCACGCAGGGAATCAGCAGCGGCGTCGCGTTTTCCACGGTCTCCTCGCGCCCGGCGATCACGTCGCCGGCATAGTGGCCGTGCGCGTCTTGGCGGCGGAACACCTGCTTGCGCCCGGGCAGATTGATCTTGCCGGGGGAGTGCTTGATCGTCGGTTTCCCGGCGTATTCCACCAGCTTGTAGGACAGGTCGATGACCGGGGCGTCGGCGGCCACGCCCATCCGGGTGCCGACGCCGAAGGCGTCGATCGGCGCGCCGTCGGCCAGCAGCGCCTCGATGGCGTGCTCGTCGAGACCGCTGCTGGCGACGATCTTCACGTCCACATGGCCGGCCGCGTCCAGCAGTGCCCGGGCGCCGCGGGCCAGCTCGCCCAGGTCGCCGGAGTCCAGCCGGATGGCACCGATCTCGAGCCCGGCCTCCTCGCGCATCAGCGCGATCACCGTCTTCACGCCCTCGAGGGTGTCGTGGGTGTCCACCAGCAGGGTGGTGCCGGGGTAGTGGCGAGCGAAGGCGCGGAAGGCCTCGCGCTCGCTGTCGTGGGCCAGCACGTAGCTGTGGGCCATGGTGCCGTTCAGCGCCAGGCCGTGGCGCAGCCCGCCCAGCACGTTGCTGGTGCCGGAAAGCCCCGCCGCGCGATAGGCGCGCACCCCGCGTACCGCCGCGTCCACGCCGTGCATGCGGCGCAGGCCGAAGTCCACCACCGGCCGGCCCCGGGCGGCCATCACCATGCGCACCGCCTTGGAGGCCAGCACGGTCTCGAGCTGCACCAGATTCATGATCAGGCTTTCCAGCAGCTGGGCCTGGGCGATGGGCGCGTCGACCTCCAGCAGCGGCTCGTTGGCGAACACCGGCGTGCCCTCGGGCAGCGCCCAGATATCGCCCTCGAAGCGCCAGTCGGCCAGCCAGTCGAGGAAGGCCGGTTCCAGATGATCGACCTCGGCCAGCCGTCGGAGCGCGCGGTCGGTGAAGCGCAGCCGGCTGACCCGTTCGGCGGCATGTTGCTGGCCGCAGGCGAGCATGAAGCGTCGCTCCGGGGGCAGCCGGCGGAAGAACAGGCTGAAAGTGGCCGGCGCCGTCATGGCCTCCTTCCAGTAGGCCTGGGTCATGGTCAGCTGGTAGAGGTCGGTGAGCAGTGCCAGCTCGTCGTCGTCGACGCTCAGCGGGGCGATATGGTCCATGCGCGTGTCCCTCACGGCATGACCCTGACGCCGGCTTCGGCGAAGGCGGCCCGGCAGTCGGCCACGGCGTCCGGGGCCACCGCCGCGCTCAGCGATTCGAGCAGCAGGGTCTCGAAGCCGTGCCGGCGGGCGTCGAGCACCGTGGCCCGCACGCAGACGTCCAGCGCCAGGCCGCAGACGACCACCCGGGTGACGCCGCGCTCGCGCAGGTAGCCGGCCAGGCCGGTGGCGTCGAAGGCCGAATAGGCGTCGGCGTCGAAGGCGGTGGCCTTGCTGACGCGAAGCGTATCGGCGTCGAGGTCGAGGTCGGGGTGGAAGGCCGCGCCCGGCGTGTCCTGGACGCAGTGCACCGGCCAGGGGCCGCCGCGGTGGGCGAAGCTGACGTGGTCGATGGGGTGCCAGTCCCGCGAGGCGACGATCAGCGCACCGCCGGCCCGGGCGGCGGCGATCTCGGCGTTGATGCCCGGCACCAGGGCGTTGCCGCCGGCCACGGCCAGGGCGCCGCCCTCGCAGAAGTCGTTCTGCATGTCCACCACCAGCAGTGCGTCCACGGGGCCGTAGTCCAGCTGGGCATGAGGCATCGGCTTCTCCTTCGAGGTCGGTGACGTCTCCTCTTCAGCGTATGCCCTGAGCCGACGTTCGTGTAGGGGCTCGCGAACCTGGAGAACCCTAGTAGCCGGCGTCGGGGTCGATGGTCTCGACGTCCTCGCCGGCATCCATGGCGCGCAGCGCCTCGGCCACCTGGTCGAGCGCCTCGCCGAGCGGCGTGGGGCCGGCCATGTGCGGGGTGATCAGCACCCGCGGATGCGACCACAGCGGGCTCGATGCCGGCAGTGGCTCTTCGGGGAAGGCGTCGAGCTGCGCGCCGCGCAGCCGGCCTTCGGCCTCGCCGTCGCCCAGCGCGGCGAGCAGCGCGGCCTCGTCGATCAGGCTGCCGCGCCCCGGGTTGATCAGGCTGGCGCCTTCGGGCAGGGCGGCCAGGGCCTCGGCGTCGATGATGCCGCGGGTCGCCGGCGTATCGGGCAGCAGCAGCACCAGGCTCTTCACCTCGGGCAGCAGCTCGCGCAGGCCGTCGTCACCGTGATGGCAGCGCACGCCGGGCAGCGTCTTGGGCGAGCGGCTCCAGCCGTGCACCGGGAAGCCGTCGTCGGCCAGTGACTGCGCCACCCGGGCGCCGATGGCGCCGAGCCCCAGCACCCCCACCGGCCAGTCGGCCTTGTCGACCGGCGGGCACTCGCGCCACTCGGCGCGGGCCTGCTGGCGACGATAGCGGTCGAAGTCGCGCTGGAAGTGCAGCACGCCGTAGCGCGCGTAGTCGGCGATGGGACCGGCCATGCCGGCGTCGCGCAGCTTGACGATGGGCACGCCCCGGGGCAGGGCGGGGTTGCCCAGCAGCGCATCGACCCCGGCGCCGAGGTTGACGATGCCCTTGAGCGAGATGAGCTCGTCGAGCAGCTCGGCGGAGGGCTTCCAGGCCGCCAGATAGTCGGCGCGGCGGCGCTCGTCGGCGGGGGCGGCGCTGGTGAGGATCTCGGCGTCGGGCAGGCGCTCGGCCAGGGCATCGCGCCAGGCCTCGGCGGCATCGGTGTGGACCAGGACTCGCATCGGTTCTCCGGGCGGCGAAGGGTTCGCGTCCATCTTCGCGATTTCGCCGCCGCGGGGAAAGCCCGTTCAGGCAAGCGCCGGTGTGTGGGCGCGGCGGGAGGTCGGGGCGGCGAGGGGAGCCGGTGCCTCCTCGAACGATTCGGCGAGGCGGAAGCGGGCGACCAGGGCATTGAGTTCGCCCGAGTCCTGCTCGAGCGACGCCGCCGATGCGGTGGTGGCCTGGGCCAGGCTGGAGTTGCGCTGGGTCGCCGAGTCGAGCTCGGCCACGGCGGTGCCGATCTGCGTCAGGCCGTCGGACTGCTCGCGGGTGGCCGCGCCGATGCTCAGCACCTCCTCGCCGAGACGCTCGATGCTCTGCTTGGTGTCGGTCATGCTGGCGCCGCTCTGCTCGGTCTGGCGGGCGCACTCGTCGAGCTGACGACGGGTGCCCTCCAGCAGCTGGCGGATCTCGCCGGCGGCTTCGGCGCTGCGGCCGGCCAGGGCGCGCACCTCGGTGGCCACCACGGCGAAGCCGCGGCCGCGCTCGCCGGCCCGGGCCGCCTCCACGGAGGCGTTGAGGGCCAGGATATTGGTCTGGAAGGCGATGGCGTCGATGGTCTCGATGATGCCGTCCATGCGGGCGGCATCGGCGACCACGTCCCGGATCAGCGCCACGCTGCTGGCCACGCTCTCGTGGCTGACGCGGGCCTGGACGGTGGCGTCCTCCGCCAGTCGGTCGGCCTGGCGGCTGCTCTCCGCGGTCTGCGTCACCGAGCCGGTGATCTCTTCCATGCTGGCGGCGCTCTGCTGCAGGGCGCTGGCCTGCTGTTCGGTATAGGCGGCCAGCTCGTGGCCGTCCCGGGCGATCGAGGTGGCGCCCCGATGCACGGTGTCGCTGGTGCGGCGGATCGAGGCGACCAGGCCCGAGAGCGAGTCGCTCATGCGTCGCAGGGCGCCGAGCAGGCGGGCGGTCTCGTCGCTGCCTCGCGCCTCGATGACCTGGCGCAGGTCGCCCTCGGCGACCCGTTCGGTGACGGCCAGCGCCTGGTGCAGCGGACGCACGATGCTGCGGGTGATGATCAGCGACAGCAGCACGGCCGCGGCGACGGCCAGCCCGGCGAAGATCAGCAGGCCGGTGACGGCGCCCCGATGACGCGCGGTGATGCCGGCCTTGGCGCGGGCCATGCGCTGCGTGGCGCGTTCGCCGATGGCATCGGCGGCGTCCTGCAGCCGATAGACCGCCGCCTTGTAGTCCGAGAAGTCGCGGTTGGCCTCGGCGGTGGTGGTGAAGTCGCCGTCGCGCAGGCGGGCATGGGTGGCGTCGAAGCCGGCGGCGTAGCCATCCAGGGCCGTGTCGGCCTCCCGGTAGAGGTCGCCGAGATCGGGCGTGGGCGCCAGCTCGGCGCCACGGGTCAGGACGTCATCGAGGTCGGCGTGTGCGCCCAGCCACTTGTCACGATAGGAGGCGACCCGGTCAGCCTCGCGCAGGTTGATGAAGGTGTCCTTCTCGTAGCGGCGCAGCTCCAGCGACAGCTGCTGCACGCGGGCCGCGTTGAGGGCGGTGGCGGCATCGACGTTCAGGGTGTCGACGGCGGTGTCGCGGACCTGGGACAGGCCGCGCAGGCCGACGGCGCCCGCGGTCAGCAGCAGCAGGACGATCAGGGAAAAGGCGATGGCGAGGCGGGCGCCGATGGAGAAGCGTTGCAGCATGGGGAGCGACCTTGGCGTGGACAGGAAGGGACGCCTCCCTATCGGCATGGAAGATCGCTTCTTTAGATCACGAAGTTCTAAAAATCATTGGGGGGCACGAGACGGTCAGTAGATGATCTGCATCGGAGGCGGGGCCTCGTCGAGCAGTCCGGCCAGACGCGACAGGGCGCCTTTCAGGCGTTCGAGATCCGGTTCGGCGCCGAGGCTCAGGCGGATGCGCCGCGGCGCCGGGGCCTGCTCGACCATGAACGGCGTGGCGGTGGTGACGGCCATGCTTTCCTGCTCGGCCTGCTGCTGGAGCTCCTCGGCGCGCCAGGCGCTGGGCAGCGACAGCCAGAGATGCAGGCTCGTGGGTCGGGCGCTGAATTCGTGGCCGGCAAGCAAGCGGCCGGCCAGGCGCTGGCGCTCGGCCAAGAGCTCGCGCTGCTCGATGGCCAGTCGGGCCAGGGTGCCGTCGGCGAGCCAGGCGTCGGCCAGCTCGAAGATCAGCGGGGTGGCCATCCAGGTGGTGGCGCGCATCCGCGGCAGGGCATGGTGCAGCTGGCCGCGGGGCACGCTGAGGTAGCCGGCGCGCAGCCCCGGCAGGGCGACCTTGGTCAGACTGGTGACGTGGAAGCACAGGTTTGGCAGCCGGGCGGCCAGCGGCGAGAGCCCCGGCGCCTCGAGCAGCGCATGGACGTCGTCCTCGATCAGCCACACGCCGTGGTGGTCGAGCACCCGGGCCACGGCGTCGCGCCGGGCCTCGTCCATGGTGGCCCCGGTGGGGTTGAGCTGGGTCGGTGTCAGGCACACGGCGCGCGGCCGCAGGCGCCGGCAGGCCAGGTCGAGGGCCTCGGGGATCACCCCGCGTTCGTCGATGGCCACGCCGCGCAGCTGGAAGCCCAGGGTGCGCGACAGGGCGATCAGGCCGTGATCGGTGAGCGCCTCGGTGAGCACCAGGTCGCCGTGCTGGACCACGGTGGAGATGGCCAGCATCAGGCCGTGGGCGGCGCCGTTGCACAGCACCCGGTCCTCGGGACCGCCCGGCACGCCGAGGCTGGCGGCCAGCCAGTCGCTGGCGCGCTCGCGCTGGTGCAGCAGCCCGGCGATGGGGCGGTTGGCGGCGATCACCTCGGGGCGAACGTGCTCGGCCAGCGAGGCCAGGGTCTCGCGGAAGCGGCGGTGATGGGCCGCCGTGCACACCGGATGGGCGATGGACAGGTCGACCAGCGCACTCTCCCGGCGCGGTTCCTGGCCGCGCAGGTAGGCCGATTCCCGGGCGTCGTCCAGGGTGTTGATCCAGGTGCCGCTGCCGATCCTCGACTGCACCAGGCCCATCTTCTCGGCCTGGGCGTAGGCGCGCGAGACGGTCTGCACGCTGACGCCGAGGGTTTCGGCCAGTCGACGGTGCGGCGGCAGCCGGGTGCCGGGGGCGAGCTCACCCTGGCGGATGGCCTCGGAGAGGGCCCGGGCGATGGCCAGGTACTTGGGGCCGGCGTCCTGCAGGAAGGGCGTCAGATCGAGTGTCATGATGCAATAAAGCCTTTGACCGTCGGCCAAGCGGGGGTGCTAGTATCGGCTGAAAGACATTGACTGACATTGTCATGCATTGTGCTGTCGTCAATCATGACAATTCAAGCGGCCCCTCGCATGGCCGTCAACCGCCTTGGCGCCCCGGCACCTCCAGGATCGAGAGGTGGCCGGTATCGGTGACGTGATCGTTGGACGAGCGATTTCATGATTCAGGTTTCCCTGCCTTTCACTCGCGAGGAGTATGCCGGCCGGCTCTGGAAAGTCCGCGCCGAGATGGCGAGCCGGGGCATCGACGTGCTGATCATCAGCGACCCCTCGAACATGGCCTGGCTGACCGGCTATGACGGCTGGTCCTTCTATGTCCACCAGTGCGTGCTGCTCGGGCTCGAAGGCGAGCCGGTGTGGTACGGCCGGCGCATGGATGCCAACGGGGCGCTGCGCACCTGCTGGATGGACCCCGAGAACCTCACCTACTACCCGGATCACTACGTGCAGAATCCGGACATGCACCCCATGGAGTACCTGGCCCAGTCGATCATGCCCGATCGCGGCTGGCACCAGGGCGTGGTGGGCATGGAGATGGACAACTACTACTTCTCGGCCAAGGCCTACCAGTCGCTGCTGCGCGAGCTGCCTCACGCGCGCTTTCTGGACGCCAACGGTCTGGTCAACTGGTGCCGGGCGATCAAGTCGGCCCAGGAGATCGAGTACATGCGCATCGCGGCGCGCATCGTCGAGGGCATGCACTCGCGCATCCTCGAGGTGATCGAGCCGGGGCTGCCCAAGAGCAAGCTGGTCTCGGAGATCTACCGGGTCGGCATCGAAGGCTGGAAGGACGAGCATGGCAAGGTCTTCGGCGGCGACTATCCGGCCATCGTGCCGATGCTGCCTACCGGCAAGGACGCCGCCGCGCCTCACCTGACCTGGGACGACACGCCGTTCCGCGAGGGCGAGGGCACCTTCTTCGAGATCGCCGGGGTGTTCAAGCGCTACCACGCGCCGATGTCGCGGACCGTGTTCCTGGGACGGCCGCCGGCGGAGTTCGTGCGCGCCGAGTCGGCGCTGCTCGAGGGCATCGAGCACGGCCTCGAGGTGGCCAGGCCCGGCAACCGCACCGCGGACATCGCCATGGCGCTGGGCGCGGCCATGGACAAGTACGGCTTCGACCGCGGCGGTGCGCGCTGTGGCTACCCCATCGGCATCAGCTATCCGCCGGACTGGGGCGAGCGCACCATGAGCCTGCGCCCCTCCGACGAGACCATCCTCGAGCCCGGCATGACCTTCCACTTCATGCCCGGCCTGTGGGTCGACGACTGGGGCCTGGAAATCACCGAGAGCATCCTGATCACCGAGGACGGCTGCGAGACGCTGGCCGACTTCCCCCGCCAGCTGTTCGTCATGTAAGGAGTAACGCCATGAGCAAGCGACCGAGCCCCATTGCCGCCACCGTCGACTTCGAGGCCGACGGTGTCCAGCACGGCTTCCTCAAGCTGCCGATCTCCAACGACGAGTCGGCCTGGGGGGCGGTGATGATCCCGATCACCGTGGTCAAGAACGGCGAGGGCCCGACCGCGCTGCTGACCGGCGGCAACCACGGCGACGAGTACGAGGGCATCACCGCGCTGCACAAGCTCTCGAGCTCGCTGTCCGCCGAGGACGTCACGGGACGTGTGATCATCGTGCCGATGATGAACACCCCGGCGGCCCAGGCCGGCAAGCGCACCTCGCCGATGGACGGCGGCAACCTCAACCGCAGCTTCCCCGGGGACCCCGACGGCAGCGTCACCGAGAAGATCGCCGACTACTTCACCCGCACCCTGGTGCCGATGAGCGATGCGGTGCTCGACCTGCACTCCGGCGGCCGCACCCTGGACATCGTGCCGTTCGCCGCCTCCCACGTGCTCGACGATGCCGACCAGCAGCGTCGCGCGCTGGACGGTGCCAAGGCCTTCGGCGCGCCCTACGCCATGATCATGTTCGAGCTCGACGCCGAGGCGCTGTTCGACACCGCCGTGGAGCGCCAGGGCAAGGTGTTCGTGGCCACCGAGCTCGGCGGCGGCGGCACCTCCACGCCGGAGAGCCTGGCCATCACCGAGCGTGGCATCCACAACTTCCTGGTTCACTTCGGGCTGGTCGCGGGCGAGATCGAGGCGCCCGTCGAGCCCCAGGTCTATCTCGACATGCCGGACGCCAGCTGCTACGTGCAGAGCGAGCACACCGGGCTGCTCGAGCTGACGGTGGCGCTGGGCGAGACGGTGGAGAACGGCCAGGTGATCGCCCGGGTCTACGACATGACCCGCAGCGGCGCCGCGCCCATCGAGTACCGCGCCGAGCGCGACGGGCTGCTGATGGCGCGCCGTTTCCCGGCCAACGTCAACATGGGCGACACCATCGCGGTGATCGCCGAGGTGGTCGATTCCTTGTCATGAAGCTCGATCGCTACGATCTCAAGATCCTCGAGATCCTGTCCCGCGACGGGCGCATCACCAAGTCGAAGCTGGCCGAGGCGATCAACCTCTCGGTCAGCCCCTGCTGGGAGCGGGTGCGGCGGCTGGAGAAGGCCGGCATCATCGAGGGCTACGGGGCGCGCCTCAATCCGGAGGTGCTGCGGCCGCGCACGCCGGTGTGGGTGCAGATCGAGCTCAAGAGCCACAACGCCGAGAGCTTCGCCCGCTTCGAGGCACTCGTCCATGACACCCCCGAGGCCACCGAGTGCGTGGCCGTGGGCGGCGGGGTCGATTACCTGGTCAAGTTCGAGGCCGCCTCCATCGATGCCTACCAGCGCCTGATCGATGCCTGGCTGATGTCCGACGTCGGCATCGAGCGCTACTTCACCTACATCGTCACCAAGCGCGTCAAGCGGCCCGACGGCGGATTCGCCGCCGGCGACTTCGTGGCCGACTGAGGGCGGCAGATCGCGGCGTTCCTGTTGCGTTGATTCGCCCCGCCGCACGTGGCATAAGCTAGAAGAGCGGTGGGATTTCCCCACCACGCCGGGCGATCCCTCCGGCCAAGCACGATGCGTGGCGCCGGCCGCCTGCAGTGATTCGAGATCGCCTGACGCGAGGGTATGACATGTCCTACTTCACGATTGCCGGTGTCCAGATGCATGCCCTGCATCACGGCGACAACACCGAAGCCATGCGTCATCGCATCGACGTGCTGATGAGCCGCTTTCCCCAGGTGCAGATGGTGTTGTTCAGCGAGCTGATGCCGTTGGGCGCCTCGCCACACCACGCCCAGCCGATGCCCAGCCACGCCGAGGCGATGTTCTGCCACCTGGCCGAGAAGCACCGCATCTGGCTGATTCCGGGCTCGATGTTCGAGCAGGCCGGTGATGCCATCTATAACACCCTGTCGGTGATCAGTCCCCGCGGCGAGGTCGTGACGCGCTATCGCAAGATGTTCCCGTTCCGCCCCTACGAGGCCGGCGTGGAGAGCGGCGAGGAGTTCGTCGTCTTCGACGTGCCGCAGGTGGGTCGCTTCGGCGTGTCGATCTGCTACGACATGTGGTTTCCCGAGACCACCCGCACCCTGGCGGCGATGGGTGCCGAGGTGATCCTGCATCCGACCATGACCGACACCATCGACCGCGACATCGAACTGTCGATCGCGCGGACCAACGCCGCGGTCAACCAGTGCTATTTCTTCGACATCAACGGGGCCGGGGCCATCGGCAACGGGCGTTCTATCGTGGTGGGGCCCTCCGGCGATGTCATCCACCAGGCCGGCACCGGCGAGGAGATCATGCCCGTCGAGGTCGATCTGAGCCGAGTGCGTCGCGAGCGCGAGACCGGCCTGCGCGGCCTCGGTCAGCCGCTCAAGAGCTTCCGCGACCGGCGCGTCGACTTCACGCTGTATCGCCACGAGGGCGGTTTCTCGCCCTTCCTGGATACCCTGGGGCCGCTGGAAAAGCCACAACGCACTAACCTTGAGGAGTACTGATCGTCTCTCAGCAACCATTCCGGAATTGAGGAGCCACCATGTTCGCCAGAATCCTCGGTGGTTTGCGTCGCCTGTTCCATCCGTCCGCGGCCGCCGGCCATGCCGACGCCGAGCGGCCCCGGGGTTCCGCCTCTGCGGCGGCACCCGAGGCCTCCGAAGCCCCTCAGGGAGCGACTACGATGAGCAGCAAAATAACAAGCATTGCCGATGTCCGTCGTCATTTCCTCAACAACAAGCGCCCGATCTATTTCATCTCGGCGACCAACTTCAATCTGCTGGGAATCGGCGATTGGGTCGGGAATTTTCGCCATATCAACTACATCGACTGCTTCGATCGGCGTCAGCGCAACGTCTTCGTGCCGCGAGAGAAGTTTCCCCGCGACTTCGAGGGTATCGAGGACATCAACAACTACCTCCTCGAGCACAAGGAGGTGATCGATTTTATCCAGTCCCGCGCCCAGGGCGATGACGCCGGTATCGCCACCTTCCTGATGTTCGACGAGCACACCGAGGAGGTCTGTGAACAGCTGGGGCTCAAGATCGCCTTCCCGCCCGCGGCGCTGCGCTCGCGGATGGACAACAAGATCGAGACCGTGCGTATCGGCAACAAGGCCGGGGTGCCCAGCGTGCCCAATGTGCTGGCCAAGGTGGGCAGCTACCAGGAGCTGCTCGAGGTGAGCCGCGAACTCGGCACCGATCTGGTGGTGCAGACCGCCTACGGCGACTCCGGGCATACCACCTTCTTCATCGCCAGCGAGGAGGACTACTACAAGGTCGCCGAGGAGATCGAGGCCGAGCCCGAGGTCAAGATCATGAAGCGCATCAACTGCCGCGGCTCTGCCATCGAGGCCTGTGCCACCCGCAGCGGCACCGTGGTCGGCCCGCTGATGACCGAACTGGTCGGCTTCAAGTCGCTGACGCCCTACAAGGGTGGCTGGTGCGGCAACGAGATGTTCGCCGGCGCCTTCAGCCAGACGGTGCGCGACAAGGCCCGCGAGTACACCTTCAAGTTCGGCGAGGCCCTGCGCGAGGAGGGCTACCGGGGTTACTTCGAGCTCGACTTCCTGATCGACATGGATGGTGGAGAGGTCTATCTCGGTGAGCTCAATCCGCGGGTCACCGGGGCCAGTTCGCTGACCAACGTGGCGGCCTTTGCCCATTCCGACATCCCGCTGTTCCTGTTTCACCTGCTGGAGTTCTCGGATCTCGACTTCGACCTCGACATCGCCGAGATCAACGAGCGCTGGTCGCATCCCGAGAGCATCGATAGCTGGAGCCAGCTGGTCATCAAGCATACCGAGGAGAGCGTCGATCTGCTGACCGCGGCCCCGGCCTCGGGGGTGTGGCGCATGGAGCAGGACGGTCGCATCGCCTACGACCACTACGACTCCCATCCCCATGCCGCCGAGAACGAGCACGAAGCGTTCTTCCTGCGCATCAGCGGCGAGGGCGACTTCCGCTACGAGGGGGCGGATCTCGGCATCCTGATCACCCGCGGGCGGCTGATGGACGACGACTTCCAGCTCACCGAGCGCGCCCACGCGTGGATCGAAGGCATTCGCGGCGAGTACGCCGGCCAGCCGCTTCAGGATCCCGTGGTGGAGGAGGTCGCCGTCAGCCATGCCATCGGCGGTGGCAACTTCAAGATCCTATGAGCGGCAGACATCACCCCGGCCCGTCCCCGGGCAGGTGGGGGAGCGGGCCGGAAAAGATGCTGGACTTTCGCACCGTGCGCGAGGAGCTGCCGGGGCCCAAGTGGCGGTCGCTGTTCGACTACCACTGGCCGGCCTACGAGCAGTGGTACCTCAGCGAGGGCGAGCGCGAGCGTCCGGCCTATCTGGCCTGCTACAACGCCCTGCGCCGGCACATGCCCGAGCTGATGGACACCTACCGGATGCTGTGCGAGCTGGCCGGCGGCGGAGATCTCAGCGCGCGCCTGCTGAGCCTGTATCGCCCTCCGGCCTACATCACCGGCTGCTCCCAGGCGGTGCTGGCGCGGCCGTCGTCGACGGTGCTGGCGCGCAACTACGATTATCCGCCCGAGCTGTGCGAGGGCACCATCCTCTGCAGTCGCTGGAACCGGCGCCGGGTGATCGCCATGTCCGACTGCCTGTGGGGCGTGCTCGACGGCATGAACGATGCCGGGCTGGCGGTCTCGCTGGCCTTTGGTGGCCGCAAGGCGGTAGGTGACGGCTTCGGTGCGCCGATCATCCTGCGCTACCTGCTCGAGACCTGTGACGACGTGCCTCAGGCCGCCGAGGTGCTGGCCCGGGTGCCGACGCACATGGCCTACAACATCACCGTCGCCGACCGGGCCGGGCGCTACGTGACGGCGATGATCGCCCCCGACCGCCGGGCCAGCATCCGCCGCGTGCCGGTGGCCACCAACCACCAGAAGAAGATCGAGTGGTATGCCCACGCCCTGGCCTCGGAGACGCTGATCCGCGAGCGCCAGCTGTCGATCCTGGTGGACGACGAGAGTACCGGCGAGGCGCGCCTCGTCTCCGCCCTCGCGTCGCCGCCGCTGTTCCGTCACGACTATGGCCGTGGTCTGGGCACGATCTATACCGCCGTCTATCGACCGACCGAGGGGAGTGCTGGCTTCCACTGGCCGGGGCTCAACCTGGAGCTGGGTTTCGAAGACTTTCCCGAGGAACGCATCACCGTCCGCTACGGGGCACGGGGGCTCTACACGGGCTGAACGGGTGCAGAAAAAGAACAGCCAGAGGGGATCGCCATGCACGACAGCAGCCATTCCGAAACGCCCTACACCGCGCTGGGCTTCTATCACAAGATCTCCCAGCTGCGTGCCGACACCTGGAACGCCCTCAAGCGCGATCTCGGCCAGCTCGTGCGCCTCAAGGACGAGGGCGGCCAGCGTCAGCTGATCAAGGCGATCGACGTCAAGCTCACCCGGCTGGAGATCATCGAGGACTATCACGCCTTCCCTTCCAAGGAGGACTTCCGTCACATCTGGGCGCTGTTCGAGCGCCAGGAATACGGGCTGCTCGAGAAGGTGGTCAGGCGCCTGGTGCGGGCGCTGATCAGCGAGTCCTACCGGCGTCGCCACGTCGATCTCTCGGAGACCGACGCCGATGCCGAGGACCTCGAGACCCTGGACGCCCTCAATCAGCTGCGCCGTGGGCATCCGGCGTCGAACAGCTCGGCTCAGCCCTACTTCGAGCTGCTGATCGTCGACAACCTCTCGGCCCAGGAAGAGGAGGTGGTGCGCGAGGCCTTCCACAACCTGCGTCGCCCCGAGGACCGCTTCGTCTACGACGTGGTCACGGTGCGCAGCTTCGAGGACGCCCTGATCGCGGTGCTGGTCAATCCCAATATCCAGGCCTGCCTGATCCGCTACGAGTTTCCCTACAAGTCGAAGTACAACCTCAGCGCGCTGCGCAACTATCTGGAGGGGCTCTCCGAGCAGGAGCTGGAGCACCAGTCCGAGGCGGAGCGCAGCATCCTGCTCAGTTCGATGATCAGCGAGCTGCGCCCGGAGATCGACCAGTTCCTGGTCACCAGCGGCGACGTGGAGAGCACCGCCAGCGGCGACATCCGCCACTTCAGGCGCATCTTCTACCGCGAGACCGACTACATCGAACAGCATCACACCATCCTGCGCGCCATCGACGACCGTTACCGCACGCCCTTCTTCGACGCCCTGCGCGAATACAGCCGCAAGCCCACCGGGGTCTTCCACGCCATGCCGATCTCGCGGGGCAAGTCGGTGACCCGCTCGCACTGGGCGGGGCACATGATCGACTTCTACGGCATCAATATCTTCCTGGCCGAGACGTCGGCGACCTCCGGCGGGCTGGATTCGCTGCTGCAGCCCTACGGGCCGATCAAGAAGGCCCAGGAGTATGCCGCCCGGGCCTTCGGCGCCCGGCGAAGCTTCTTCGTCACCAACGGCACCTCGACGGCCAACAAGATCGTGGTCCAGGCGTTGATCAAGCCCCGCGACATCGTGCTGGTCGACCGCGACTGCCACAAGTCGCACCACTACGGCATGGTGCTGGCCGGCGCCCACGTCAGCTATCTGGATTCCTATCCTCTCGACGACTACTCGATGTACGGCGCGGTGCCGCTGCACGAGATCAAGAAGACCCTGCTCGCCTATCGGCGCGCCGGCGAACTCGAGCGGGTGAAGATGCTGCTGCTGACCAACTGCACCTTCGACGGCGTGGTCTACAACGTGCGCCGGGTGATGGAGGAGTGCCTGGCGATCAAGCCGGACCTCGTGTTCCTGTGGGACGAGGCCTGGTTCGCCTTCGCCTCCTTCAACCCGACCTATCGGCCGCGCACCGCCATGCACGCGGCACGCACGCTGCGTGACCGCTACCGCAGCGAGGCCTATCGGGAGGAGTACGCGGCCTGGAAGGCCGAGTTCGACGCCCTCGACCCCGACGACGACGCCACCTGGCTCGAGCGTCCGCTGCTGCCGGATCCCGACCTCGTGCGCCTGCGCGCCTACGCCACCCATTCCACCCACAAGACCCTGACCTCGCTGCGTCAGGGCTCGATGATCCACGTCTTCGATCAGGATTTCCGCCAGCGGGTCGAGGCCCCGTTCCACGAGGCCTACATGACACACACCTCGACCTCGCCCAACTATCAGATCCTGGCCTCGCTGGACGTGGGGCGCATGCAGGCCGAGATGGAAGGCTTCGAGCTGGTACACGCCCAGGTCGAGGCGGCGCTGTCGCTGCGCGAGCAGCTGTATACCCATCCCTTGCTGCAGAAGTACTTCCGGGTGCTCAAGAACGCCGACATGGTGCCCGCCGAGTATCGTGAGTCCGGGGTCGAGTCCTTCTACGATCCGGTGACCGGCTGGAACCAGATGGAGGAAGCCTGGGCCCGGGACGAGTTCGTGATCGACCCCTCCCGGATCACCATCGCCATCGGCGCGACCGGCGTCGACGGCGATGCCTTCAAGAACGAATACCTGATGAACAAGTACGGCATCCAGATCAACAAGACGTCGCGCAACACCGTGCTGTTCATGACCAACATCGGCACTACCCGCGGCTCCATCGCCTATCTGCTCGACGTGCTGATCAAGCTGGCCAAGGAGTTCGAGACGCGCTGGGAGGAGAGCAGCCGCCCGGAGCGCAGGATCATCGAGCAGCGGGTCCACTCCCTGACCCGGGAGCTGCCGCCGCTGCCCGACTTCAGCCGCTTCCATGACGCCTTCCGGCGCAGCCCCGAGACTCCCGAGGGCGACATCCGCAGCGCCTACTTCCTCAGCTACGACGAGGAGAACACCGAATACCTGCGGTTCGACAACGGCGAGCTTCAGGCCCAGACGCGCCAGGGCCGGGACGTGGTCTCGGCGAGCTTCGTGATCCCCTATCCGCCGGGATTCCCGGTGCTGGTGCCTGGCCAGGTGGTCAGCGAGGAGATCCTGCACTTCCTGCAGGCCCTGGACGTCACGGAGATCCACGGCTATCGCCCGGAGCTCGGGCTGCTGGTGTTCACCGCGGCCGCCCTGGCCGAGCCACCGGCGTGTTGAGGACCGCGCCAAAAAAAACGCAACTCTTTGGCGCCGGAACGAAAAAACGTCACGTCTCCGGCGCCTGACTTCAAAAACTCCCGCCCGCCCATCTGCCTTACCCTGACACCATCACGCGGCAACCGCCGCGGATGTCATGTCATCGCCGTCGCGCCTCTCTCGCGGCGGCGTTTCAGGGGAGGTGCTTATGACGCTGTCCAACATGCTCGACGACCCGCGCCTGTTCCGGCAGTACGCCTATGTCGACGGCAAGTGGACCCACGGCGACGAGGGCCGCGAGGACGCGGTCGTCGATCCGGCCACCGGCGAGGTGCTGGGCCATATCCCGCTGCTCGAGGCGGCGCAGATCAGCGCCGCCGTGGACGCCGCCGAGGCGGCCTACGTGCACTGGCGGGCACTGCGCGCCGACGAGCGCTGCGAGCGTCTGCTGGCCTGGTACGACCTGCTGCAGGCCCATCGCGAGGACCTGGCGCTGATCATGACCCGCGAGCAGGGCAAGCCGCTGCCGGACGCCCGCGGCGAGGTCGAGTACGGCGCCAGCTTCGTGCGCTGGTTCGCCGAGGAGGGCAAGCGCACCTTCGGCGAGACCATTCCCAGCCATATCCCCAACGCCGCCCTCGGCACGCTCAAGGAGCCGGTGGGCATCGCCGCGCTGATCACGCCCTGGAACTTCCCGCTGGCGATGATCACCCGCAAGGCCGCCGCCGCCATGGCCGCCGGCTGCCCGGTGATCGTCAAGCCGGCCCACGAGACGCCGTTCTCGGCGCTGGCGCTGGCCGAACTGGCCGAGCGCGCCGGCATCCCGGCCGGCATCTTCAACGTGGTGCTGGGCGACGCCGCCGAGGTCTCGAAGCTGCTGTGCGATGAGGATCGCATCAAGGCGCTGTCGTTCACCGGCTCCACCCGGGTCGGCCGTCTGCTGATCGAGCAGTGCGCCCATACCGTCAAGCGGGTGTCGCTGGAGCTCGGCGGCAACGCGCCCTTCATCGTCGGCCCGGACATGGACCCTAAGGAAGCGGCCTATGCCGCGGTGGCGGCCAAGTTCCAGACCGCCGGTCAGGACTGCCTGGCGGCCAACCGCATCCTGGTGCACGAGTCGATCCACGACGCCTTCGTCGAGCAGTTCGCCGAGCGCATGGCGGCGTTGAGCGTGGGCAACGGCCTGGACGGCGAGGTCGACCTGGGCCCGCTGATCCATCGTCAGGCGGTGGAGAAGGCCGCCTCCATCGTCGACGACGCCGTCTCCCGCGGCGCCACCCTGGTGGCCGGCGACCAGAATCAGGCGCCGGGCGAGAACTTCTTCATGCCGACCCTGCTGACCGGGGTGACGCCGCAGATGAAGGTCTGGCGCGAGGAGAACTTCGCCCCGGTGGCGGGCATCACCGCCTACCGCGACGACGACGAGGCCATCGAGATGGCCAACGATACCGAGTATGGCCTCGCCGCCTACGTCTACACCCACGACATCCGGCGCATCTGGAAGCTGCTGCGGGCGCTGGAGTATGGCATGGTCGCGGTCAACTCGGTGAAGATGACCGGCCCGCCGGTGCCCTTCGGCGGCGTCAAGCAATCCGGCCTGGGCCGCGAGGGCGGCGTGACCGGCATCGACGAGTACCTGGAGACGAAGTACTACTGTCTCGGAGCGCTGGGCTCCGTTTCCGGGAGCTAGCTTTATCCGGGAGCTTGCTGCGCTCGACCATACGTCGTTGGATCCTGTCTCGGGCGCGAGTCCGATCGAACATGCTCATTTACAGAACGTAAACTCCGCTGTTCTCTCCAGGATCCGCCTTGTCTGGTCGTCGCTCGCAGAGCTCTCTTGTTTTGAGGCAGAAGTTTTTCAGCAACCCGTGCCCGAGCGGCGCGGGTTCAGGAACAGAGGACCGGCGGTGGCCGGTCCGGACATAACGAACGACGAACATCCTCCCCGCCGGAGTCGGGGAGCCTTACTGGAGACACGCATGACCACCCATCAGGATCTGATCGATCGCGACCGCAAGGTGACCTTCCACGCCTCCACCCACCTGCGCGACTTCGCCCACGGCGATGCGCCGGGCCGCGTGATCACCGGTGGCAAGGGCATCCACATCGTCGACAAGGACGGCCGCGAGTTCATCGACGGCTTCGCCGGCCTGTACTGCGTCAATATCGGCTATGGCCGCACCGAGGTGGCCGAGGCCATCTACCAGCAGGCCCTCGAGATGTCCTACTACCACACCTATGTGGGGCACTCGAACGAGCCGCAGATCGCCCTGTCCGAGAAGATCCTCGAGCTGGCCGGCCCCGGCATGTCCAAGGTCTACTACGGCATGTCCGGCAGTGACGCCAACGAGACCCAGCTCAAGATCGTGCGCTACTACAACAACGTGCTCGGCCGTCCGCAGAAGAAGAAGGTCATCTCGCGCATGCGCGGCTACCATGGCTCCGGCATTGCCACCGGCTCGCTGACCGGCCTCAAGGCCTTCCACGACCAGTTCGACCTGCCGATGGACGGCATCCTGCACACCGAGGCGCCGTACTACTATCATCGCGCCGCCGAGCAGGAAGGCATGACCGAGCGCGAGTTCTCCAAGCACTGCGCGACCAGGCTCGAGGAAATGATCCTGGCCGAGGGGCCGGACACCGTGGCCGCCTTCATCGGCGAGCCGGTGCTCGGCACCGGTGGCATCGTGCCGCCGCCGGAAGGCTACTGGGACGAGATCCAGGCCGTGCTCGACAAGTACGACGTGCTGCTGATCGCCGACGAGGTGGTGTGCGGCTTCGGGCGCATCGGCGCCGACTTCGGCAGCCACCACTACGGCATCAAGCCGGACCTGATGACCACCGCCAAGGGCCTGACCAGCGCCTACCAGCCGCTCTCCGCGGTGATCGTCGGCGATCGCGTGTGGCAGGTGCTCGAGCAGGGCACCGGCGAATACGGCCCGATCGGCCACGGCTGGACCTACTCCGGCCACGCCCTGGGCTGTGCCGCCGGCCTGGCCAACCTGGCGATCATCGAGCGCGAAGGCCTGACTGCCAATGCCGCCGAGACCGGCGCCTACCTGCAGGAGCGCATGGCCGCGACCTTCGGCGATCATCCGATCGTCGGCCAGGCGCGCGGCGTCGGCATGCTGGCCTCGCTGGAGTTCTCCGCCGACCCGGAGAAGCGCGCCCACTTCGATCCGTCGCTCAAGGTCGCGCCGCGCATCGCCGCCGCCGCCATGGAGGAGAACCTGATCGCCCGTGCCATGCCGCAGGGCGACATCCTCGGCTTCGCGCCGCCGCTGGTCGCCACCCGTGACGAGGTCGACGAGATCATCGCCCGCACCGAGCGTGCGGTGAACAAGGTCACCGACGAGCTGACCCGCGAAGGCGTGCTGCAGACCGCCTGATCGTACTCGCCCTCCACGAACGCCGCGGCCTCGCCCGCGGCGTTTCTGGTTCCGGGCGCCGCACTCGCCCTTCGTCTCCTTGTGCCCGGCTCGATGCTGGCCCAGTCTTGGGAAGGTTTATCGTATGGAGGAAGACGCCCATGGCGACGCTACTGGCCTTCGATGTCTACGGCACCCTGATCGACACCCACGGGGTGGTCACCGAACTGGAGGAACGCCTCGACGATCCGTCGCGGGCGGCCGAGTTCTCGCGCCGCTGGCGCGACAAGCAGCTCGAGTACAGCTTCCGCCGCGGGCTGATGGGCGCCTATGTGGACTTCGCCCGCTGCACCCGCGAGGCGCTGGAGTACACCGACCGCGCGCTCCAGACCCGGCTCTTCGAGGCCGACAAGGATCATCTGATGGGCAGCTACGGCCAGTTGCCGGCCTTTCCCGAGGCCGAGCAGGCGCTGGCACGGCTGGCCGAGGCCGGCGTCAGCTGCGTGGCCTTCTCCAACGGCAGCCAGGAGGCGGTGACCCGGCTGCTCTCCGCGGCCGGGCTGCGCGACCGCTTCGAGGAGATCGTCAGCGTCGACGAGGTGAAGCGCTTCAAGCCCGACCCGGCGGTGTACTTCCACCTTCGCCAGCGCCTCGAGGCCGAGCCGGCCGACACCTGGCTGGTCTCCAGCAACCCCTTCGACGTGATCGGTGCGCGCCATGCCGGCCTCCATGCGGCCTGGGTGCGGCGCAATCCGGAGGCACCGTTCGACCCCTGGGGCATCGAGCCCGACATCACCGTGGCCGACCTGGAGGCGCTGGCCGACTATCTGGTGCCTGCGTCGTGACGTCGGCGCTCAGCCGCGAGGAGAGGGCTCGTCCTCGTCGTCGGGCCGGTAGCGTTCGCCGGCCCGGTGCAGCAGCGAGAACTGGCGCTCGCAGGCCCGGCAGGCGCCGCACATCGTCAGATGCAGGCGCAGCGACAGCCGCTCGCGCCGGGTGAGCGGCCGGTCCTGCTTGAGCGACATCAGGCGCGTGGCCTGTTTGCACTTCATCATGGGGTATCCTCCTCAAGCCAGCCGCGCTCGATGCAGGCCCGCAGGCGCAGGCGGGCGCGGTGCAGCATCACCCAGCAGTTGTTTTCCTTGATGCCCACCGTCTGGCAGATGTCGTCGGTGGACAGCCCCATCAGCTCGCGCAGCGAGAACACCCGGGCCAGGTTGTCGGGCAGGCCGATCATGCAGGCGTCGAAGACCCGCCAGAAATGCTCGCTCTCGAAGGCCGCCTCCGGCTCGCCCCAGCCGCGTGGCCGGGCCTCGGGGTTCCAGTGCCCGTCGCGGTGGAACTGGCGTTCGATGGCGTCGTCGGTGTCGTCGTCCTCCAGCGGTGTCCAGCGCCCCTGGCGCTTCTGGACGCGCATGGCATCGAGGATCTTGTGCTTGAGGATGCCGAACACCCAGGTCTCGTAGCCGGATCGCTCGCCGAAGCTGTCGTCCTTCTCCAGCGCCGCGGCCAGGGCTTCCTGGACGGCGTCCTCGGCCTGGGTGCGGTCGCGCAGGTGCATCAGCGCGAAGGACACCAGTCGCGGGCGCACCGCGGCCAGGCGGCGCCGGCGATCCGCGCCGGGGCGTGGGCTATCGGAATGCTCGATCACGTCGTCTCCTCGTCGTCCGTGGCGTTCGCTCGCCATGTCTCCAGCCTGGTGCCCCGTGCCGTGAGCTCGATCACGCGTCCGCCGGCCGCCTCGGCGTCTTCCCGGTCGTGGGTCACCATCAGGGTCGGCAGGCCCCGCGCGCGAACGCGGGCGAACACCAGCCGGCGCATCTCGTCGCGTCGCGCCGCGTCGAGCCGCGAGAAGGGCTCGTCGAGCAGCATCGCCCGCGGCTCGGCCAGCAGCACCCGCATCAGCGCCACCCGGGCGCGCTGGCCGCCGGACAGCGTCTCCGGGTCGCGCTCGGCGAAGCCGGACAGCCCGATATCGGTCAGCGCCTCGTCCACCCGCCGGCGGCGTTCGGCCCGCTTGCCGCCGGCGGGCAGGCCGAAGGCCAGGTTGCCGCCCACGCTCAGGTGGGGGAACAGCAGCGGGTCCTGGAACAGCAGCCCCAGCCGGCGCCGCTCCGGCGGCGCGTCCGTCAGGTCGTCGTCGCCCAGCCGGACCCGCCCGGTGGCCGTGAAGGCCGGGGCCAGGAAGCCGGCGACCTGGGCCAGCAGGGTCGACTTGCCGACGCCCGAGGGGCCCATCAGGGTCAGCACCTCGCCGGGGGCGATGCGGGCGTCCACGGCCACCAGCGGGCGGCCGTCGCGGGTGATGACGATGTCGTCGAGGATCAGCGGGCTCGGTTCGGGCATGGCGTGGCTCATGTCGGGAAGGCGGAAGGGGCGCGATGGCGAAACAGCCAGCGCGGTAGAGCGACGGCCAGCATGAAGCCCAGCGCCGGCAGCGCCAGCTGGCCCAGCGCGAAGACCGCGGTCAGGCGGCGATCGCCGCCGCTGGCCAGGCTCACCGCCTCGGTGGTCAGGGTCGCCAGCCGGCCGCCGCCGAGCAGCAGGGTCGGCAGGTACTGGCCGACGCTGACGGCGAAGCCCACCGCCGCGGCCACGGCGATCGGCGCGGCCAGCAGCGGCAGGCGCACCCGCCAGAACACGCGGGCCTGCGAGGCGCCGAGCGCGGCGGCGACCTGGCCCCAGCGCGGATCGAGCCGGCGATAGCTTTCGGCAAGCGTGAGGAAGACATAGGGCAGCACGAACAGCGCGTGGCCCAGCGCCGCCGGGAGCCAGCCCGGTGCGATGCCCAGCTGGGCCTGCCACTGCACCAGCCCGAACAGGAAGGCCACCGCCGGCACCAGCAGCGGCAGGTAGAGGATCAGCTGGGCACTCGGCGCCAGCGCTCGGCGGCGCAGGGTCTCGGCCTCCAGGCAGCCGACGGCGAGCGTCAGCGCCAGCAGGGTCGAGGCGAGCCCCAGGCTCGCGGTGTGGGCGAGCGGTGCGCCGCCGGACGCGAGCCCCTGGCGCCAGGCGTCGAGGGTCATCGGCGACGGCCAGGCGGCGGGGAAGGGCCACCAGGCGGCCAGCGACCACAGCGCCAGCCCCAGCAGGCTCGCGCCCAGCAGCAGGATCGAGAGCCCGGTGAGCCCGCTCGCCAGCGCGCGACCGAGGCGTTCGCCGCGGGCGCGGTGGCCATTCACCAGCCAGCCGGTGGCGAGCCTCGCCACCAGCCGTTCGGCCAGCCACCAGGCCAGCAGCGACAGGGCGGTGACGCCGAGCTGCAGCAGTGCCGCGGCCGAGGCCTGGAAGCGCAGCGCCAGATCGGGATCGTTCAGCCAGCGCATCACCGCCACGGCCAGGGTCGGCGGCGTCGAGGGGCCGAGGATGATCGCCACGTCCACCGTGGAGCCGGCGAAGGCGATCACCGCATAGACCGGCAGCCGGATCAGCGGATAGAGCCCCGGCAGCACCGCGCGCAGGAAGGCGTTGAGCCGCCCGTAGCCCAGCGCACGGGCGACGTGCAAGCGTTCCTCGGCGCGGCACTGGGGCAGGGCGGCGAGGCTCATCAGCAGCAGGAAGGGCACCTCCTTGAGCACCAGTCCGGCGATCAGCGCCAGCCCTGCCGGGTCGCCGGGAAACAGGTAGTCCGGCGGCTGCTGCCAGCCGCTCGCCCAGGGCGAGACCAGCCGGCTGGCGAGCCCCGAGGGCGCGAGCAGGAAGGCCAGGCCGATGGCCGCGGCGGCGTGAGGCACCGCCAGCAGCGGCGCCAGCAGGCGCTGTACCCAGCGCAAGGGGCGGGTGCCGAGAAAGGCGCCGAGGAACAGCACCACGATGGTCAGCGCGATCAGGCTGCTGGCGAGCCCGGTGACCAGGCTCAGGCGCAGCATGTCGGCGAGGCCCGGTGCCTGGAGCAGATCGCGCCAGGGCGCCAGCGTCAGGGTCTCGCCGCCCAGCGCCGGCAGCCAGCCGAAGGCCGGCGCCACCACACCGACGAGCCCCGCCGCCACCGGCAGGCTCAGCAGCGCCAGGGTCAGGGTCGGGAAGGGGCGGATCGCCCGCTCGAACGGCGTCATCGGCCCCGGCCCCAGCGCGAGATCCGGAAGGCGTCTGCCGACTCAGCCGTCGCCATGGCGCGCCTGCCAGCCCGCCTCCAGCGCCTCCACCCAGCTGGGGTGGGGCTCCGGCAGCAGGCGTCCCAGCGCCTCGGGCGGCAGCCGGGCGGGGGAGGCGTCGTCGACGTCGAAGGCCGCGCGCTGCTCGGGCGTGAGGGCGTCCATGTCGAGCACCGTGGGATCGCCCCAGACGTCGATGTCCTGCTTGCGGGCCTGGGCCTCGGGCGAGAGCAGGAAGTTGGCCAGCACCATGGCCCCGGCCTCGTGGGCGGCGTTGAAGGGGATCGCCACGAAGTGCACGTTGCCCAGGGTGCCGCCGTCGAGCACGTAGCTGCGGGTGCTCGGCGGCAGCCGATGGGCGGCCACCGCGGCGGCGGGCTCGGAGGGGTTGAAGGTGAAGGTCAGCGACAGCTCGCCGTCGCCCATCAGTCGCTTGAGCTCGGGGCCGCCGCTGGGGAAGTCGCGGCCCTCGCGCCACAGGTGCGGGTGCAGGGCGTCGAGGAAGTCCCACAGCGGGGCGGTCACCGCCGCCACGTCGTGGGCCGAGGCCGGCTCGGCCAGCACGCTCGGGTTCTCGGTCAGCTCGATCAGCGCCTGCTTGAGGAAGGTGCTGCCCAGGAAGTCCGGCACCAGCGGGTAGGTGAAGCGCCCGGGATGGGCGCGGGCCCAGTCGAGAAGCTCGGCCATGCTGCCCGGCGGCGCCTCGACCCGCGCGGCATCGAAGTAGAAGGTCAGCTGGGCCTTGCCCCAGGGCGACTCGAAGCCCTCGGTGGGCAGGGTGAAGTCGGTGACGACCTCGGGGTTGGCCGCCGGGGCGGTCAGTGCGAAGTTCGGCAGCCGCGAGGCGAAGGGGCCGTACAGCAGACCGTGGCGCTTCATGGCGGCGAAGTTCTCGCCGTTGATCCACACCAGGTCGATGGCGCCGTCGTCGACGTTGCCGGCCGACTTCTCGGCGATCACCCGCGACACCGCGGCGGCGGCGTCATCGAGCTTGACGTGCACCACCTCCATGTCGAAGCGCTCGTCCATCCGCTCGGCGACCCAGTCGATGTAGCGATTGATGGTGGCGTCGCCGCCCCAGGCGTTCCAGTACACGGTCTGGCCCCGGGCCTCGGCCTCGATGTCGGCCCAGCGCTCGGCCGACGGCGCGTCCTGGGCTCGGGTCGGCGGAGCGGTCAGCACGCCGGCGAGCGACAGGGCCGCGCCCAGCAGCAGCGGCAGGAAAGGGAGCGAGCGTGTCGGCGAGCGGCGTGAGGGCATCGAGGCGTCCTTGGCGATGGAAAGAAACGATGAGAGTGGCGTGAGGCGGCTTCGGTTGTGTCGTGGCCGCGCCGTTTTCCTTACGGCGCCACCAGCATAGCGCGGCGAGGGCGTTGCCCTCTCGGGTCGATGGTAAACGCTGGGCCCTCGTCCGTGGTCACGGCGTCTACACTGATCGGCAGGCCCTAATGCGTTCCGACGCTATGGCCTGTACCCATCCCGAGATCGAGGCGAGGTTGCCATGATGTCCCGGTCGTCCCTGCCGCATCGCGTGCTGTTCTGGTTTAGCCTGGCCTGCCTGCTGATGGGCGGGCTCGCCGCCTGGCACGCCGCGGCGCAGCAGCAGCGCGGCACGGCGCTGGTGATGACCCTCGACGGCGCCATCGGCCCGGCCACCGGCGACTACTTCCTGCGCGGCCTGGACATCGCCGCCGAGCGCGAGGCACGTCTGGTGGTGGTGCAGCTGGACACGCCCGGGGGGCTCGACGCCTCCATGCGCGACATGATCTCGGCGATGCTGTCCTCGGAGATTCCGGTCGCGTTCTACGTCTCGCCCGGCGGCGCCCGGGCGGCCAGCGCCGGCACCTACCTGCTCTATGCCAGCCACGTGGCGGCCATGGCGCCGGCCACGCATCTGGGCTCGGCCACGCCGGTGCAGATCGGCGGCGGGGGCGGGCTGCCCGGCATCGGCGAGCCGGAAGCGCCGGACGATGCAGGCGCGCAGGATTCGGAGCCGTCGTCCGGTGGCAAGGACAAGTCGGCCGCCGCGCCGGCGTCGTCGGCCGAGGGCGACGAGGCAGTCGAGACCTCGGCCGGGGCGGGCGACGACACGGCGGCGGACGATGAGGAGGCCGTGCCCAAGCGCCGCGGCGAGACCGCCATGGAGCGCAAGGTGCTGGAGGACGCCGTGGCCTATATCCGCTCGCTGGCCGATCGCCACGGCCGCAACGCCGACTGGGCCGAGGCGGCGGTGCGCGAGGCGGTCAACCTCACCGCCCGGGAGGCGCTTGAAGAGAACGTCATCGACGTGCTGGCCACCGATCTCGACGACCTCTTCGCCCAGATCGACGGCCGCGAGGTGGTGATGGAGGACGGCACGCTCACCCTGCAGACCACGGATCTCGTCGTCGAGCGCTTCGATCCCGACTGGCGCACCCGGCTGCTGGAGGTGATCACCAACCCCAACGTAGCCTATTTCCTGATGATCATCGGCTTCTACGGCCTGATCTTCGAACTCTCCAATCCCGGCAGCCTGGTGCCGGGCACCATCGGCATCATCTGCCTGCTGCTGGCACTGTTCGCCTTCCAGGTGCTGCCCGTCAACTATGCCGGCCTGGCGCTGATCCTGGTGGGGCTGGGGCTGATCGTCGGCGAGGCGCTGATGCCCAGCTTCGGCATCCTGGGGATCGGCGGCATCGTGGCCTTCGTGATCGGATCGGTGATGCTCATGGACGCGGATACCCTGAATATTTCGCTGCCGCTGATCGGCGGCGTGGCCCTGGTGGCGGCGGGCCTGATGCTGTGGGTGATGACCCGCTTCATCGGGCTGCGCCGGCGCTCGCCGCGCACCGGGCAGGAGGAGCTGGTGGGCCTCGAGGCCGAGGCGCTGGAAGACTTCCAGGGCGAGGGTCACGTGCGCCTGCACGGCGAACGCTGGAACGCCCGCAGCGAGCAGGCGCTGCGCCGCGGACAGACGGTGCGGGTGGTCGCCATCGACGGGCTTACCGTCGACGTCGAGCCGCTTCAGGCATCGGCCGCCGAGCGCTGATAGCGCCCGACGTTTCGACCCCGAGATCGATCACCCCCGAGACCGGTAAGCCCTTGAAAAGCGATACGCCCTTGAAACCGATCTGCCCTTGAGACCGAAAGGAGAGCCGACATGCTGATTTCCTATCTCGTGCCGCTGGTGCTGGTGCTGATGCTGATCGCGGCCTCGATCCGCATCCTGCCGGAGTACAAGCGCGGCGTGGTGTTCTTCCTGGGGCGCTTCCAGGCGGTGAAGGGCCCGGGGCTGTTCATCATCATCCCGGGCATCCAGAAGATGGAGGTGGTCGACCTCAGGGTGATCACCATGGACGTGCCCGAGCAGGACGTGATCTCCCAGGACAACGTCACGGTGAAGGTCAACGCGGTGCTCTACTTCCGGGTGGTCGACCCGGAGAAGGCGATCATCCAGGTCGAGCACTTCGTCAGCGCCACCAGCCAGCTGGCCCAGACCACGCTGCGTTCGGTGCTCGGCAAGCACGACCTGGACGAGATGCTTTCCGAGCGCGACCGGCTCAACGACGACATCCAGGAGATCATCGACGCCTCGGCGGAGAGCTGGGGCATCAAGGTGGCCAACGTGGAGATCAAGCACGTCGACCTGGACGACAGCATGATCCGCGCCATCGCCCGCCAGGCCGAGGCCGAGCGTGAGCGGCGCGCCAAGGTGATCCACGCCGAGGGCGAGCTGCAGGCCTCGCAGAAGCTGCTCGAGGCCGCCAACGTCATGTCCGGCAACCCGACGTCGCTGCAGCTTCGCTACCTGCAGACCATGAGCGACATGAGCAACAAGAACGCCTCGACCATCGTGGTGCCGCTGCCCATCGACCTGGTGGAGGCCTTCAAGTCGATGACCGGCGCCGGCGCTGGCGGCAACGACAACGACAAGGGGAATCCGTGATGGCGGGAGCATGAACCGCCATCGTGTCCCCGGTGCCCCTCGTCGATCTTCGGGTCTCGCCGGATGCAGCGATCCGGCGTGTCTGGTAGACTCCCGCGCTCCTGACGGGGTAGCCGGATCTGCCCGTTGTCTCGTCGATCCAACGCAAGGGAACCGACATACCGTGATGCCCTCTCGTTCCGGGCTGGCCACGCCGCCCTAGCCTTTCCCTCCCGAATTCGGGCCGCGATGACGTCGTCACGATGTCATCGTGGCCGGGCATCGTCTCGATGTCCTGGGCGCCCCGCGCCCGCCTTGCACCGTCAGCCTCTCTCCCGCAGCGCCACGATGCGTTCCATGTGCCTCGGCGCATGACCGGCGCCACGGCATCGGCCTTCTCGCGAGGCCGGGAAGGGCTGCGCACGACACGACCCTGACGCCTTCATGGCATCCACCTCCACCCTCGACTGGACCGCAGCATGACTCGATCCCTCAAGCAAGACTGGTTCTCCAACATCAAGGGCGATCTCCTGTCGGGCATCGTCGTCGCCCTGGCGCTGATTCCCGAGGCCATCGCCTTCTCGATCATCGCCGGCGTCGATCCCAAGATCGGCCTCTACGCTTCCTTCTCCATGGCGGTGATCATCGCCTTCGCCGGCGGCCGGCCGGGCATGATCTCGGCGGCCACCGGCGCCATGGCGCTGCTGATGGTCACGCTGGTCAAGGAGCACGGGCTCGAGTACCTGCTGGCCGCGACCCTGCTCACCGGCGCGCTGCAGATCGTCGCCGGCTACCTGCGCCTGGCCGACCTGATGCGCTTCGTCTCGCGCTCGGTGGTGACCGGCTTCGTCAACGCCCTGGCGATCCTGATCTTCATGGCGCAGCTGCCGGAGCTGACCAACGTCACCTGGCACGTCTATGCCATGACCGCGGCGGGTCTGGGCATCATCTATCTCTTCCCCTACCTGCCGGTGATCGGCAAGACGCTGCCGTCGCCGCTGGTGTGCATCCTGGTGCTGACCGGCGTGGCCATGGTCATGGGCCTCGACATCCGCACCGTGGGCGACATGGGCGAACTGCCCGACACCCTGCCGGTGTTCCTGTGGCCCGATGTGCCGCTCAACCTCGAGACCCTGTCGATCATCTTCCCCTACGCCATCATGCTCACCGTGGTGGGCCTGCTGGAGTCGATGATGACCGCCACCATCGTCGATGACCTGACCGACACCGAGAGCGACAAGAACCGCGAGTGCAAGGGCCAGGGCATCGCCAACATCGGTACCGGTCTGCTCGGCGGCATGGCGGGCTGCGCGATGATCGGGCAGTCGGTGATCAACATCAAATCCGGCGGCCGCGGTCGTCTTTCCACCCTGTTCGCCGGCGTGATGCTGCTGATCATGGTGGTGTTCCTCGCCGACTGGGTGTCGCAGATTCCCATGGCGGCGCTGGTGGCGGTGATGATCATGGTCTCCATCGGCACCTTCAGCTGGACCTCGATCCGCGACCTCAAGCAGCACCCGATGTCCTCCAACCTGGTGATGCTGGCCACCGTGGCGGTCACCGTGGGCACCCACAACCTGGCCATGGGCGTGTTCGTCGGCGTGCTGCTGGCGGCGTTGTTCTTCGCCAACAAGGTCGGCAACATCCTCTACATCGGCGTCGAGGAGGCCGAGGCGGGTCGTCACCGGGTCTATCGGGTGGTGGGCCAGGTGTTCTTCGCCTCCTCCGAGCGCTTCGGCCGCGCCTTCGACTTCAAGGAGAGCGTGGAGAAGGTCACCATCGACCTGTCCCGGGCACACTTCTGGGACATCACCGCCGTGCAGGCGCTGGATCGGGTGGTGATCAAGTTCCGCCGCGAGGGCACCGAGGTCGAGCTGGTCGGCCTCAACGAGGCCAGCGCCACCATCGTCGATCGCTACGCCATCCATGACGATCCGGAAGCCGTCGAGAAGCTGATGGGCGGCCACTGAGTCGCGTCAGGCATTCGGCCGCACGGGCCGGCGCGACCGCCGGCCCGCCCCACCATGACAAGGAATGACGACATGTCACAGAAGGTCTACTGCATCGCCCAGTTCCAGCCCAAGCCCGGCCGCGAGGCGGCGGTGTTCGCCGCGCTGCAGGCGCTGGAGCCCAACGCCCATCGCGAGGACGGCTGCCTCCAGTACACGGTGACGCGCCACGTCGATCACCCCAACGCCCCGGGCACGAGCTACCCGATCGTGTTCCACGAGATCTGGGCCAGCCGCGAGGCCTTCGAGGCGCACTGCAACCGCCGTGAGATCCAGCACTTCTTCGCCACCCAGGTCGAGGCCGAGGACGGCGATGTGGCCGACGCCAACGTCTGCGTCTACACCGACGAGCCCCAGGACTTCGACGCGCCGAAGCGTTGAGCCCGCCTGCCGGGCGTCAGGCAGCGCCCGGCCCTATGCAGGTCGCCGCCGATGGGGTAGAACTCAGGGCAGCGACAACGACACACGCCGGCTTCAGGACAGACAGATGACAGAACAGGTGATGGCCGCCATCGACGGCTCGCAGTTTTCCGAGGGCGTCTGCGACTACGCCGCCTGGGCCAGTCAGGCGCTGGAGGCGCCGCTGACCTTCCTGCACGTGGTCGACAACCACCCCCAGACCGCCGAGGCGGATCTCTCCGGCAACATCGGGCTGGGCTCCCGCGAGCACCTGCTCGAGGAACTCTCTCAGCTCGACGAGCAGCGCGCCAAGGTGGCCCAGGAGCAGGGCCGGCTGATGCTCAAGGCGGCCCAGGAGCGCGCCGTCGAGGACGGCGTGGCGGAGCCCGGCAGCCGCCAGCGCAACGGCACCCTGGTCGAGACCCTCGCCGAGCTGGAGGGCGAGATCCGCCTGCTGGTGGTGGGCAAGCGCGGCGGCAGCGCCCACCAGGACAGCGAGCACCTGGGCTCCAACCTCGAGCGGGTGGTGCGCGGCCAGCATCGCCCGATCCTGGTGGTGCCTCAGGCCTTCAAGCGCCCCGAGAAGGTGATGATCGCCTTCGACGGCAGCAATACCACCCGCAAGGGCGTCGAGCTGCTGGCGAAGAGCCCGCTGTTCGCCGGCATCGCCTGCCACGTGGTGATCGTCGGCGCCGAGACCGGCGACAACCGCTCCCAGCTCGACTGGGCGCTCGCCACCCTGCGCGAGGCCGGCCACGAGGCCGAGGGCGCGATCCGCGCCGGCGAGGTCGAGGAGACCCTGCGTGCCTACAAGGACGAGCACGACATCGACCTGGTGGTGATGGGGGCCTACGGCCATTCCCGCATCCGCCACCTGCTGGTGGGCAGCACCACCACCGCCATGCTGCGCCACGCCAGCGTGCCGGTGCTGCTGCTGCGCTGAGCCGCTTCGTCGCGCTTCAGGGCCCCGCCATGGCGGGGCCTTTTCGTGTCATCGCGCCTGTTACCGTGATGTGTCAGGGCGCCGGGAGAACACCATGAGCTATCGCACCCTGCTGAGGGACCATCGGGGGCTGATGGGCATCGCCGTGCTGGCGATGTTCTCGTCGAGCCTGGGGCAGAGCTTCTTCGTCGGCCTGTTCCAGGCGCCCATCGCCGAACGGCTGGGCTTCTCCGCCGGCGAGTTCGGCACCGCCTATTCGCTGGTCACCCTGGCCGCCGGCTTCGCCATGCTGCGCCTGGGGCCCGCCATCGACTGGGTGGCGCCGCGCCGCTTCGCGCTGGCCATCCTGGCGGCGCTGGGCATCGGCATCCTGCTGCTGACCGCCTCGCCCTGGTGGCCGCTGGGGCTGCTTGGCCTGGGGCTGGTGCGCCTGTGCGGCCAGGGCATGATGAGCCACCTCGGCAACACCCTGGCCGGGCGCGAGTTCGAGGGACTGCGCGGTCGGGCCCTGGGGCTCGCCGGCATGGGGCTGATGCTCGGCGAGACCCTGCTGCCGCCGCTGGTGGCGGGGCTGCTGGTGTGGCTCGGCTGGCGCGAGCTGTGGTGGGGGCTGGCCGCGGTGCTGGCGGCGCTGTGGGTACTCGTGCTGATGCGGGCGCCCTGGCCCGAGGCGCCCGGCGCACGCCCCGACAGGGCCGCGGCGGCGCAGGGGCCGAGGCCGTTTCGCGATGCACGCTTCTGGCGCCTGCTGCCGCTGCTGATGACCCTGCCGGTGGCCATGACCGGGCTGTTCATCTATCAGGCGCAGCTGACCTCGTCGATGGGCAGCTCGCTGGCGATCTATTCCCTGGCGCTGACCGGCATGGGGCTCGCCAAGCTGCCCGGCGCGCTGCTCGGCGGGCACTGGGTGGATCGGCTGGGCGCGGTGCGCCTGGCCAGGCTCTATCTGCTGCCCTTCGCGCTGGGGCTGATGCTGGCGCTCACCCTGGGCGGCCATCTGGCGATCTGGGCGCTGATGGTCGGCGGCGGGCTCGCCATGGGGTCTCAGGAATCCATCGCCACCAGCCTGCTGGTGCGGCTGTGGGGCGCCGAACATCTGGGGCGGGTACGGGCCACGCTGAGCGCGGCCATGGTCTTCTCCACCGGCATCGCCCCGGCGGTGCTCGGCGTGGCGCTGGATCTGGGGGCGTCCTTCTCGCTGGTGCTGGCCGGCATGCTGGCGCTGTTGGTCGGCGGCTGGTGCCTGGCCCAGGGCGTGCTGCGTCAGGCCGCCGATACCTGACGGCCCAGCAGGCGGCTTAACAGGCGATCCAGCGACAGCGCGCCGGGGCCGCGCAGCAGCAGGGTCAGCAGCCCCGTGGCCCAGAGGCCGTGGGTGACCCAGGCATCGGGATAGACGAACGTCTGGATCACCAGCGTCATGAGCAGCAGGCCCAGGGCGGCCAGGCGGGTCGCCAGGCCCGCCCACAGCAGCAGCGACAGCCCGAACTCGGCCAGCGTCGCCAGCCAGGCGGCGAGCACCGGCGAGATCAGCGGCAGGGCGTACTCGTGCTCGAACAGGAAGAAGGTGCTCTGGGCGATCGAGAAGCCGTCGACCTTGGTCAGCGCCGAACGGAAGAAGACGCTACCGAGCACGATGCGCGCCAGCAGGGTCACGAGATCGAAGGGCAGCCGGTCGAGGGCCGGCTCGAGGCGGCGATAGTAGAGGCGCAGTGGCATCAGCAGCACGTTCATGGGGCGGCCTCCTCGTTCGGCTCGTCATCACTGGGCGCGGCATGGCGCTCGCACAGCGCGCCGAGGCCGAGCAGGGTGCCCAGTGCCTCGCCGGCCGCCGTCTCGCCGTGGGCCTCGGCGACCGTCGCCAGCGCGTCGCCCAGGGCCGCGCCGGGATGCTCCCGAAGCCTGCGATACAGCGTGGCGGTGACGGCGTCGATTGGCGTCAGCAGCACGCGCTCGCCGCGGCGCACCGCTAGCCAGTCCTCCTCGCCGGCGACGACGGGGTCGTCCGTCGCCTCGTCCTGCTCCAGTCGCTGCCACAGCGTGCCCACCGCGAAGCGACAGCGCACTCGCCGCGTGGCCGGCCGCGGCGTCACGCACAGGCGTGCCGGGTCGGGATGCTCGGCCAGCCGGGTGGCGTCCAGGGCCGGCGCCTCGGCGGCATGGCCGACGTCGAGCCGGGCGCGCTCCAGCCGGCAGACGTCGCTCGCGTAGCGATGGCCGGCCAGCGGCGGCAGGTCGTCCAGGAAGTCGGCGAAGCCGGCGCCGTAGCGAGATAACCGCGGCTCCCGGGGCAGGTGATCGCGGGCGTAGTCGCCGGCCGCGGCGGCGAAGTAGCGCGGGCCGAGCAGGGTTCGGGTATGGGGAAAGGCGCTGGCCAGGGCCTCGATCAGGCTCTGACGGACGTTGTTGCGATACACGTCGAGTCCCGCGCGCGTGCCCAGTTCGGCGGGCGTCTCGACACCGGGGGCGCGCAGGGCGGCGGCGAAGCGTCGCTGCCAGTCGGCCAGGGCGATCATGCCGGCATCCTCCTCGGCGCCTTGTCCCGTGACGCCTCGCCCGGCAGGGCGGTGGCGCGATGGGCACGGGCCAGCTCGGCCTCCTCGAGCCAGCGATCGAGCGTCGGCACGTTGGCGTCCCACTCGATCAGGGTCGGCGCCTCGGGGGCGGCGGGCGCCCAGCGGCGATACAGCGACCAGACGGCCTCGGTGACCGGGCCGCCGTGGTCGTCGATGCGCAGCGGCGGCTCGACGGCGGTGTCGAGGCTATGGCCGGCCAGGTGCATCTCACCCACGGCCTGCCAGGGCAGGGCGGCCAGGTAGGCGTCGAGGTCGCGCCCCAGGTTATGGGCGCAGATATAGGCATTGTTGAGGTCCAGCAGTAGCCCGCAGCCGGTGCGGGCCACCAGCTCGGTGAGGAAGTCGGCCTCGTCGAGCGTGTTGATCGGGATCGTCACGTAGAGGCTGGGGTTCTCGATCAGCAGCCGGCGCCCCAGCGCCTGCTGGACGATGTCGATATTGCGGGCGAGCAGCGTCAGGCTCTCCTCGGTGAGCGGCACCGGCAGCAGGTCGTTGTAGCAGTCGCCGTCGAGCCGGCTCCAGGCCAGGTGCTCCGAGACCAGCGCCGGCGATAGCCGATTCACCAGCTCGACCAGCCGGGCGAGGTGCGCCGGGTCGGGGCGCTCGGCGCCGCCCAGCGACAGCCCCACGCCGTGTACCGAGAGCGGATAGCGCTCGGCCAGTTCAAGGAGCTCCTCGCGGGCGGGACCACCCGCGCTCATGTGGTTCTCGGCATGCAGCTCCAGGAAATCCGCCGTCCGGGGGGCGGCGAGCAGCGCCTGTGCATGCTGCGGCTTGAAGCCGATGCCCACGGCATTCGGCGTCAGGGACGGTGACATGGCGATCTCCTTGTCAGCGCCGGCCCGCCGCGTGGCGGGCCGGCATGGCCATCAGGGACGCTCGATCTCGCTCAGGCTGCCCATACCGTGGGGCGTCTCGATGCTGGTGCAGGTGCCTTCCGGCACCAGCGTCCAGGCGTTGCCCTGGTAGTCCACGGTGGAGGTGCCGGCGCAGGTGGTGCCCGGGCCCGCCTTGCAGTCGTTCTGGCCGGCCAGGGCCACGCCGTAGCACTTCTCCATGGCTTCGTCGTCCTGGGCCTGGGCGGCGCTCATGGCGCCCGCCTGGGCGATGGCGGTGGTGAACACGGCAGCCAGCATGGTGGAACGCTTCATGGGATCTCTCCTTCTGGGTCGTCGGGTGCGCCTCGTGGCGATTCGCCTGATACGCCCTGCTCTGTCGTGGCGATGGGGAAAGACTTACAGCGCGACAATCGCACGACGATGTTCATGCCGCTGAAGGCAGAGGAAGCATGAATGCCTCATCATTCATTTGGATGATATTTCTGCTTTAGTTTCGAAGATTGGTTGATATTGCTATATATGTGAAAAACTTTGGTAGGCATGACGGGTCGCTAAGCCTTGCACTGCGGTAAGATCGAGGGCCTTTTTTTATCGACTTCAGGAGCGATGCCATGACCCTCCAGCGCCATGACACCAAGGCCCGCATGAGCCGGGCCGTGATCCACAACGGCGTGGCCTACCTGTGCGGCCAGGTGGCCGGCCCCGAGGCCCGCCAGGGCGACATCACCGAGCAGACCGAGAGCATGCTGGCCCGCGTCGATGGCCTGCTGGCCGAGATCGGCTCCGACCGCGAGCACCTGCTGACCGCCACCGTCTACCTCAAGGACGGCAACGACGTCGCGGCCATGAACGCCGTGTGGGACGCCTGGGTGCCCGAGGGCCACGCCCCGGCGCGGACCTGCGTTTGCGCGCCGCTGCCGGCCGACGAGCTCCGGGTCGAGGTCACCGTCACCGCCCTGGTAAAGGACGCCTGAGCCGGCGTTCGAGCAGCCGCTTCCTGAGCGAGCGGCCATGAAATGCTAAAAGGCCGACGCATCATGCGTCGGCCTTTTTCGTTGGCGTCACTGCCTGACGATCGGTTCAGCGCAGGCAGGGGTCTTCGAGCGGCACCTCCCGGGGCCTGAGCCGGCGCGAGAGGGCATCCACGGCGATGTTGAGCCCGGCGGTGACCAGCAGCAGGAAGGCCGCGGTGTCGAACATCAGGTACTGGAAGTTCTCGTCGATGTAGTAGCCCAGCGTCGCCACCCCCAGCATGCCGAGGATCGCCGTCTCGCGCAGGATCACCTCGGCGCGGTAGTAGAGCAGCGCCAGCAGGCTCGGATAGACCCGCGGCAGCAGCTCGTAGGCCAGCCGGCCCGAGGCGGGCAGCCCCGGCATGCCGGGCTCCAGGCCGTCGGCGTGGCGGGCGGCGAGGAAGGCGATCAACGCGCCGTTGTGCAGCGCCAGCGCCAGCCAGGCGGGCAGCAGCGAGGGGCCGAGCAGCAGCAGGAAGACGAAGGCCAGCATCAGTTCCGGCGTCGAGCGCAGCAGCACCAGCAGCCCGCGGCCGGCCAGCCGGGTCGCCGGATGGCCGAAGTGGCGGCTGGCCAGCGGCCACAGCGCCATCGCCACCAGCAGCGCGCCGACGGTGCCGAGCAGCGCCAGCAGCAGGGTGTTGCCGATGGCCGGGCCGAGCTTGGGGATGCTCGCGAACCAGTCGACCAGCCCCGCCCAGTCGCTCGCCAGCAGCGGCGCGGGCCACAGGTCCTGGCTGACGAAGCGCCACAAGAGCCCGCCGTCCACCGCCGGCCAGGGGCCGAGCAGGAAGACGCCGCCGACCAGCAGCAGCGGCACCAGCCGCCGGTGGCTCCACCAGGGCAGGGTGGCGATCAGCAGGTAGAAGCACCACAGCAGGGCGCCGGCCTCGGGATAGCGTCCCTCGCGGAAGGCGGTCTCGAGCTGGAAGCCCAGCGTCGGCAGGCCGACGAAGCCCAGCAGCACGCTGGCGCGCAGGCCGCACTCGAAGCGGTAGCGGGTGTAGGCGGCGAGCTGGGTCCAGGCCAGCGGCAGCTCGGCATAGAGGAAGCGCGACAGCCGCCCGACGCCGGGCGGCAGGGCGTCGGCCGGCGCGCGCGGGGTCTGTTCGAGGATCTCGGCGAACACCTTGGCGAAGATGCCGGCGTAGGGAATCGCCAGTGCCGCCAGGGCGGTCAGCGCCGAGAGCCCGAACACCTGCAGGAACAGCAGCGCCCAGAACAGCTCGTGGATGGCGCGCACGAAGGCGCAGCCGGCACGCACCAGCCGCGAACGGGCGAACAGCAGCGCCAGCGGGAAGCCCAGCACCACGCCGGCCAGCGTGCCCCACAGTGCCACCGAGACGGTCAGCCCCAGGGCATGGAAGGGCGACTCGATGCCGGCGAAGTCCGGCCAGGCCAGGCCCTGGAGCATCCGCCCGAGTTCCGTCCACGGGTCGCGGGTGACCACCGACAGATCGGCCAGCGGCAGCAGCAGCAGCGCCAGGGCGATCAGCGTCAGGGTGTGGCGGGCCAGGCGCGGGCCCGTGGCGCGGCCGGCCAGCCAGGACGGCCGACGCGGCAGGGTGGCCTCGCTCATGCACGCCCCCGGGAGCAGGGCAGGGACGCCGGCGAGGGCGCCGCGGGTTCGGGGGGCTCCCCGGACGGGGCGGTATCGTCGGCGTCCGGATAGAGGGCGTCGAGGTCGGCCAGGCTCAGCGTCGACGCCGGGGCGTCGATCACCAGCCGGCCGTCGCGCAGGCCCCAGACGCGGTCGAAGCGGGTCAGCGCCAGTTCGCGCTGGTGCAGGGCGATCACGCTGGTGGCGTGGCGTTCCTCGATCAGTCCCAGCAGGCGGTGGGCCTGGTGGGGATCGACGCTGGCCACCGGCTCGTCGCCCAGGAACACCTCACGCTGCTGGTAGAGCGCCCGGGCGATGGCGGTGCGCTGGCGCTGGCCGCCGGACAGCTGCCCCACGGGGCGGCGCATCAGCCCGTCCAGGCCGACCAGCGTGCACAGCGCGGCCACCTCGCCCCAGGGGCCGCGCAGCGGCCGCACCAGGTTCCACAGATTGGCCAGCGCCGAATGCTCGGCGAGCCGGCCCATGTAGACGTTGTGATAGACCGCCAGCCCCGGCACCAGGCCGTGGTGCTGCGGGCACCAGGCGACCGTATCGCCGAGCCGCGTGCGCAGGGCCGCCAGCAGCGTGGACTTGCCGGCCCCGCTGGGGCCAAGCAGGGCGACGCGCTCGCCGCGCGCCAGCCGCAGATGCACCCGGGGCAGCACCACCCGCTCGCCGTGGCCCAGATCGACGCCGTCGAGCGTCAGCAGTGGCTCGTTCGTGTGTTCTGTCGGCGCCATCAGCGCAGCAGGCCGAGCTCTTCCGCCACGTCCTCGATCGGCGCGTACATGGCATTGTCGGCGGGGATGAAGGCCGAACGCGGGAAGCTGTCGAGCAGCTCGGGGTCGTCCATCTCGAGCAGCGCCTCGCGGACCCGGTCGGAGAAGCCCTCGCCGTAGCGCTCGTCGGCGTCGCCGCGCAGGGTCCACTGGTAGTCCGGATAGCTCGGCGTGGTCCAGATCACCTGCACCTGGTCGGTGTCGACGCGGCCGTCCTCCACGGCGGCGTCCCACACCGCGTAGTTGACCGCGCCCAGTTCGTAGGTGCCGGCCTCGACCAGGGCGATGGTGCGCGAGTGATCGCCGGAGAAGCCGACCCGCGAGAACAGCTCGTCCGGCGCCTCGCCGAAGCGCTGACGCAGGTAGTGCTCGGGCATCAGGCGCCCGGAGGTGGAGGTCTTGGAGCCGAAGGTGAAGCTCATGTCCTCGATCGCGTCGGGCAGCTCGTCCCCTTCTTCCAGCCCCGTCGACTGGTGGGCGATGAAGTAGGTCTCGAAGGCCGCGTCCTCGGCGCCCTGGGCGATGGCCTGGGAGCCCGGCACCAGGCGGCGCGCCTGGACGCCGGAGAGGCCGCCGAACCAGGCCAGCTGGACCTGGTCGTTGCGGAAGGCGGTGACCGCCGCGCCGTAGGACTTCACCGGCACGTATTCCACCTCGACGTCGAGCCGCTCCTCGAGGTAGTCGGCGACCTGGGAGAAGCGCTCGACCAGGCGCGACTGGTCCTCGTCGGGGATGGCGGTGAAGCGGAAGGTATCGGCGGCCGCACCCTGGGCGAACAGGGCGAGGGCGGCGGCGGAAGCGGCGATCCAGCGCATGGGCGGTCTCCTGGAAGGAAGCGGAAGGGGGTTATTGTTGTGGCTGGTGGCGGGCATGGCAAGCCTGTCGTCAGGTAACCATTGGACCAAAGGCGCATGACGCGGAGGTGTGGTTGGGCTTACACTCTGGCGATAAATGTCAGACATTTTGTGCTGACGTCACTCAGCCATGGGGAGCGATCGATGAGTCTCGAGGCACTGGGCCCGCATCAGGGCGATGCCGATGCGCTGGCGCGGCGACTGGCCCGGGCGCTGCTGGGCGGCGACTGGCAGCCCGGCGACGTCTTCCCCAAGGAGCTGGACATCGCCGCCCGCTGCGCCGTCAGCCGCAACCTGGTGCGCAATGCCCTGGCCAGCCTGACCGCCGCCGGGCTGCTCGAGCGCACTGCCGGGCGCGGCACTCGGGTGCGCGAGGTCGGCGACTGGCATCTGCTCGATCCGCAGATGAGCGACTGGCTGGTCGGCCTGGCGCATCCCCAGCCGCAGCTGGTGCGCGAGCTGCTTGCCTTTCGCTATTCCGCGGAGCCGGTGGTGGCGGAGCTGGCCGCCCGCGCCGCCGATGCCGACGATCTGGCCCGCCTCGAGGCGGCCTTCCGCGGCATGACGGCGACCGCCGACGCCTCGGAGCAGGCCGGCCAGCACGTGGAGTACGACGTGGCCTTCCACGAGGCCATCTACGAGGCCAGCCACAACCTGATCTGGCGTCAGATGGGCCACCTGCTGCGGCCGTCGATCCTGGCCCTGGTCCAGCACTCCCAGCGTCCCGCCCGCGGCGACGACGGCCTCGGCGACAGCCTGGAACGCCACGGCGCGGTGCTCGAGGCGATCAAGGGCGGCGACGGGCCGCGCGCTGCCCGGGCCGCCCGCGAGGTGCTGGGCCGCACCGCCCGCGACCTGGGCGTCGACACCGAGACCGGCGCCCGCGCCGACTGAGTCGACGGATTATCCGCGGTCGCCCTGCGGCGGCCGTTCACGCTTGACCGTTCATGCTTTCAGAAAGGAGCCATCCATGAAGATCACCCGACTCAAGACCTGGCAGGTGCCGCCGCGCTGGCTGTTTCTCAAGATCGAGACCGACGAGGGCGTCTACGGCTGGGGCGAGCCGGTCATCGAGGGGCGCGCCGCCACCGTCGAGGCCGCGGTCCACGAGCTGTCCGACTATCTGATCGGCCAGGACCCGCACCGCATCGAGCACCTGTGGAACACCATGTACCGCGCCGGTTTCTACCGCGGCGGGCCGATCCTGATGAGCGCCATCGCCGGCATCGACCAGGCGCTGTGGGACCTCAAGGGCCGCGACCTGGGCGTGCCCGTGCACCAGCTGCTGGGCGGCGCCGTGCGCGACAAGATGCGCATGTACGCCTGGACCGGCGGCGACCGGCCGAGTGACGTGGGCGAGGGCGCCAAGGCGCTGGTCGATCAGGGCTTCACCGCCTTCAAGATGAACGGCACCCCGGAGCTGCAGATCGTCGACAGCCATCGCAAGGTCGACGAGGCCGTGGCGCGGGTCTCCGAGGCCCGCGAGGCGGTGGGTCCGGACGTCGGCATCGGCATCGACTTCCACGGCCGCGTGCACCGGCCCATGGCCAAGGCGCTGCTGCGCGAGCTGGAGCCCTTCCACCCGATGTTCGTCGAGGAGCCGGTGGCCCCCGAGCACCTGCCCAGCCTCAAGCACATCGCCGGCGGGCTCGGCTATCCGCTGGCCACCGGCGAGCGCCTGCATACCCGCTTCGAGTTCCGCGATCTGCTGGCCGACGGCATGATCGACATCGTCCAGCCCGATCTCTCGCACTGCGGCGGCATCAGCGAGGGCCTGAAGATCGCCGCCCTGGCCTCCGCCCACGACGTGGCCATGGCCCCGCACTGCCCGCTCGGCCCGCTGACGCTGGCCACCTCGCTGCACGTGGATGCGGTCAGCCACAACGCCTTCATCCAGGAACAGAGCATGGGCATCCACTACAACAAGGACAACGACGTGCTCGACTACCTGGTCGACAAGTCGGCGCTCAGCATCGAGGACGGCTTCTGCGCCATTCCCCAGGGGCCGGGGCTGGGCGTGGAGATCGACGAGGCCTTCGTCGAGGAGCGCGCCAAGGTGGGCCATCGCTGGCGCAACCCGGTGTGGACCCACGATGACGGCTCCATCGCCGAATGGTAAGCGAGGCCGAGATGACTCAAGCGATTTCCGCACGGCTGGCCTGGGTCGCCGTCGACTGGGGCTCCAGCAACCTGCGCGCCTGGGCCATGGACGCGGGCGGTGAGGTGCTGGCCGAGGCCGAGGCCGCCCGAGGCATGCTGGGCCTGGCCCCGGCCGACTATGAGCCGGCGCTGCTGGCCGCCATCGGCGACTGGCTGCCGGCCGAGGGCCGCATCACGGTGCTGGTGTGTGGCATGGCCGGCGCCCGCCAGGGCTGGCGCGAGGCGCCGTACCGGCCGGTACCCACCGCGCTCGATGCCCTGGCCGAGGGCGCGGTGAGCCCGGCCGTCGACGATTCTCGCCTCGACGTGCGTCTGCTGCCCGGTCTGTGCCAGGGCGCGGACGCCGGCGGCTTCGACGTGATGCGCGGCGAGGAGACCCAGCTCGCCGGCCTGGCGGCCCTCGAGTCCGGCGTCTCCGGCCTCGTTTGCCTGCCCGGCACCCACGCCAAGTGGGCGACCCTCGACAGCGGCCGGGTCGAGCGTTTCCATACCTACATGACCGGCGAGCTCTATCGCCTGCTGGCCGAACGCTCCGTGCTGGCCCACTCGCTCTCCGAGGACGACCTCGAGGACTCGGCCTGCCGCGAGGCCTTCAGCGCCGCGGTGGCCGAGGCCGCCGCCGCACCGGAGGCCTTCACCCGGACGCTGTTCGGGCTGCGCGCCATGGACCTGCTCGACGATGCCCTGCCGAGCGGCGAGGCCCGCGGCGCCGTGCTGGCGGCCCGGCTCTCCGGGCTCGCCATCGGCCTGGAGCTGGCCGGCGCCTGTGGCGAGCTGGCCGCAGGCCAGAGCGTGCGGCTGATCGGCGGCGAGGCGCTGTGCCGCCGCTACGCCCTGGCGCTCTCGGCACTGGGCCACTCAAGCGAGATCATCGCCAACCGGCGCGCGGTGCTGGCCGGCCTCGGGCTGGCTCACGCCGCCCTCGCGCACGATGCCCTTGACCATGACTGAACAGGAGTCTTGTCCCATGTCCCTTCCGCTGATCGGTATCCTGCGCGGCATCACCCCCGACGAGGTGGTCGAGGTCGGCGAGGCGCTGCTCGCCGCCGGCCTCGACCGCCTCGAGGTGCCGCTGAACTCCCCCGAGCCGCTGGAGAGCATCCGCCGCCTGGTGCAGGCGCTGGGCGATCGCGCCGCTGTGGGCGCCGGCACCGTGCTGACGCCCGAGCAGGTGCATGATGTGCATGCCGTCGGCGGCCGGCTGATCGTGTCGCCCAACTGCCGCCCAGCGGTGATCGAGGAGACCCGCCGGCTGGGCATGGCGTCCTATCCCGGCATCGTCACGCCTTCCGAGGCCTTCGATGCCCTGGATGCGGGCGCCACGGCGCTCAAGCTGTTCCCGGCGGTGCAGGTCGGCCTCGAAGGGATGAAGGCGGTGCGCGCGGTGCTGCCGGCGGGGACCGAGCTCTATGCCGTGGGCGGCATCGGCGTCGACAACTTCGCCCAGTGGCGGGCCGCCGGCGTCGACGGCGCCGGGCTCGGCAGCGCTCTCTACCAGCCCGGCCTCGGCGCCGAAGAGGTCGGCGAGCGGGCGCGCAAGCTGGTCGAGGCCTGGCAGGCCGCGGATCCGACGGCATGAGTAATGTGGCGCGTGTGGCGGTGGCCAGCGGCTGCGAGCTGGGCGAGGGGCCCCAGTGGCACGCGGCGTCCGGCCGCCTGGTGTGGTGCGACATCCTCGGCCAGCGGCTGCACTGGCTGGAGGTGGAAAGCGGCGAGACCGGCACGATCGAGCTCGATCACATGGCCTCGCTGGCCGCGCCGCTGGACGACGGCGGAATGCTGGTGGTGGGCGAGGATCGCCTGAGCCGCCTGGATCTCGCTAGCGGCGCGATCGAGCGGCTGATGGGCTTCGAGGGCGACAACGCCGTCACCCGCAGCAACGACGCGCGGGTGGATCGTCACGGCAGCCTGTGGCTGTCGAGCATGGGCAAGGGCGCCGAAAGCGGCGCCGGCAGCCTCTACCGGCTGCATCGCGGCGAGCTTTCGCGGCTCAGGAGCGGGCTGACGATTCCCAACGCGATCTGCTTCTCGCCCCGGGGCGAGCACGCCCACTTCGCCGACACGGCCCGCGGCATCGTCTATCGTTGGGCGCTGGACGCCGAAGGCTGGCCGGTCGGCGAGCCCGAGCCCTGGGTGGACTTCACTCAGCGCGAGGGCAATCCCGACGGCGCGGTGATCGACGCCGAAGGTGCCATGTGGCTGGCGCTGTGGGGCGCCGGCAAGGTGGTGCGCCTGGACCGCGAGGGCCGCGAGATCGGCGCCATTGTCCTTCCTACCTCCCAGCCCTCCTGCCCGGCCTTCGGCGGCCCGGGGCTGGCCTCGCTCTACATCACCACCGCCCGCGAGGGCATGAGCGCCGAGCAGCGGGCCCGCGAGCCCGGGGCCGGCGACCTGTTCGTCGCCGAGCTTGCGGTGCGGGGGCTCGCCGAGCCGACGCTGCGGCTCGGCTGAGCCCTCTCAGCCTGCGTCGCCCATCGGATAGCGGGTCTCGCGCAGGCTGTCCTTGATCTTCTTCAGATGGGGCAGGAAGTCCTCGCCGCGGCGCAGGGTCACGCCGGTGGCCAGCACGTCGATCAGCGCCAGCTGGATCATGCGCGAGGTCATCGGCATGTAGTGGTCGGTGTCCTCCGGCGCCGAGACCGCCAGGGTCTCGGTGCACTCGTCGGCCAGCGGCGAGTCCGGCGCGGTGATGCCCAGCACCACGGCGCCGTTGTTGCGTGCGAGCTGGGCGATGTCGACCAGCTCGCGGGTGCGCCCGGTGTAGGACAGGATCACCACCACGTCGCCGGTGTGGCAGGCGGCGGCGATCATGCGCTGCATCAGCACGTCGATATAGGCCGACACCGGGATGTTGAAGCGGAAGAACTTGTGCTGGGCGTCCTGGGCCACGGCGCCCGAGGCGCCCAGGCCGAAGAAGTGCAGCTGCTTGGCCTGGGTCAGATAGTCGACCACGCGCTCGACCCGGGCCGGGTCGATCTCGCGTCGGGCGACGTCCAGGGCGGCGATGGTGGCGCCGAAGATCTTGCCGGTGTACTCGCCCGCCGCGTCGCCGGGTTCCACCGCCTGGCTGACATAGGGCGTGCCGCCGGCCAGACTCTGTGCCAGCTTGATCTTGAAGTCCGGATAGCCCTTGGCGTCGAAGCTGCGGCAGAAGCGGTTGACCGTGGGCTCGCTGACCGAGGCCGCATGGGCCAGGCTGGCGATGCTCATGCTGGTGGCGGCGGTCGGGTCGGCGAGGATGACGTCGGCGACCTTGCGTTCGGATCGGTTGAGCTCATCGAGGCGACGGCGAATGCGGTCCAGCAGATCGTGACTGACCATGCGCGGGGGAGTCTCCGTGAGGCGGTTGCGGCGTCGTTCGCCGCCGGTGTGTCGATATGATGTGGTGATTTAACTACATTATGTCCACTATCCTAGCGCGCGCGGGCGGGTAACGGCCAGCCGTGACCGCTCGGACCTCTCCATATTTAGTAGTAAATTTACAGAAGTTTTTGGAGATGGTCGGCGCAATAGGCTATTATTTTGTTAATTTAACCAGATGAGGGTGGTCATGAGCCAACACAAGCGGCCCCAGGAAGGACGCTCCTTCGGCGACCTCGGCACGGCAATCGATCTGGCCCTGTTCGGCGCGCTGGGCGATCTGGCCCAGCGCAAGCTCTTCCCGGCGCTCTTCCACCTGGAGCGCGAGGGGCTGCTCGATCCTTCCACGCGGCTGTTGGGGCTGGCCCGACAGGAACTGGATGTCGACGCCTTCAAGGCGCGGGTCGAGAAGTCCTTGAAGACCTACGTCAAGGCCGAGGAACTCGATCGCGAGGTGCTGGGACGCTTCATGGCACGGCTCGACTTCCTGCAGCTCGACTTCACCCAGCCCGAAGGCTACGCCGCCATCCGCGAGTGGCGCCAGGGCGCCGAGCAGCCGATGGTGATCTACCTGTCGGTGGGCGCCAAGATCTACGGTGACATCTGCCGCAACCTGGACGCCAGCGGCAGCCTCGACGCCTCGAGCCGCGTGGTGGTGGAGAAGCCGATCGGCTACGACCTGGAATCCTCGGCCGAGGTCAACGATGCCATCGGTTCGGTGTTTCCCGAGTCGAGCATCTACCGCATCGACCACTATCTGGGCAAGGAAACGGTCCAGAACCTGATCGCGCTGCGCTTCGCCAACCCGCTGTTCGGCACCCAGTGGAACCAGAACCATATCTCCCACGTGGAGATCACGGTGGCCGAGAAGGTCGGCATCGAGGGGCGCTGGGGCTACTTCGACGAGGCCGGCCAGCTGCGCGACATGGTGCAGAACCACCTGCTGCAGCTGGTCTGCCTGATCGCCATGGACCCGCCGGCCAACCTCGACGCCGACGCCATCCGCGACGAGAAGGTCAAGGTGCTCAAGGCGCTCAAGCCGTTCACCGACGAGATGCTGGGGCGCGACGTGGTCCGCGGCCAGTACATCGGCGGCACCATCGACGGCCAGACCGTGCCGGGCTACCTCGACGAGGAAGGCGCCAACACCTCGAGCCACACCGAGACCTTCGTGGCCATGAAGACCGAGGTGGCCAACTGGCGCTGGGCGGGCGTGCCGTTCTACATCCGCACCGGCAAGCGCATGCCGGCCAAGATGTCGCAGATCGTCATCCACTTCCGTCAGCAGCCGCACTACATCTTCGATCCGGACCAGCGCGACCTGGCCGCCAACAAGCTGGTGATCCGGCTGCAGCCGGAGGAGGGCATCGCGCTGGAGGTGCTGACCAAGGACAGCGGCCTGGACAAGGGCATGCGTCTGCGCCGCGGCCCGCTGCACCTGGACTTCAACAGTGCCTTCCCCAAGGCGCGGATTCCGGACGCCTACGAGCGTCTGCTGCTCGAGGTGATGAAGGGCCAGCAGTACCTGTTCGTGCGCCGCGACGAGGTCGAGCATGCCTGGCAGTGGTGCGACAGCCTGATCGAGGCCTGGAACGACCGCGCCGAGGCACCGCGCCGCTATCCGGCCGGCTCCTGGGGCCCGGTGGCCTCCATCGCCATGATCACCCAGGACGGCCGCAGCTGGTATGAAGACTACTGAGACCGGCAGGAACGAGGACGATTGAGATGAGCCAATCCCGTGAGCAACTGGCCCGGCAGCTCGCCGAGGCCGTGGCCGAGGCCCTTCGGGCCGACCTGGCCGAGCGCGAGCGCGCCCTGCTGGTGGTGTCCGGCGGCTCCACCCCGGTGCCGTTCTTCGAGGCCCTGGCCGCCATGGACCTGCCCTGGTCCCGGGTCGACGTGACCCTGGCCGACGAGCGCTGGGTCGCCGAGGACGCCGACGACAGCAACGCCCGCCTGGTGCGCGCCCACCTGATGCAGGGGCCGGCCGCCGCGGCCACCTTCGTGCCGCTGACCAGCGCCGCCGCTACCCCCGAGGAGGGCGTGGCCGAGGTCAGCGAGCGCCTCGCGGCGCTGACCTGGCCGGCCAGCGTGGTGATCCTGGGCATGGGCGGCGACGGTCACACCGCCTCGCTGTTCCCGGACAGCCAGGAGCTCGGCCTGGCGCTGTCCACCGCCGATTCGGTGGTGGCGGTGCGCACGCCGAGCCAGCCCCAGCTGCGCATCACCCTGAGCGCCGATCGGTTGCACCGCTGCCCGCGTCACTTCCTGCACATCACCGGCGAGGAGAAGCGCACGGTGCTCGGCCGTGCCCTGGCCGGCGACGACACCCGGGCGCTGCCGATCCGCGCCTTCCTGGCCGGCCCGCTCGGCATCTACTGGGCGCCCTGAGCCCCGGACCCCTTTCTGGAGCCATGACCATGACCATCGACAAACAGCTGCCTTCCACCCGCACCACCGAGATCGACAGCATCTGCCTCAAGGCCGAGGTGATCCCGGTGCTCGCCATCCAGCGTGTGGAAGATGCCGTGCCGCTGGCCACCGCCCTGGTCGAAGGCGGCCTCAGCGTGCTCGAGGTGACCCTGCGCACCGACTGCGCGCTGGAGGCCACCCGCCGCATCAAGGAGGCGCTGCCCCAGGCCAGCGTCGGCATCGGTACCGTGCTGACCCCGGCGCAGTATCGCCAGGCCGAGCAGGTCGGCGCCGACTTCGTAGTGACCCCGGGCACCACCGAGGCGCTCTATCGCTACGGCGTGGAAAGCCCGGTGCCGATGCTGCCCGGCGTGGCCACCGTCTCCGAGCTGATGATCGGCTGGCAGTATGGCTATCGCCGCTTCAAGTTCTTCCCCGCCGAGGCCAGCGGCGGCGTCAAGGCGCTCAAGGCCTTCGCCGGTCCGATCCCCGAGGCGCGCTTCTGCCCGACCGGCGGCATCAGCCTGGACAACGCCGGCGACTACCTGTCCCAGCCCAACGTGATGTGCGTGGGCGGCTCCTGGCTGACGCCGAAGTCGCTGGTCGAGGCCGAGGACTGGAACGCCATCCGCCGGCTGGCCCAGGAGGCCGCGGAGCGCTTCCACCACTGATTCTTTCGATCGACCCATCGGGTTCTCTCTCGACAGCCGTTGGCTGTCCTTGCGCCCCGGCCTTCATGGCCGGGGCTTTTTTGTGGCCTGCACCACGGACGATCAGGAGCGGGCGTGCCGCGTCCACGGCGGTGCGCTGCTCGTGCTCCCGGGGTATCGACATACGTCTTGGTCACGTGAAATCAGCGTGATGGAGAAGTTGGAAAAAGTTGGCCCGCCGCTTGCTTGGTCTGGGTGACGTCGCTTGCGTCGCGGCGCCCGTCCCTTCGACAACACGAGGAAGCGACCCATGAACGATATCGCCCCGCTTACCCTGCTCGCCCAGGATCGGCTGACGCTGGCCAGTGGCCTCGAGAGTCGGGATCTCGAGCGCTACCGCCGCCTCGCCCGGGCGCTGGCCAAGCGCCACGCCGACATCAGCCGCGTGGTGGCCGATCTCGGCGCCGAATGCGAGCAGCAGCTCGAGGCCCTGACCGAGGCCGCCGAGCGCATGGAGCTGACCGCCTGCGTCAGCCGCGACGAGACGCCTGCGATTCCCCCGGTCGAGGCCATGGGCATCGACAAGGCGCTGAAGGAGGCACTGGACGCCGCCGACGAGGCCAGCCGGCTGTCGCGCCTGCTGCTGGACACCAACGCCACGCCGGAGCTCGAGACGGCCCTGCTGGCCTTCGCCCGCCACAAGCAGCAGGAGTGCAGCCAGCTGCGCGAGTGTCTCTCGGTCCACGTGAAGTAGTCGCCTCTCGCCCGAACGAGGACGCCCCGGCAGGGAAGACCTGCCGGGGCGTCCGTCGTTGGTGGGGGCGTCGCGTCAGGCGCTGGCTTCGACCGCCACCGACTGGCCGCCGCGCTTGATCGCCGCGTAGCCCAGGCCGGTGATCAGCGAGCCGATGACGATCGCCGCCAGGTATAGCAGCACCGGCGTGATGGCGTTGGGGATCAGCAGCACGAAGATGCCGCCGTGGGGGGCCATCAGCTTGGCGCCGAACAGCATCGACAGCGCGCCGGTCACCGCGCCGCCGACCATGCTGACCGGGATCACCCGCAGCGGGTCCTTGGCGGCGAAGGGAATGGCGCCCTCGCTGATGAAGCAGAAGCCCAGCACGAACGATGCCTTGCCCGCCTCGCGCTCCGGCTCGGAGAACTTCGACTTGGCCACGAAGCTCGAGATTCCCATGCCGATCGCCGGCACCATGCCCGCGGCCATGATCGCCGCCATGGGCGCGTAGGTCTCGGAGGCCAGCAGGCCGACGCCGAAGGTGTAGGCGGCCTTGTTCACCGGCCCGCCCATGTCGAAGCACATCATGGCGCCCAGCAGCCCGCCGAGCAGCAGGGCGTTGGTGGAGCCCATGTTCTCGAGGAAGGTGGTCAGCCCGGAGAGGATCGCCGCCACCGGCTCGCCGACCACGTAGATCATCACAAGGCCGGTCACCAGGCTCGCCACCAGCGGAATGATCAGGATCGGCTTGAGCGACTCGACGCTGGCCGGCAGCTTGACGTAGCGGGTCACCGCCTTGGCCACGTAGCCGGCCAGGAAGCCGGCCAGGATGCCGCCGATGAAGCCGGCGCCGATCTCGGAGGCCAGCATGCCGCCGATCATGCCCGGGGCGATGCCGGGGCGGTCGGCGATGGAGTAGGCGATATAGCCGGCCAGCACCGGCACCATCAGCGCGAAGGCCGTGCCGCCGCCGATCTGCATCAGCGCCGCGGGCAGGGTGCCTTCCTCCTGGAAGGCCTCGATGCCGAACACGAACGACAGCGCGATCAGCAGGCCTCCGGCGACCACCATCGGCAGCATGAAGGACACCCCGGTCAGCAGGTGCTTGTAGACGCCCTTCTCCTTGAGGCTCTTCCTGGCCTCGCCGCCTGCCGCCGGGGCGCTGCCGTCTTCCACCGTGGCCTCGGCCAGCGCCGCCTCGATGGTCGGCCTCGGCTGCTTCAGCGCGCTGCCGGTGGAGGTGCGATAGATCCGCTTGCCGGCGAAGCGGGTCGGGTCGACCTCGATGTCGCAGGCCAGGATCACCACCTCGGCGTCACGGATCTCCGCCTCGGTCAGCTGGTCCTGGGCGCCTACCGAGCCCTGGGTCTCGACGCGGATGGGATGGCCCAGCGCCTTGCCGGCCTCGGCCAGGGCCTCCGCCGCCATGAAGGTATGCGCGACCCCGGTGGGGCAGGCGGTGACGGCGACGATCGGCCGGCCGACGGGCGCGCCGGTCTCGGGCGCCAGAGTGGCATGGGTCTCGCCGCCGGGCACGAAGGCCTCGGCCTCGCGCCGGGCGCGCTCGAGGAAGCCGCCCGGGTCGGGCAGCGCCTGGTCGATGGTCGCGCGGAACAGCGGCTTGCCCTTGAAGCGCTGCGGGTCCGGCACGTGGTCGGCGGCGACGACGACCAGGTCGGCGGCTTCGATGGCTTCGGCGGATACCGGCCGCACCGGCTCCAGCTCGCCGTGCATCTCCACGGTGGTCTGCCAGCCCAGCCGCTCGGCGGCCTGCTCGAGGCGCCGGGCGGCGAGGAAGGTGGTGGCCATGCCGCTGGGGCAGGCGGTGATGAGGATGGCGTTCATGCGAGGGCTCCCCCGGCGTCGTCGCCGCCAAGGCGGTGGACGCGCGTCTGTTGTTGGAGTGACGGGAAATCGGCGGCGCGGGCGTCGCCCACGCCGACATGGCGGACCGCCTCGGCGGACAGCGCGGTGGCCAGGCGCAGTGCCGCGTCGGGCGCGTGCCCTTCGAGCACGCCGTGCAGCAGCGCGGCCAGCAGGGTGTCGCCGGCGCACACGGTGCTGGCCACGGTCATGGCCGGCGGCAGCGCCTGCCAGGCGCCGCGGCGGCTGACCCACAGCACGCCCTCGGCGCCGGCGGAGAGCACCGCCTCCTCGATGCCGGCCGCATGCAGCCGGCGGGCGGCGTCGAGGCGAGCCGCCTCGCTGTCGAGGGGCATGCCGGCCCAGGCGGCGAGCTCCTGCTCGTTGGGCTTGACCGCGGTGGGGCCGGCGGCGATGGCGGCCTCGAGGGCCGGGCCGCTGGTATCGACCCACACCGGCAGGCCGGCGCCGCGCAGCCGCGCGATCAGCTCGGCCAGCGCCTCGGGCGTGACGCCGGGCGGCAGGCTGCCGGCGATCACCACCGCCTCGGGGCAGCGGGCGTCATCGGCGGCCAGTGCCTCGAGGCGGTCGAGCAGGGCCTGCCAGGCGGCCTCGTCGATGGTCGGCCCCGGGCCGTTGACGTCGGTGACCCGGCCGTCGGCCTCGGCCAGCTTGGCGTTGATGCGGGTCTCGCCGGGCACGCGCAGGAAGGCATCCTCGAGCCCCTCGACCTCGAAGGCGCGCAGGAAGGGGCCGTCGTTGTCGGCGCCGAGGAAGCCCGAGACGCGGACGTCGTGGCCGAGGGCGGAAAGCACCCGGGCCACGTTGACGCCCTTGCCGGCAGCTTCCAGTTGGGTCGCGGTCGTGCGGTTGACCTCGCCGGGCGCCAGCCGCTCCAGCGACACCGAGAGGTCCAGGGCGGGATTCAGGGTCAGGGTCAGCAGGCGAGCCATCAGCGGGCCTCCAGGGCGTCGCGGACCGCCTCGCCGGTGGCCTGGGCCAGCGCCAGCGTGGCCTGGGCGCGGGCCTCCTCGAGGTCGAACTCGCGCAGCCGTGCCTTGACCAGCGGCACCTGGCGGGCGCTGACCGAGAGCTCGTCGACGCCGAGGCCGACCAGCACCGGCACCGCGGTGGCATCACTGGCCAGCTCGCCGCACACCCCGACCCACTTGCCCTCGGCGTGGGCCGCGGCCACGGTCATCTCGATCAGCCTGAGCACCGACGGGTGCAGGCCGTCGGCCTGGGCCGAGAGCTCGGGATGGTCGCGGTCGATGGCCAGGGTGTACTGGGTCAGGTCGTTGGTCCCGACCGAGAAGAAGTCGACCTCGGCGGCCAGGGTCGACGCCAGCAGGGCGCTGGAGGGGACCTCGATCATCACCCCGAGCTGGACGTCGTCGCTGCGCTCGCCGGCGGGGATCTCCTCGAACAGCCGGTCGAGGATGGCGCGGGCGGCGCGGAACTCGGCCACGTCCTTGACCATCGGCAGCATGATGCGCAGCGGCCGGGCGTCGCGTTTCGGCTCGGCCGAGGGCGCGGCGGCCATCAGCAGTGCCTTGAGCTGGGTCTCGAGCACCTCGGGTTTGGTCAACGCCAGGCGAATGCCGCGCAGGCCGAGGAAGGGGTTGCTCTCCTGGGGCACCGGCCAGTAGGGCAGCGGCTTGTCGCCGCCCACGTCCAGGGTGCGGGCCACCAGCGGGCGGCCGTCGAGGGCGTCGAGAGCCTCGCGGTATTCGCCGATCTGGGTCTCCAGGCCGGGCATCTCGGCGTGGGCCATGAACACGAACTCGGTGCGCAGCAGGCCGACGCCCTCGGCGCCGCGCTCCACGGCATCGGCGGCGTGGGCGGTGTTGCCGAGGTTCGAGGCCACCTCGACGCGATGGCCGTCGCGGGTCCGGGCCGGCTCGAAGCGGGCCTCCCAGGCCTCGGCCTCGCGGCGGCGGCGCTCGGCCAGGCGCTGTTCGGCGGCCTGGCGGCGCTCGGCGGCGGGGGCCGGGGTCACGCGGCCGCGTTCGCCGTCGAGGATCAGCTCGGTGCCGCTGGCAAGCGTCAGGATGCGCTCGCCGGCGCCGACCACGGCGGGGATGCCCAGCGCCCGGGCCAGGATGGCGCTGTGGGCGGTGGCGCCGCCGCGGGCGGTCAGCAGGCCGCGCACGCGGCTGGTGTCGAGGCGAGCCACGTCGGACGGGCCGATGTCGTCGGTGACCAGGATGTAGGGATGATCCGGCGGCTCGGGCATCTCGACCCGGCACAGGATGCCCAGCACGCGGCGGCCCACGTCGCGCAGGTCGGCGGCGCGTTCGGCGAGCAGCTTGTCGGCCAGGCGCTCCTGGGCCTGGGCGGCGGTGTCGATGGCCTCCCACCAGGCGGCCTCGGCGGAGGCGCCCTCGTCGATGCCCTCGCGGGCGGCCTGGTGGAGCTCGGGATCGCCGAGCATCTCCTCGTGCATCGACAGGATCTGCGACACCTCGCCGCCGCGGGCCTGGCCGATCAGCGCCTCGAGCTGCTCGCCGCCCTCGCGGATGGCGTCGTCGAGCCGACGGCGCTCGGCGGCGGGGTCGGCGGCGCGGGCCGGGTAGTCGAAGCTCGGTGTGGTCAGCACGAAGGCCGGGGCGATGGCCAGGCCCGGCGAGGCGGCCACCGCGGGGTGGGCGACGTCGTCGGCCAGCGGCTCCAGCGCCGGGGCATCCTCGGGCTCTGTCGCCACCGGCTCGCGATAGGCGTCGAAGGGCTCGACGTGTTCGCCGAGGCCGTCTTCCACGGCCCGGCAGACGGCGTCCAGCGCGGCCTCGGCGCCGTCGCCCTCGGCGGTGAAGATCAGCTGCTGGCCGCGGCGGGCGCCGAGGTTGATGACCTTGGTCAGGCTGGCGGCCGAGACGGCCTCGCTGCCGCCCTCGGCCAAGCGCACGCGCACCGCGATGCCCTGGGCGCGGGCGACCTGGATCAGCTGCTTGGCCGGGCGGGCGTGCAGGCCGTGGGCGTTGAGCACCGTGACCAGGCGCTGGCGGGCGGCGGCGGATTCGCCGGCCAGCCGCGCCAGCAGGGCGTCGGCGTCGAGGCGGTGCAGGGTCTCGGGGGCGTCGCTCTCGAGCAGTGCGAGGATGCGCTCGAGCAGGCCGCGGTGGGCCTGGCCCTGGGCCGCGAGGCAGAACACGCCCTGTACCGGGGCGCCGTCGGCCTGCAGCGGCTCGGCCGGGGTGGCCAGCGCCAGCGCCGGCACGCCGACGCCGCGCTCGCTGGTCACCAGCCACAGGCCGCGGCCCAGGGCGCGCGGGGCGGTCTCGGCCACGGCGGCGACGAAGGCGGCGTCGACGCACTCGGCCTGGCGCAGGCGGGCGGCGCCGGCCAGCGCCAGCTCGCCATGGTCGCGGGCGGGGAAGCCCAGGCACAGGGTGTCGGCGTCCAGCCGGGCCTCGACCACCGCCTTGGACAGTAGCTCGGCGATCTCGGCGGCGCGCTCGGCGCCGGCCAGGCGTTTGGCGATGTCGTCCTGATCCAGCACGTGGGTCAGCTGGCGCAGGATGTCGAGGTGCTCGTCGCTCTGGGCGGCGATGGTCACCAGCACGTGGACGCGCTGGCCGTCGTGCCACTCGATGCCCTCGGGGAACTGCAGCACGCGCACGCCGGTGGCGCGCACGTGCTCGCGGCTCTCCGGGGTGCCGTGGGGAATGGCGATGGCGTTGCCGAGGAAGGTCGAGGACTGGGCCTCCCGGGCATGGAGGCCGTCGCGATACTCGGGGGCGACCAGGCCGGCGGCGTGCAGCGATTCGGCGGCCTGATCCAGCGCGTCGCGCCAGTGCTCGGCGCGACAGCCGAGCAGGACGTCATCCTGGCGTAGGGTCAACATCGATGTCTCCGGTTCGTCGGGAGCGACGCCGGGCCATTCCATGGTTCCCGGGGCGTTGCGGTGGCTTGTGCGGGCAAGGTGAATCGTGTCACCTTCGATGACACGAATGCTGGAACGCTTCATCCGGCTTGGCAAGTCCAGATGTCTACGACTTTGGCAGGGGATGGTGGCGCGGCACTCCCGCGTAGAATGCCTCGTCCAGTCTAGGGGGAATCCATGACGCTCGCGGAAATCGCTCGTCTGGCCGGCGTGTCACGCACCACGGCCAGCTATGTCATCAACGGCCAGGCCGAGAAACGGCGCATCAGCCAGGACACCGTCGACCGGGTGATGGCGGTGGTCGAACACCATCGCTATCGGGTCGATCCCCAGGCGGCCGCGCTGCGCCGCGGCTCCAGCCGAACCCTGGGGCTGATCGTGCCGGACCTGGAGAACGTGACCTACGCGCGGCTGGCCAAGCGGCTGGAGCGCGGCGCCCGGGAGGCGGGCTACCAGCTGCTCATCGCCGGCTCCGACGACCGGCCGGAGGTCGAGCGCGACCTGGCGCTGGCGCTGCGCGCGCGGCGCTGCGAGGTGCTGATCACCGCCAGTAGCCTGCCCATGGACGATCCCTTCTACGCCGAGCTGCAGGCCGAGGGGCTGCCGGTGGTGGCCGTCGACCGCGGCTTCGACGCCGAGCGCTTCGCCAGCGTGGTCAGCAACGACGCCGAGGCCGCCGAGCGGCTCGCCGCCTCGGTGCTGTCGCCCGAGACGTCGCGGGCGGTGTGGCTGGATGCGGTGCCTTGGCTGTCGATCACCCGGGAGCGGCGTGGCGGCTTCCAGCGGGCCTTGGCGGGCCGCGAGGCGGCGGCCCTCATCCTCTCCGGCGAGCGCTACGACCGCGCCGAGGGCGCCCGGCTGATGCGCCGGGTGCTCGACGAGCACGGCCTGCCGGAGGCGCTGGTCACGGCATCCTATTCGCTGTTCGACGGCGTGCTCGACACCCTGCTCGAGGCCGGCGGGCTGCCGGACTCGCTGCGCCTGGCGACCTTCGGCGACAGCCGGCTGCTGGAGTTCCTGCCGGTGGCGGTCAACTCCGCCGAGCAGGACCACGACCGCATGGCCGAGGCGACGCTTGAGAGCGCGCTGGCGGCCGCCCGAGGCGAGGGGGCCCCGGGCCGGCGGGCGGTGCCGCGGCGGATGCGCTGGCGCGCGGGAGAAGCGGGGGAGAGCGCCGCCTCCTGAGGAGGCGGCGACGCGATCAGGCCGAGGCGAGGTCGTCCCGGGTCGGCAGGGCAACATAGCTGCCCGGGCGGGTGACGGCGTGAGCGCCGCAGCGGCAGGCGAAGGCCAGCGCGCTTTCCAGGCGTTCGTTGTCCTGGTGCCAGCCCTCGGCGAAGCCCTGCTCGGACAGTGCGGCCAGCAGCCCGCCGATAAAGGCGTCTCCTCCCGCCGTCGTGTCGACGGGATTGACCTTCGGCGGGGTGACCGCGAGCGTCTGCTCCGCGCTCAGGGCGCGCACCGGGCCGCCGCCGTCGGTGATCACCGCGAGCTTGACCCCGGCCGCCAGGCGCTCGGCCAGCCAGTCGTCCTCGGGATGATCGCCGCGCAGGTCGTCGACCTCCTCGCGGGACAGCTTGAGCAGGTCGGCGCTGTCGAGCAGCCGGGTGACCAGGGCGCTGTCGGCGTGGCCCTCGGCCCAGAGGTTGTGGCGCAGGTTGGCGTCGACGCTGACCAGGCAGCCGGCCCGGGCCGCCATCTCGGCCATCGCCAGGGTGGTCTCGGCGATCTCCGGGTCGGTCAGGCTGTTGCTGCACAGGTGCAGGATCGCCGGTTCGGCGAACACGCCGGCCGGCAGGTGCTCCAGGCGATAGAGCAGGTCGGCGGCGGGCGGCCGGTAGAAGTCGAAGGTGCGTTCGCCCTCGGCGTCGCGGGAGACGAAGGCCAGCGCGGTGCGCGCCTCGCGGGTGCGCGTCACGCCGGAGACGTCGACGCCCTGGGCGGAGAGCTCGGCGGCGAGGAAGTCGCCGAAGTGGTCGTCGCCGAGCATGCCGAGGAAGCGGCTGGGCACGCCGAGCCGGGCGCAGGCCACGGCGACGTTGGCCGGAGCGCCGCCGGCGTAGGGCGTGAAGGTCTCAGGCGTGCGGTCGTCGGCGTCGCCCAGGCGGCTGGAGAGCATGTCGACGAGGGCTTCACCGAAGGCGATAACGGGCAGCATGGTAAGGATCCTTGTGATGAAGGGGGCGGGCTCAGGCCACCTCGTGACCGCGGACGGCCTCGAGCAGGGCGAACCAGGCCGGACGCGACAGCTCGAGCGAGGCGTCCCGGTACAGCGTCTCGATGCGCTCGGGCTTGAGGCTGCCGATCACCGGCAGTGGCCGCCCGGGCAGGGCGCGCAGCCAGGCCAGGGCCAGTCCGGCGGGGCTGACGCCGTGGGCCTCGGCCTGGGAACGCAGCAGCGCGGCCGCCGGGCCGTCCAGCGCTCGGCCGCCGCCCAGCGGCGACCAGGCCATGGGGGCCTGGCCGTCGCCGATCACGGCATCGTAGAGGCCGTTGAACAGCGGCGCGCTATGGTCGAGCGACAGCTGCAGCTGGTGGGCCGACAGGCGACCGTGCATGCCGGCCTGCAGCCGGCGCCAGGCCTCCGGCAGGAAGTTGGAGACGCCGGCGGCGCCGATCTTGCCGGCCGCGATGGCGTCGTCCAGGGCGCGACCGGTGGCCTCGGCGTCCATCAGCGGGTCGGGGCGATGCAGCAGGAAGTGGTCCAGCCGCTCCACGCCCAGCCGCTCGAGGGAGGCGTCGATGGCCCGGGTCACGTAGGCCGGCGAGCTGTCGTAGTGCTTGACGGCGAACGTCGAGCCGTCGCGCTCGGGCGTGACGATATCGGTCTTGGTCACCACCCGCACTTGGCGGGTGAGCCCGGGGCGGGCGCGCAGCGCGTCGCCGAACAGGCGCTCGCCGGCGCGGTCGCCGTAGATGTCGGCATGGTCGAACCAGGTCAGGCCCTGATCGAGGCGCGCCTCGATCCAGTCGGCCAGTTGTTCGGCGGCGTGCAGCTCCGGCGCCTGGTGCAGGTTCATCATGCCCAGGGCGAAGGGTGCCTCGAAGGTCGCGGCGTGGCTCATGCGTCGGTCTCGAGCGAGAGGGTGGTGCCCAGCAGGTGCTGGGCGCCGGGCACCAGCCACACCGGGTCGAGCCGGGTGTTGGCCGACTCGACGCACAGGAAGTGGCCGGCCGCGGCGGCGGAGGTATCGGCCGGGCGTTCGTCGCCGGGATGCCAGATCACCGCGGAGTCGCTGCCCTGGCGGGCGATGCGCAGGCGGCGGTGGCCGTCGTCCAGCGTCAGCTCGGCGTTGGTGTGGTAGATGCGGTCGAGGCCGCCGCGCACGCCCAGCTCGCCCTGCTGCTCGCGCTCGGCGAAGTCGGCGAGCTTGTCCAGGTAGCGGGCGCCGGCCAGCCCCTCGACGCGGCAGGCCTGCACGTCGGCCACCGCCAGATAGCTGTGCAGGGCGCCGGTGATCTTGACCGGGGTCTCGCCGCGGTGCTCGGTGATCAGCTCCACGTGCAGGCGATTGGCGTTGGCCTGGATCACCGCCCGCGGCACCAGCTGGGAGTGCAGTCGCTCCAGCGGCGAGAGGTGCAGCTCGACGCCTTCCTCGTGCTCGTCCACGGCGTCGAGGCGCCAGTCGGCCTTGCGCGCCGGGCCGTGCATCGGGCCGGAACGGTCCTCGGACTCGTCGGCGGTGTTCTCGTCGGCAAACCACGGCCAGCACAGCGGAATGCCGCCGCGGATGGCCCCGGGCAGCGCCTGGGGCGTGGGCGTGACCCACAGCCAGCCGCCGGCCACCAGGGCTTCCTCGTCTTCGCCGCTCGTAGCGTCCGGCGATGCGGAAGCGCCTGCGGCTTGCGCGTCGTCGGGCGCATTAGAAGTCGAGCCTTCAGCGGTCGCGTCTTCGGGCGCGGGTAAAAAGTGAAGCACCTGGGCGCCCTGAAGCGACACCACGAGCTCACCCCAGGCCTCATTGGCCAGCCACACCTCGCGGCCGGCCCATTCGGCGCGGCGCTGTCCGTCGGTGGCGTCCAGCAGGGCGCGCAGGGATGCGGGAATCATGCGATCTCCTCCATACGGGCCGATCGACGCCTCTGCGTCGAGCTATTCGACCTCTTCATTGTGCAGGGCCTCGGCGGCGCCCAGCAGTCCCGTCCAGGGCGCGGTGACCACCTGGACCGGAATGTCGGCGTTGTAGCCGTTCATGCGGCCCTTGTCGGCGAAGGCCTCGCGGAAGCGGCTCTGCGGCAGCCAGTCGAGCAGCCGCGGCAGGATGCCGCCGCACAGGTAGACCCCGCCCCGGGCACCGAGGGTGAGCGCGGCGTCGCCGCTGACGTCGCCGAGGATCTTCAGAAAGCGCAGCAGGGTATCACGCGCCACGGCGTCTCCGCTCGCGGCCGCCTCGGTGACCTCGGCGGGTGAGTCGCAGGCCGGGTTGGCGCCCTTCAGCGAGCAGTGGGCCAGATAGAGGTCGAGCAGTCCCTGGCCGCACAGCAGCCGTTCCACGGAGATGCGGCCGTAGCGGTTGCGGAAGTGGCGCAGCAGGTTCTGCTCGCGCTCGTCGGTGGGCGCGAAGGTCACGTGGCCGCCCTCGGTGGGCAGCGGAATCCAGGCGTGACGACCGGGGAAGACGCCGGCCACGCCGAGCCCGGTGCCGGGGCCGATCACCAGCCGGGCGGCGTGGGGCACTGCCTCGCCGGGCTGCACCTCGACCAGCTCGTCCTCGGCCACGTGGGGCACGCCCAGGGCCTGGGCGGTGAAGTCGTTGATCGGCTTGAACAGCTCGAGCCCCAAGGCGTCCTTCACCTCGGCGCGGGTGAATGACCAGGGATTGTTGGTCATCTTGATCCGCTCGCCGTGGGTCGGGCAAGCGAAGGCCAGGCAGGCCTCGCGCGGGGCGTCGTCGCCCGTGGCGCCGACCCGTTCCAGGTAGTCGCGTATGGCCTCGACCAGGCCGGGGTAGTCGGCGCAGGGCAGGCTCAGGATGTCGTGGGGCTCGAAGCCCCCCGGGGTCACCAGGGCGAAGCGGGCGTTGGTGCCCCCGATATCGCCGATCAGTGCGGGTCGGGTCATCGTCGATTCGTCTCTACAATCAGTCATGCCGGTCGGGGCGGGTGCCTCCGCTCTCGATAGTCACACCGATCAGTGCGGGTCGGGTCATCGTCGATTCGTCTCTCAATCAGTCATGCCGGTCGGGGCGGGTGCCACGCTCTCGATAGCCACACCGATCAGTGCGGGTCGGGTCATCTTTAATTTGTCCCTTCTGGCCGTCAGGGCTGTTGCAGATGGTGAATCGCTCGCAGCTGCTCCGGCGACAGGTCTACGAGGGGGCGCTGTGAACCCCTCCCTGGGCGCTACCGACGCCATCCATGGCGTAGGACCCCCTCTACGACCAGTCCCCGGCGCTTCTCGCTATGCGCAACGGCGATATCGCTGCTCTGGCAGCTCCTCAGGCGTCCTCGTCGTGGATCTGGCCGGCCTGGCGGGCCAGGTCGTCGGCCTCGAAGCCGCCAAACACCCCGGCGCCTTCCTCGCCGCGCATGGCCAGGTGGCGGAAGCCGCCGAACAGCTCGCGGCCCAGGCCGACGTGGTAGTGGTCCAGCTCGGCCACGCGCTGCTCGCGGTCGGCCCAGGTCGCGGCGTCGACCTTGGCCTCGAGGGTGCCGGCGTTGGCGTCGAGGCGCACGATATCACCATCGCGCAGCCTGGACAGCGGGCCGCCGTCCAGCGCCTCGGGGCTGATGTGGATGGCGGCCGGGACCTTGCCGGAGGCGCCGGACATGCGCCCGTCGGTGACCAGCGCCACCTTGTGGCCGCGGTCCTGGAGCACGCCGAGGAAGGGGGTCAGCTTGTGCAGTTCCGGCATGCCGTTGGCCTTGGGGCCCTGGAAACGCACCACGGCGACCACGTCGCGGTCCAGCTCGCCGGCGTCGAAGGCCGCCTTGAGTTCGTTCTGATCCTCGAAGATGCGCGCCGGGGCCTCGATCAGGCGATGCTCTTCCTGCACCGCGGAGACCTTGATCACGCCGCGGCCCAGGTTGCCGTCGAGCACGGTGAGGCCGCCGGTGGGCGCGAAGGGCTCGGCCACGCCGCGCAGGACCTCGGTGTCGAGGCTGGCCTCGGGGCCCTCGCGCCACACCAGCTTGCCGTCTTCCAGGAACGGCTCCTGGGTGTAGGCGGTCATGTCGGTGCCGAAGGCGGTGGGGATGTCGCTGTGGATCAGGCCGGCATTGATCAGCTCGCGGAACAGGTAGCTCATGCCGCCGGCGGCCTGGAAGTGGTTGATGTCCGCCTGGCCGTTGGGGTAGACCTTCATCAGGCTCGGCGTCACCGCGGAGAGGTCGGTGAAGTCGTCCCAGGTCAGGGTGATGCCGGCCGCGGCGGCCATGGCCACCAGGTGCATGGTGTGGTTGGTGGAGCCGCCGGAGGCCAGCAGGCCGACCACGGCGTTGACGATGGCGCGCTCGTCGATCTGCTGATAGAAGGGGCGGTAGCTGCCGCCGGGCTCGGTGTTGCGGATCGCCTGCTCGGTGGCGAAGCGGGTCAGCGCCTCGCGCATCTCGGTGCCCGGGTTGACGAAGGAGGTGCCCGGCAGGTGCAGGCCCATCATCTCCATCATCAGCTGGTTGGAGTTGGCGGTGCCGTAGAAGGTGCAGGTGCCCGGGCTGTGGTAGGACTCGGACTCCGCCTGCAGCAGGTCCTCGCGGCTGGCCTTGCCCTCGGCGAACAGCTGGCGCACGCGGGCCTTTTCCTTGTTGGGAAGGCCGCTCGGCATGGGGCCGGCGGGCACGAACATGGCCGGCAGGTGGCCGAAGCGCGCCGCGGCGATGAACAGCCCCGGCACGATCTTGTCGCACACGCCCAGATAGAGCGCGGCGTCGAACATGTTGTGCGACAGCCCCACGGCGGTGGCCATGGCGATCACGTCGCGGGAGAACAGCGACAGCTCCATGCCCGGCTGGCCTTGGGTGACGCCGTCGCACATGGCCGGCACGCCGCCGGCGAACTGGGCGGTGGAGCCCATGTCGCGGGCCGCGGCCTTGATGGTCTCGGGGAAGGTCTCGAACGGCTGATGGGCCGAGAGCATGTCATTGTAGGCCGAGATGATGCCCAGGTTCGCCGCGTTCATCAGCTTCAGCGAATTCTTGTCCTGGCTGCCGCAGGCGGCAAAGCCGTGGGCCAGGTTGCCGCAGGACAGCTCGCCGCGGTGGACGCCGCGCCGGTGCTGATCGGCCATGCGCTGCTCGTAGAGGGCGCGGCGCTCGGCGCTGCGCTCACGGATGCGCTGGGTGACCTGCTGGACGGTGGCGTTGAGTGGCGTGGAAGCTTGAGCCATGGAGCACCTCGGCAACGAAAGGGGTGTGATTTCGTAAGTTTAACAAAAGTATCGCCCAAAAGCCGGGGGCGGACCGGGGTATACGGCTATAGTTGTAATTAATTTACCATGACGAGCGTGTGAAGGCGCCCTCGTCGTGAGGGAAAAGACAGGGCGTCCGGCGTGCTGTCAGGATGTCATCTAGGGTAGGTGCTGCGCCGGCCATCGTCAGCCGGCCCGGAGAGTTCATGAGTCGATTGCGTGTCGTCGAACAAGCCGCCGTGGCGGAAGTGCCGGCCGGTGACTGGAACGCCCTGGTGGGCGACGATCACCCCTTCCTGCGCCACGAGTTCCTGCACGCCCTGGAGGCCAGCGGTGCGGCGAGCGAGGCGAGCGGCTGGTCGCCGCGGCATCTGACGCTGTGGCGCGACGAGGCGCTGGTCGGGCTGCTGCCGCACTACCACAAGCATCATTCCTATGGGGAGTACGTCTTCGACTGGGCCTGGGCGGACGCCTGGGAGCGGGCCGGCGGGCGCTACTATCCCAAGGGGCTCAGCGCGATTCCGTTCACCCCGGCACCGGGGCCGCGGCTGGCGCTGGCCGACGACGTCGACCCGCTCGAGGCGCGTCGACGCCTGGCCGAGCGCTGGGAAGCATCGACGCTGTTGAGCTGGCACCTGCTGTTCGCCGAGGAGGGCGAGGTCGCCGCCTGGCGCGAGGCACGGCCCGAGCTGATCGCCCGTGCCGGGGTGCAGTTCCAGTGGCAGGACCGGGGCTATGGCGACTTCGAGGGTTTCCTCGCCGCCCTGACCTCCAAGCGGCGCAAGGCCATTCGCCGCGAGCGTCGCCGGGTCGCCGAGCAGGGGCTGACCCTGCATCGGCTTGAGGGCGAGGCAATCGGCGAGGCCGATCTGGCGCACTTCTACCGCTGCTACCAGATCACCTACCTGGAACGCGGCCAGCAGGGCTATCTCAACCGCGACTTCTTCATGCGGCTGCGCCGCGACCTGCCCGAGGCGCTGGTGCTGATCCAGGCGCGTCTCGAGGGGCGGCCGGTGGCTGCGGCCCTGTGCCTGCAGGGAAACCGCACGCTCTATGGCCGCTACTGGGGCAGCGAGATCGAGGCCGACGGCCTGCACTTCGAGGCCTGCTACTACCAGGGCCTCGAGCATTGCCTGGCCCGGGGGCTGATTCGCTTCGACCCCGGCACCCAGGGCGAACACAAGCTGGCCCGGGGCTTCGCGCCGCGGCGTCTGACCTCGCTGCATCATGTCGCCGATCCGCGGCTGCGTGCCGGGGTGGCGCGCTTCTGCGCCGAGGAGGCCGAGCACGTGGCGGCTTACGTCGCGGCCGCCGAGCGGGCGCTGCCGTTCCGCCTCGACGACGGCGGCTGACGCCCGTCAGATGCCGGGGCTTTGATGGATGAGGCGGCCCGGGGAAGATGGCATACTACGCCCTCGAATTCCCTGGTGACGGACCCTCTACATGCTCAAGTGGCTGGCCATCGTGCTCATCGCCCTGCAGGCGCTGTTGCAGTATCGCCTGTGGCTCGGCGAAGGCGGACTGCGCGAGCTGGCCGAGGTGCGCCAGCGAGTGGACCGCCTGGAGGCCGAGAATGCGCCGCTGCGGGCGCGCAACGAGCGCCTCGCCGCCGAGGTGGTCGATCTCAAGAACGGCCTCGATGCCATCGAGGAGCGCGCGCGCAGCGATATCGGCATGGTGCGCCGCGACGAGCAGTTCTTCTGGGTGCCCGACGCCGAGCCGGCCGGGGAGGCGCCGTGAGCGAGCGCCTCTGGCTGGTGGTGCCCGCCGCGGGCCGCGGCCGGCGCATGGGCGCCGCCCTGCCCAAGCAGTATCTGCCCCTGGCCGGCCTCACCGTGCTGGCCCGTACCCTGGCGCGGCTCCACGAGGCCTTCCCCGAGGCGCGGCTTTGCCTGTGCCTGGACCCTGATGACGAACGCTTCGACCCGGCCGCAGTGCCCTTCGCCGACTGGCGGCGGGTGCCCGGCGGCGCCGAGCGCGTCGACTCGGTGACCAACGCCCTGGCCGCTATCGCCGGCGAGGCCGGCGCGGACGATACGGTGCTGGTCCATGACGTGGCCCGGCCCTGCGTGCGGGCCGAGGACCTGCGTCGGCTGGCGTCGGCGGTGGCCGACGACGCGGTGGGCGGGCTGCTGGCCGCGCCGGTGGCCGACACCATGAAGCGCGACGACGGCACCGGCCGGGTCGGCGGCACCGAGCCCCGTGACGGCCTGTGGCACGCCCTGACGCCCCAGGGCTTCGGCTACGGGCTGCTGCGCCGAGCGCTTGCCGAGGCCGCCGAACGCGGCGTCGCCGTCACCGACGAGGCCTCCGCGGTGGAGGCGCTGGGCCTCTCGCCGCGCCTGGTCAGCGGGCGCCGCGACAATCTCAAGATCACCCATCCGGAGGATCTGGCGCTGGCCGAGGCCATCCTCGCCGCCCAGAAAGCGCCTGCTCCCTCCGCCGACAGGAACGACTGCGCATGATGCGAATCGGCCACGGCTTCGACGTCCACCGCTTCGGCGAGGGCGACCACCTGCGGATCGGCGGCGTCGCCATTCCCTTCGACCGCGGCTTCGTCGCCCACTCCGACGGCGACGTGCTGCTGCATGCGATCTGCGATGCCCTGCTCGGCGCCTGCGCGCTGGGCGACATCGGCCGCCACTTCCCCGACACCGATCCGGCCTGGGCCGGCGCCGACAGCCGCGAACTGCTGCGCCGGGTGGTGGCGCAGGTGCGCGCGGCGGGCTACCGGGTCGGCAACCTGGACGCCACGGTGATGGCCCAGGCGCCCAAGCTCTCGCCCCACGTCGAGGCCATGGCCGAGGCCATCGCCGCCGACCTGGCGGTGGCGCGCGGCGCCGTCAACGTCAAGGCGACCACCACCGAGCGGTTAGGCTTCACCGGCCGCGGCGAGGGCATCGCCGCCGAGGCGGTGGTGCTGCTGACGGGAGAGAGCGCCGATGTCTGAGGGAACGCACGAGGCGACGTCCCCACAGCAGGCGGCGGCGATCGTCTGGCCGCCTAGCTGGCCGCGGGTACTGGACGCGCACTTCGGCGCGCCGCGCCCCGGCGGCTACCGCGCCACGCCGGAGGACTTCCAGGTCGAGGAGCAGCTCGGCTTCGAGCCGGAAGGGCAGGGCGAGCACCTGTGGCTGTGGCTCGAGAAGCGCGACCTGACCACCGCCATGGTCGCTCGCCGCCTGGCCAGGGCCTGCGAGGTCACCCAGCGCGATGTCGGCTACGCCGGCATGAAGGATCGCCATGCGGTGACCCGCCAGTGGTTCTCGGTGCACCTGCCCGGCCGCGAGGCGCCGGACGATCTCGAGGCGCGGCTGGCCGACCTGCCACTGACGCTGCTCGAGGTGACCCGGCATCCGCGCAAGCTCAAGCGCGGGGTACACGCCGCCAACCGCTTCCGGCTGCGCGTCACCGGCGAGGCGCTGACCGACCCGCACCTCGCCGAGCGCTGGGCCTGGCTGTGCCACCACGGCGCGGCCAACTACTTCGGCCCGCAGCGCTTCGGCGCCGACGGGCGCAATATCCACCGCGCGGCCGGCGTGCTGGCCCGGGGCTGGCGCAAGCGCGACGACCGCGAGGGCATGCTGCTCTCCGCGGCGCGCAGCTACCTGTTCAACGAGCTGCTGGCCGCGCGCATCGAGGCGGGCGACTGGGCGACGCCGCTGCCCGGCGAGGCGGTGATTCTCGACGGCTCGTCGAGCCAGTTCGTGGCCGAGACCGTCGACGACTCGCTGATCGCGCGCGCCGAGCGGCTCGACCTGCACCCCAGCGGCGTGCTCTGGGGGCAGGGCCGTTCGGTGGCCCAGGGCGAGGCCCTGGCCCGCGAGCAGGCGCTGGCCGAGGCGCATCCCGCGCTGTGCGACGGCCTCGTGCGCGCCGGGGTGAAGACCGCCCGCCGGCCGCTGCGCCTGCGCCTGGCCGCCCCGCGACTGGCGCCCGGCGAGGGTGAGGCCTGGTTCTCCTTCACGCTGCCCCGGGGGGCCTTCGCCACCGCCGTGCTGCGCGAGCTGATCGCCCACCCGACCCTGAGTTTCCACCCGCCCCGTCAGGGGCCCGAGCAAGGAGCCGCGGATGCGTCGACTGCTGCTGTCCAATGATGACGGGGTGCATGCCCCGGGCCTGCGTGCCCTGCATGACGCCCTGGCCCCCCACGCGCGGCTGCGCGTGGTGGCCCCCGACCGCGACAAGAGCGGTGCCAGCAATTCCCTGACCCTGACTCGCCCCCTGGCGCTGTCGACCCTGGACAACGGCTTCTACAGCGTCGACGGCACCCCGGCGGACTGCGTCTACCTGGGCGTCAACGGGGTCTGGGAGGAACGCCCGGACCTGGTGATCTCGGGCATCAACCACGGCGGCAACCTGGGCGACGACGTGCTCTATTCGGGCACCGTGGCCGCCGCCATGGAGGGCCGCAACCTGGGCATGTCGGCGATCGCCATGTCGCTGGTCGGCCACCGCTACTTCGAGACCGCCGGCCGGGTGGCGGCGAGCCTGGTCGGGGCCGCCGACCGGCTCTCGCTGCCGCCGCGCAGCCTGCTCAACGTCAACGTGCCGGACCTGCCCTGGGAGGAGATCCGCGGCCTCAAGGTGACGCGCCAGGGCTACCGGGGCCCGGCGGCCGAGCCGCTGGAGGTGCTCGACCCGCGCGGGCGCAAGCGCTACTGGATCGCCGCCGCGGGCGAGAGCGCCGACGACGGTCCGGATACCGATTTCGCCGCCGTGGAGGCCGGCTTCGTGTCCATCACGCCGCTGCAGCTCGATCTGACCCGGCATGCGGCGCGCGACGACGTGCAGGAATGGCTGGATGCACTCACCTGACTCTCGCCGCCGGCTGCGTCCGGAGCTGTTGAAGGGCGTCGGCATGACCTCGCAGCGCACCCGCGACCGCATGGTCGAGCGTCTGGCCCGCCAGGGCATCGCCGACCGGCGGGTGCTGGAGACCATGGCCGAGGAACCGCGCCACCTGTTCCTCGACGAGGCGCTGTCTCACCGCGCCTACGAGGACACCTCGCTGCCCATCGGCCACGGCCAGACGCTGTCGCAGCCGTGGATCGTGGCGCGTATGACCGAGCTGGTGCGCGAGGAGGCGCCGACGAGGGTGCTGGAGGTCGGTACCGGCTCCGGCTATCAGACCCTGATACTGGCGCGGCTGGTGACGGAACTCTGGTCGGTGGAGCGGATCAATGCCCTGCATCGTCGCGCCGGCGAGCGGCTGCGGCTGCTGAGCGTGCACAACGCCCACCTGCGGCTGGCCGACGGCGGCCACGGCTGGCCCGAGGCCGCGCCTTTCGAGGTCATCCTGCTGACTGCCTGCGCCGGCTCGCTGCCCGAGCCGCTGCTGGCCCAGCTGGGCGACGGTGGGGTGATGATCGCACCGCTGGCCGAGCGTGACGGCCGGCAGTGGCTGGTGCGGGTACGCCGTCAGGGGGAGCGCTTCGAGAAGGAGCGCCTGGAGCCGGTGCGCTTCGTGCCGCTGCTGGAAGGAGTGATCCGCTAGGCCCGGATCGGGTCGGCAGGCGCCAGGGAAGGCGTCGGGGCCGCGAAAGCGCTGATCTATGTCGTGAGCGTTCACGGTGAGTCGCCATATATCAGTGTTTTCTCAGGGAGTAACAGGTTCTTGAAGCGTCAACTAGGTCTCTTGTTCAGGGGCGCCGGCATGGGCGCCGCCGATGCGGTGCCCGGTGTCTCCGGCGGCACCATCGCCTTTATCACCGGCATCTACGAGGAGCTGCTGCTGACCGTGCGTCGCTTCGGCCCAAGCGCCTTCGGCGCCTGGCGCCAGGGCGGCATGGCCGGGCTGATCGCCCATCTCAACCTCGGCTTCCTGGTGCCGCTGCTGGCCGGCATCGCCGCCAGCCTGATCAGCGTCGCCCACCTGGTGGTGTGGCTGATGGAGGATCACCCGCTGCTGCTCAACGGCTTCTTCTTCGGCCTGGTGGCGGCCTCCGCGCTGGTGGTCGGCCGGCATCCCGCCGACTGGCGATTCTGGCACCTGCTGCCGCTGGCCATCGGGCTGCTGCTGGCCCAGCTGCTGCCGGCGCTGATGCCGCTGATCGGGCGGCTCGGCAGCCCCGAGCTCATGCTGGTGGTCGGCGGTGCCATCGCCATCAGCGCCATGCTGCTGCCCGGGGTCTCGGGCAGTTTCCTGCTGCTGACCATGGGTCTGTATGGCAAGGTGATGGATGCGATCCGCGATGTCGACCTGGGGGCGATCCTGCTGTTCGGCGGCGGCTGCCTGATCGGGCTGTTCGCCTTCTCGCGGCTGCTGTGCTGGTTGCTGCTGCGCTTTCACACCGCCACCCTGCAGCTGCTGGTGGGGTTCATCCTCGGCTCGCTGCCGGTGCTGTGGCCCTGGCGCGAGCTGGTGAGCTACCAGCTCGGACCGGACGGCCAGATGATTCCCCTCGACTACCGTTACCTGACGCCGTCGGCGTTCACCGAAGTGACCGGCGATCCCGCTCAACTGCTGGGAGTGGCGGCGCTGATGCTGGCCGGCGCCGCCCTGGTGTGGAGCATCGGCAGGACCCAGAATGGCGATCAGACCGTTGCCCCGGGCGGGCGACACGAGAACAAGGAGGAAGGTTCCGATGCATAAGGTTTTGCTCATTTCAGGGCTGGCCCTGACCCTGGCGGGCTGCGCCGCCTCCCAGGAAGCCCCGCCGCCGGTGCAGGTCCAGGACCTGTCGTCCAGCCGGTCGGCCGAGCGCCCGGCCAGCTATACCGTCGAGGCCGGCGATACCCTCTACGGTATCGCCTGGCGCCACGACATGGACTACCGCGATCTGGCGCGTCTCAACCGCATCGAGCCGCCCTACAACATCCAGCCGGGCCAGCAGCTGACGCTGGGCGGCAGCGCCAGCGCCGGTAGCAGCAGCGCCAGTGCATCCGGCGGGGCGGTCAGCGCCGCGGCGGCCGGCGGCGCCGTGGCGACCGGCCTCGGCGGCGAGAGCCAGGACGACGGGTCGCTGGACTGGCTGTTGCCTGACGGCAGCACCGAGCGCAGCGGCGACCAGGCGCAGGCCGGGGAGGCCGCCGCCGGAGACGAGGCGGGCAGTGACGGTCCGGGGCCGGTTTACGATCCCGAGAGCCCGGGCGCCGACGGTACCCTGAGCGAGAGCGACCAGGCCGAGCGCCGCAGCCGCGAGGAGCGTGAGCAGGCGACGGCGGAAGGCGAGGCCCAGGCCGCTTCCGACGCCGGGGCGACCCAGACCGCCGAGAGCGAGTCCGAGGCCGAGTCGCAGGCCGATGCCGGCACCCGGGTGGCCGGCGATCCGGAGGCCGAATCCCGCGAGTCGCGCAGCTACACGCCGGTGGATGAGGTGCCCTGGCAGTGGCCCGTCGACGGCGAGGTGGTCGGGACCTTCGGCGAGGGAGACAGCATCACCGCCGGCATTGATATCGATGGGCAAAAGGGGCAACCTGTCAAGGCGGCCGGGCCAGGCATCGTGGTCTACGCGGGCAGTGGCGTACGCGGGTACGGCAACCTGATCCTGCTCAAGCACAACGATGAGTTCCTGAGCGCCTATGCCCACAACGACAGCCTGAGGGTCAAGGAAAACGACGTTGTCGAGACCGGCGAGGTGATCGCCACCATGGGCGACAGCGACGCCGAGGATGTCAGGCTGCACTTCGAGGTGCGCAAGGACGGCCAGCCTCAGGATCCGCTGGAGTTTCTGCCCAAGCGTTGAATGAAAAGGGTCGCCAAGCCGCTCGTGTCAGCAAAGCAACACAATACAATGACAACCTCTGACATCGATCGTTTCGAGCATGACACGGTGCTCGATACAACCATGGGGTAACAATCGATGAGCATGCTTGAACGGGACCTGAACGAGGTGGACATGGAGTCGGCAGAGGAGGCCGGTGAGCAGGAGGTCGAACTCGAGACCGCCGCGCCCGATGATGCGGACGCGGCCTTTGAGAAGGCGCTGAGCCGCGAAGACCGCCACTATCACCACAGCCTCGATGCTACCCAGATCTACCTCAACGAGATCGGCTTCTCGCCGCTGCTGACGCCGGAGGAGGAGGTCTTCTACGGCCGCCTCGCCCGCAAGGGCGACCCCGCCGGCCGCTCGCGGATGATCGAGTCCAACCTGCGCCTGGTGGTCAAGATCGCACGGCGCTACCTGAATCGCGGCCTGACCCTGCTCGACCTGATCGAGGAGGGTAACCTGGGGCTGATCCGCGCCGTGGAGAAGTTCGACCCCGAACGCGGCTTCCGCTTCTCCACCTACGCCACCTGGTGGATTCGCCAGACCATCGAGCGGGCGCTGATGAACCAGACCCGCACGATCCGCCTGCCGATCCACGTGGTCAAGGAGCTCAACATCTACCTGCGGGCGGCCCGCGAGCTGACCCAGAAGCTCGACCACGAGGCCACCGCCGAGGAGATCGCCGAACACCTCGACAAGCCGGTGGAGACCGTCAAGAAGATGATGGGGCTCAACGAGCGTGTCTCGTCGGTGGACTATCCCGTGGGGGCGGAGAGCGACAAGCCGCTGATCGAGACGCTGACCGACGACAACGAGCTGGGGCCGGAATCGAATCTGGTGGACGGCGACGTCAAGCAGCACGTCGACGACTGGCTGGCCGAGCTCACCGACAAGCAGTGCGAGGTGGTGGTGCGCCGCTTCGGGTTGCGCGGTCACGAGGCCTCGACCCTCGAGCAGGTCGGCGAGGAGATCGGCCTGACCCGTGAGCGGGTGCGCCAGATCCAGGTCGAAGCGTTGAAGAAGCTGCGCCGCATGCTCGACAAGCAGGGGCTCGACCTCGACGCCATCTTCGAGTGAGCCACCCCTCGAGCCGAAAGCCAGGACCCGCGTCCTGGCTTTCTTCGTTATGACATGTCGATAGTCATATCAACTGCCATTGTGTTGATAAGCATTGATTTTTGCTGGATTTTTGCATTAATTCGGTGTTTGTGGCCGTGAAAACGGCGCCGGTTTGCAAAATAATGGAGGTTTTGCCCTTCCCGGAGACGCCTCGCATGGCAAGACCGCTACGCGCCGATATCGACCTGGACGCCCTGCGTCACAACTACCGCCTGGCCCGCGAGCTGGCACCTCACAGCCAGGCCGTGGCGGTGCTCAAGGCCGATGCCTACGGTCATGGCCTGATCGCCTGCGCGCGGGCCCTGGAGGGGCTGGCACCGGCCTTCGCCGTGGCCTGCATCGAGGAGGCCGAGGCTCTGCGAGAGGGCGGTATCACGGCGCCCGTGGTGCTGCTGGAGGGCATCTTCGAGACCAGCGAGCTCGAGCGCGTCGAGGCCCTGGGCCTGTGGGTGGCGGTGCACAGCGACTGGCAGCTGGACGCCCTGCTGGCGCGTCGCCCGGCGCGGCCCACCCCGGTGTGGCTGAAGGTGGATTCCGGCATGCACCGGCTGGGCTTCCCTCCCGAGCGGGCCGAGGCGGCCTGGCGACGCCTCAGCGAAGCCCCCGAGTGCGTCACCGACCTGCACCTGATGAGCCACTTCGCCACCGCCGATGCCGTCGATACCGCCTACTTTCGCCGCCAGTCGGCGCTGCTGGCCGAGCTTGCCGAGCGGCTCGGCGCGCCCACCTGCCTGGCCAATTCCCCGGCGACCCTGGCCCGCGCCGAGGCCCACGGCGCCTGGAATCGCCCCGGCGTGATGCTCTACGGCAGCGACCCCCTCGAGGCGGCCAACGCCGCCAGCCGGCGGCTTCGCCCGGTGATGACCCTGCATTCGGAGATCATCGCCGTGCGCGAGCTCGAGGCGGGCGAGCCGGTGGGCTACGGCGGCCGCTGGACGGCGCCGCGGCCCTCGCGCGTCGGCGTCGTGGCCTGCGGCTATGGCGACGGCTACGACCGCCACGCCGTGGACGGCACGCCGGTGCTGGTCGACGGCCGCCGCGCCGCCATCGCCGGCAAGGTGTCCATGGACATGCTGATCGTCGACCTGACCGAGCTGCCCGAGGCCGATATCGGCAGCGAGGTGGTGCTGTGGGGGCGGGCGTCGAACGGCGAGGTGCTGTCGGTGGACGAAGTGGCCCGCCACTGCGACACCATCAGCTATACGCTGCTCACCGGGGTGCTGCCCCGGGTGCCGAGGCGCTATCATGGGGGCTGAACCCGAGTAAGAGCGCCCCATGTCCAAGGACGAGACCGTCACACCGACCTCCTTCGCCCATCCCCGTTACTGGCCGACCTGGCTGTCCATCGGTGCCATGCGTGTCGCCGCCTGGCTACCCTGGCGACTCAAGCTGTGGATCGGCCGGGCCATCGGCCAGGCCGCCTGGCGCTTTGCCGGTCGGCGGCGGCACATCACCGAGACCAACATCCGACTGTGCTTCCCGGAGCTGGACGAGGACCAGCGTGCTCGTCTGGTGCGCGAGGCCTTCATCGCCAATGGCATCGGCATCCTGGAGACGGCCACCGGCTGGTGTCGCGATCCCGAGCACCTGCGCCACCGCGTGACCTTCAAGGGGCAGGAGCACATGGCGCGCGCCCAGGCCCAGGGCAAGGGCGTGCTGATCATCGGCATCCACTTCTCGACCCTGGATCTGGGCGGGGCCCTGCATTCGCTGTTCTTCTCCGCCGACGCGGTCTATCGTCCCCACGACAATCCGCTGTTCGAGCGCTTCATGACCCGCGCCCGCTCGCGGATCTTCGGCCGCGCCATCGACCGCCACGACCTGCGCGGCGTGGTGCGCCGGCTCAAGGCCGGCCACAACGTCTGGTATTCGCCGGATCAGGACTTCGGCCGCGACGCCAGCGTCTTCGCGCCCTTCTTCGGCGTCGAGGCGGCGACCGTCAAGCTGACCGCCAAGATCGCTCGCATGACCGGGGCGCCGGTCATGCCGCTGGTCTTCCACCGCAATCCCGACGACCACACCTATACCCTGGAGTACCTGCCGGCGCTGGAAGGCTTCCCCAGCGGCGACGAAGTGGCCGACGCCACCCAGGTCAACGCCGTCATCGAGGCCGCCATCCGCCGTCATCCCGAGCAGTACCTGTGGCTGCACCGCCGCTTCAAGACCCGTCCCAGGGGCGAGCCGAAGCTCTACTGACCCGCGCCACCCTTCGGCGGCAGCTCGCGGGGCAGCGCCAGCCGGTGTCGTCCCCGGGTCAGCCGGTCGCCGACGAAGGCCCGGTCCATGGGATGGTCGGAGATGCGCTCGAGCCGTGCCACGACGCGCTCGGCCATGGCCTGCAGGGCGCTGAGCCGCGTGCCGTCGGCCTCGAGTGACAGCACCTTCAGCGCCTTGAGCAGCCCCAGCAGCACGCTCTGATCGTCGCCGCCGTAGTGCAGCAGCGGCACGAACAGTCGATGCAGCAGGCTGTCGAGGCCTTCCAGCGGCCAGGTCACCCGCAGCCGTTGCTGCTCGTCGAGCAGGGCGTTGGTCGGCTGCCAGGCCAGATGATGGCGCAGCAGGTCGGTCAGGCGATGCAGGCACAGCCGCGCCGTGCCCGGGTCGTTGATGCCCGGCGACAGGGCCTTGATCGCCACCTCCATCAGCTGCGTCATGCCGTGCACGTAGTGTTCGCTCACCGACTCGCCGTCCAGCCGTACCAGGCACTCCTGCAGCGCCTCCTCCCAGGCCGCGTCCGGTGCCTCCTCGGCCTCCAGCATGGCCACGGGGGCGCCCTCGATCAGATAGTCGCCGAAGCGAAAGCTCAGGTGCAGCCGGCCGTTCACGCCTGCCGCCAGCCTCGCCATGGCGGCGAGATCGGCACTCTGGACATAGCCTTCCTGGCGCATCCGGATCTCGTGGCAGGGCGGTCGCGGCAGCGGTCGCGCGTCCATGCATCGCCAGCGCTCTCCCCGCTGACGCGCCTGCTGGCGATGCATGGCCCGGAGCGTGGTGTCATGCAGATCACGGATCACGGCGTCGATCTGGACCGATTGCGAGGCGTTGTGGATGAAATAGACGAACAACCCCAGGCAGTGTACGACCAGGATGCAGGCCAGATAGACGGCGGGCGCCATCCAGCCCCGGGCGTCGTCCGGGGCCATCAGCAGCAGGAGCAGCAGCAGGATGGTGCCGAGGTAGTGGCCCAGTACCCACTGGTGGCGACGCTCGCTGATCAGCCCGAACACCAGCTTGTGGGAGAAGTTGCCGCCGGCCTGGGAGAGGATCGACATGACCATGGAGAAGCTGAACACCATCAGCGAGATCATGCCGCCGAGCAGCGCGGTCATCAGCCCGCGGGCGCCGTCGGGCAGCGGCGGAATCCAGGCTTCGAGGCCATCGGGAAAGCCGACGTCGAGGGTGGTGCTGAGCAGGATCATGAGGCCCAGCAGGCCGTAGCTCGCGGCGGCCAGGGTCGGCAGGTAGGCGATGCTGCTGGCGAAGCGCCGGAACAGCTGAACGGGGTGAAGCAGAAGCGTCGGTGACATGGCCGGTCCTCGCGCGGCCAGGATGACGGCATTCGCGGCGCCGCGCTCCGCCACATCTTCTTATGGCGGCTTAGGCCGCCGCTGTCCAGCGGCCGGGGCCAACGCAAAAACCCCACGACCAGTCGGCCGTGGGGTTGTCGTCCCGCTTCCAGCGCTAGGCTGTCAGCTTAGGCATCAATCCTTTTGTACTTCATGCGATGCGGGGTCTCGTCGCCGACGCGCTTCTTGTGATCCGCCTCGTACTCGGTGTAGTTGCCCTCGAAGAACTCCACGTGCGACTCGCCCTCGAAGGCGAGGATGTGCGTGGCGATGCGGTCGAGGAACCAGCGGTCGTGGGAGATCACCAGGGCGCAGCCGGGGAAGGCCAGCAGGGCTTCTTCCAGGGCACGCAGGGTCTCGATGTCCAGGTCGTTGGACGGCTCATCGAGCAGCAGCACGTTGGCGCCCTGCTTCAGCGTCTGGGCCAGCTGCAGGCGACCGCGCTCACCGCCGGACAGGTCCGACAGGCGCTTCTGCTGGTCGTTGCCCTTGAAGTTGAAGCGGCCGACGTAGGCCCGCGAGGACACCTCGTAGCCGTTGATGTTGAGGATGTCCTGGCCGTCGGACACCGCTTCCCAGACCGTCTGCTTGTTGTCCAGGGCGTCGCGCAGCTGCTCGACGTAGGCGATGTCGACGGTATCGCCCTTGACCACCTCGCCGGTGTCCGGCTGCTCGGTGCCGTTGATCAGCTTGAACAGGGTCGACTTGCCGGCGCCGTTGCCGCCGACGATGCCGACGATGGCGCCGGGCGGAATCGCGAAGTCCAGGTTCTCGTACAGCAGCTTGTCATCGAAGGCCTTGGACACGCCGTGGAACTCGATGACCTTGTCGCCCAGGCGCGGACCGGGCGGAATGTAGATCTCGTTGGTCTCGTTGCGCTGCTGGAAGTCGCCGGACTGCATCTCCTCGAAGCGGTTGAGGCGTGCCTTGCTCTTGGCCTGACGGCCCTTGGCGTTGGAGCGCACCCACTCGAGCTCGTGCTTGATGGCCTTCTGGCGCGAGGCTTCCTGCTTGGCTTCCCGCTCCAGGCGCTGCTCCTTGGCCTCGAGCCACTGGGAGTAGTTGCCTTCGAAGGGGATGCCCTCGCCGCGGTCGAGCTCGAGGATCCAGCCGGCCACGTTGTCGAGGAAGTAGCGGTCGTGGGTGATCGCTACCACGGTGCCGCTGTAGTCGTGCAGGAAGCGCTCGAGCCAGGCCACGGACTCGGCGTCCAAGTGGTTGGTCGGCTCGTCGAGCAGCAGCATGTCGGGGCTGGAGAGCAGCAGGCGGCACAGCGCCACGCGGCGACGCTCGCCACCGGAGAGGTGACCTACCTGGGCCTCCCAGGGCGGCAGGCGCAGGGCCTCGGCGGCCACCTCGAGCTTGCGCTCCAGGTTATGGGCGTCGGCGGCCTCGATGATGTTCTCGAGGCGGGCCTGTTCGGCGGCCAGGGCGTCGAAGTCGGCGTCCGGCTCGGCGTAGGCGGCATAGACGCCGTCGAGCTTCTCCTGGGCCTCCTTGATGGCGCCCAGTGCCTCTTCCACGGTCTCGCGGACGTTCTTCTCGTCGTCGAGTTCCGGCTCCTGGGGCAGGTAGCCGACGTTGATGCCCGGCATCGGGCGGGCCTCGCCCTCGAACTCGGTGTCGACGCCGGCCATGATGCGCAGCAGGGTCGACTTGCCCGCGCCGTTGAGGCCGAGCACGCCGATCTTGGCGCCGGGGAAAAAGGACAGCGAGATGTCCTTGAGAATCTGTTTCTTGGGCGGAACGACCTTGCCCACCCGATTCATGGTGTAGACGTATTGCGCCATGGAAGCTCACTAATGTTTTGAAAAGCAGGATGCGGAGTGCGGGTTGGAGGTTCTGATAGCAGAATCCGCTGGACCACGATGATAGAGCCCGGGCGGAGTAATGGCTAGGTGTGAGGGGAACGGTGCGAGGGGCGAGGGGCGAGACGAAAGGTGCGAGGAACCCCTTGGCGCATGTCCTTGGCCATCGTCTTTCTGTCGCCGCCCCTCGACCCTCACTCCTCCTCGTCGAGGTCCCAGTCGTCGTCGATGGTGCGCCTCAGGCGGCGCTCCTCCAGCAGCGCCTCCAGCCGGCGTCTGGCCTGCAGCTGTTCGGCACGGCTCGCCGGTCGGGCACGGCGATCGTCGTCATCGTTGACGGCCTCGTCGGGGGCGTCGTCATAGGCGTCGTCGTGAAGGGGTGCTTCGTGATAGCTGTTCTGGCGCATGCGAGGTCCTCCCATGGCCGGCCGCGAAGGGCGGCGAAACGGATCCGAACCCCGCGTTGCGCGAGGCCCCAGGGCGCCGTTGCGGGCACCTGACGGCTATATAAGGCGAGACGGGAGGCGATGCAAGTCCCCCGCGCGACATGGCGTGTCGCGCGGGGCGGGAAGGGGAACCGAGAGAGCGTTCGGCGGTTCAGGACAGGCCGTGTTCGGCCTTGAGACGGGCCAGCTCGTGCTGGGCCTCGACGCGGGCGGTGACGTCCTTCTGCACGCCGATGAAGTAGGTGAGGTTGTCCTGCTCGTCGAACACCGGGGTGATCGACAGCTCGTTGTAGAACAGGGTGCCGTCCTTCTTGTAGTTGCGCAGCACCTCGCGGCAGGGGCGGCCCTCGGCGAGCGCCTGACGGATCTCCGCCAGCCCCGGCTGGTCGCGATCGTCGTTCTGCAGGAAGCGGCAGTCGCGGTAGAGGATCTCGTCGGCGCTGTAGCCGGTCAGGCGCTCGAAGCCCTGGTTGACGTAGATCAGGATGTTCTCGTCGCCTTCCTGTTCGGCGACGACGATGCCGTCCTCGGAGGCATCGACCATGCGTTCGAGCAGGTCGGGGCTGATCATGGCGGGGCGTTTCATCGAGGCATTCCTGTCGCGAGATCGTGATGGACCGCGCCGCGTGCGCGGTCCCGTTGCGAAGTATCATGGCCAGCCGCCGGCCGGATTTCAACGCCGGCTACCCTCATTCGACCTCCGGCAGGCGCTGAGTGCTGGCCGCCGCGGCCAGCGCGGTCGCGGCCAGCGCCAGCAGCAGGGCGCCGCTGCCGAGCCACTGGGCCAGGGCGCCGACCAGCCCGCCGACGATCAGCATCAGTACGCCGGTCAGGGTGTTGGAGAGTGCCACGTAGAGCGCGCGATCCTCGGCGCCGGCCAGGTCGACGACGTAGGTCTTGCGTCCCAGCCGGGCCCCGGCGTGGACGATCACCAGCAGCGCGTAGAGCCCGGCGTAGGGCCAGACGCTGGTGGTCCAGGCCTGGGGCAGCCAGGCCAGCAGCGCGCCGGCCGCGCAGCACACGGCGGTGCCGAGGGCGGCGAGACGCATCACCCGGCGGCTGGAGTCGTCGGCGCGCTTGCCCCAGATCGGGCTGGCCAGCATGCCGGCGAGGCCGGAGACGATCACCAGCACGCCCAGGTCGCCGAGTTCGTCGCCGCTCTGGCGCTGGCCCAGCAGGGCGACGTAGGGCAGTGCCAGGGCGCTCGACAGCAGCAGCGCCCGGGACAGGTTGAAGTGGCGGAAGGCACGGTCCTGGCGCAGCAGGCGCAGGCCCTCGCGCAGCGTCGAAGCGATGCTGTCGCCGCCTTCCGAGGCGCCGGGCACCTCGTGGATGCGCACGGCGCACAGCGCATTCACGGCCCAGCCCAGGGCGGCCACCCCCAGCAGCGCGGCCAGGGCGAGCTCGCCGGGGCGGTCACCGAAGGCCATCAGCACCACGCCGGCGGCCAGGGTGGCGGCGCCGGCCAGGCTGCCGCTCCAGCCCATCAGGGTGCCCCGGCGCTGCTTGGCGATGGTCTTGCCCAGCACGTCCTTGGTGGCGATCGACGACAGGCCCCGGGCCAGTGACAGCACCACCAGCACGGCGAGCACCAGGGCGCCGCCTAGCCCGCCCCGGCCGAACAGCGCCAGCAGGGCCAGGGCGGCCGCGGCCAGCGCCTGGAGCAGGGCGCCGGCCACCCATACGCCCTTGCGCTCGGGGCGGCCGCGGATGACGCCGGCCACGAACACCTGGGGCAGCAGGGCGCCGGCCTCGCGGATCGGCACCAGCAGACCGACCATCCAGATCGGCGCGCCGATGGCGCCGAGCAGCCAGGGCAGTACCAGCCGGGCACTGGCCAGCTCGTCGGCGAGCTTGTTGCCCAGCGATGCCGCCAGATGCAGGAAGAAGTTGCGCGGCTGCTCCTGGCAGGCCTCGTCGGGGATGTCCTTGCACATCCGGCTGTCCTCGTCGCCGGTCAGCCGCTCGTAGAGGCGGGTCTGGCTGATCTCGGGGGCGGCCATGGTGGCTCCTCGCTGGTAGGATGAAGCGCTCATTGTTGCGACAGGAAGGGCATCGTGTCACGTATTCGCATTCACTACTGTACCCAGTGCCAATGGCTGCTGCGCAGTGCCTGGTACGCCCAGGAGCTGCTCTCGACCTTCGGTGAGGACCTCGAGGAGGTCAGCCTGGTGCCGTCCCACGGCGGCTACTTCGAGATCTTCTGCGACGAGCAGAGCCTGTGGGAGCGCAAGCGAGATGGCGGTTTCCCCGACAGCAAGACGCTGAAGCAGCGCGTGCGCGACCGCCTCGACCCGACGCGGGAGCTGGGACACATCGATCGCTGAGTCGGCCGTCTGCCGGCTCGATACCTAGCAGGGAGAGCTTATGACAACGGATCGTCGCGCCATGCTCTACGGGCTGGGCGCCGTGGCGCTCTGGTCCACGGTGGCCACCGCCTTCAAGGTGGCGCTCGAGCGGATGACGCCGCTGGAGCTGATGTGGCTCGCGGCGCTGGTGTCCTGGGCGCTGATCGGCGCGCTGGTGGTGCGCCGGGGCCTGCTCGGCGAGGCGCTGAAGCGCGGCTGGCGCACCGCGGCCTGGGCGGGGCTGATGAATCCGGTGGCCTATTACCTGGTGCTGTTCGCCGCCTATGACCGTCTGCCGGGGCAGGAGGCGATGGCGCTGAACTACACCTGGGCGCTGGCCATGGCGCTGCTGGCGGTGCCGATCCTCGGCCAGCGGCTTACGCTCGTGGACGCGCTGGCCGGGCTGGTGGCCTATTCGGGGGTGTGGGTGATCGCCACCCGTGGCGCGGTGCTCGACGTGGCCTTCGCCGACCCGCTGGGCGTGGGGCTGGCGCTGGTCTCGACGCTGATCTGGGCGCTCTACTGGCTGCTCAACGTGCGCGACCGGCGCCCGCCGCTGGTGGCCCAGTGGCAGAACTTCAGCGTCGGGGTGCCGGTACTGACCGGGCTGTTGCTGTTCGGGCCGGGTTTCCGGTGGCACGGCCTCGACGGGCTCGCCGCCGGGGTCTACGTGGGCCTGTTCGAGATGGGCATCGCCTTCGTGCTGTGGCAGCTGGCGGTGGGCACGGTGTCGCGCACCGCCAAGGTCTCCAACCTGATCTTCCTGTCGCCGCCGGTGTCGCTGATGCTGCTCTACCTGGTCGTCGGCGAGCCGATCCTGCCCTCGACCCTGGTGGGGCTGGTGCTGATCCTCGGCGGACTGGCGCTGCAGCAGTGGCAGAAGGCGCCGGCTGCGCCGGGCGACGCCTAGTCTCTCCGTACGGCCAGCGCCACGCCTTCCTCTTCCAGCAGCGGCGCCAGCGCCGGCCAGACGTTGTCGAGCAGCGCGGGCTGGGCGGCCGCCGTGGGATGGATGCCGTCGTCCTGCATCAGCGAGTCGTCCAGCGCCACGCCCTCCAGCAGGAAGGGCACCAGCGCCACCTCGAAGCGGTCGGCGAGCTCGTCGTAGACCCCGGTGAAGGCGTCGCGGTAGGCCGGCCCGTAGTTGGGCGGAATGTCGATGCCGAGCAGCAGCACCTCGGCGTCGGCGGCCCGGCTCTGCTCGATCATGCCGGCCAGGTTGGCGCGCATCTGCTGCGGCGGCAGGCCGCGCAGGCCGTCGTTGCCGCCCAGTTCCAGCACCACCAGGTCGGGGGCGTGCTCCTCGAGCAGCGCCGGCAGCCGCGTCGCGCCGCCGCCGCTGGTCTCGCCGCTGATGCTGGCGTTGATCACCCGGGCCTTTCCCTCCAGCCGCCGGGCCAGCAAACTGACCCAACCGGCCTCGCGCTCGATGCCGTAGGCGGCGCTCAGGCTGTCGCCCATCACCAGCACCCGCGGGCGCTCGGCGGCCGCCGCCGGGACGGCCACCAGCACCAGCAGCGTCCACAGCAGGCACGCCGTCAGGACGCCTTGGGCTCGACCAACAGGGATGCGCTTTCTCATGACCGACCTCATGTCCGACTCCTCGCCAGCAAACCTTCATCCTATGCTACGCGCCGCCCACCTGACCAAGCGGGTGGAGAGCGGCGAGCGTTCGCTGACCATTCTGAGTGATCTTGCCCTCGAGGTGTTCCCCGGCGAGACGCTGGCCATCCTCGGCCAGAGCGGGGCGGGCAAGTCGACCCTGCTCGGCCTGCTGGCCGGGCTCGACGCACCGAGCGGCGGCGAGCTCGAGCTGTTCGGCGAATCCCTCGGCGAGCTTGACGAGGACGGCCGCGCCGGGCTTCGCGCCGGACGGGTCGGCTTCGTGTTCCAGAACTTCCAGCTGCTGCCGACGCTGACCGCGCTGGAGAACGTGCTGCTGCCGCTGGAGCTGGCCCCGGACGGCGACGCCGAGGCCCGCGCCCGCGAATGGCTCGGCCGGGTGGGGCTCGGCGAGCGCCTCGATCACCTGCCCAAGCAGCTTTCCGGCGGCGAGCAGCAGCGCGTGGCCCTGGCCCGCGCCTTCGTCACCGGCGCCGAGCTGGTGTTCGCCGACGAGCCCACCGGCAACCTCGACCCCGCCACCGGCGAGCGCATCATCGACAGCCTGTTCGCTCTCAATCGCGAGGCCGGTACCACCCTGGTGCTGGTCACCCACGATCTGGCCCTGGCGCGGCGCTGCGATCGCTGCCTGCGGCTCGTCGACGGGCGACTCGAGGCGATCGCGCGCGAGGAGGCCGAGGCATGATGCGCCACGCCGTAGCACTATCGTGGAGGGGCCTCAGGCGCGACCTGCGGGCCGGCGACGTGCGCGCGCTGTTCCTGGCGCTGACCCTGGCGGTGGCCGCCGCCACCATGATCGGCTTCTTCCTCGACCGCCTGGAGCGCGGCCTGACCCGCCAGGCCGGCCAGCTGCTGGGCGGCGACGTGGTGCTCGAGCAGTCGCGGCCCTTCGATCCCGAGCTGCGCCGCGCCTTCGAGGACACCGGCCTCGCGCTCTCCGATCAGGTCGACATGGTGTCGATGGTCAGCGCCGGCGAGGCCTTCCAGCCGGTGGGCGTGAAGGCGGTCGACGATGCCTACCCCCACTACGGCGAGTCCGTGGTCGACCGCGGCTCGGGCCCTGAGGCGCTGCCCCGCGGGCCCGAGCGCGGCGGCGCCTGGGTCGCCCCGCGCCTGGCGCAGCTGCTCGACCTCGAGCTCGGCGACACCCTGCGCCTGGGCCAGGCCGAGCTCGAGGTGAGCGGGGTGATCGAGCGCGAGGCCGATCCCTCGGCCGGCTTCTCCAGCTTCAACCCGCGGCTGATGGTGCACGTCGACGATCTCGAGGCCACCGGGCTGATCCAGCCCGGCTCGCGCATCGAGTACGAGCTGCTGGCCGCCGGCCCGCCCGAGGCGGTGGAGGCGATCACGCCTCGGCTCGAGCGCCTGCGCGCCGAGGGCGTGGAGGTGCAGGACGTGCGCCGCGACCGGCCGCGGCTCGGCAGCGCGCTGTCCCGGGCCGACCGTTACCTGAGCCTGGCCGGGCTCGCTGCGGTGCTGCTGGCCGGCGTGGCGGTGGCCATGGCCACCCGGCGCTACGTGGAACGCCACCTGGACACTGCGGCGCTGCTGCGCTGCTTCGGGGCCCGCCAGGCCGAGCTGGTGCGGCTGTTCGCCCTGCAGCTGCTGTGGCTGGCGCTGGCGGCCTCGGCACTGGGCGCGCTGCTGGGGCTGGCCGGCCAGGCGCTGCTGCTGGCGCTGCTCGGCCGGCTGCTGGCGGTGGAGCTGCCACCGCCGGGACCGATGCCGCTGGCGCTCGGCGTGCTGACCGCGCTGGCGGTGCTGGCCGGCTTCGCCGGGCCGACCCTGCTGCGCCTGCGGCGGGTCAGCGCGCTCAAGGTGCTGCGCCGCGAGCTGGACCCGCTGCCGGCCTCCGCCTGGTGGGTGGTGGGGGCGGCGGCGCTGGTGTTCGGCGCGCTGCTGTGGCTCTACTCCGGCGATCCGATCCTGTCGCTGTCCTTGCTGCTCGGCGGCGGCCTGGCGCTGGCGGTGCTGTGGGGCCTGGGTGGGCTGCTGCTCGGCGGCGTGCTGGCGCTGTGCTCGCGGCTGCCGGCGCGCGGCGGGGCCGGATACCTGCAGGCGCTGCGCCTGGGCGGGCGCCAGCTGGCCCGGCGCCGCGCCGCCAGCCTCGGCCAGCTGCTGGCGTTCTCGGTGGCGCTGTTCGCCATGGCGATGATCGCCCTGGTGCGCGGCGACCTGCTCGACGCCTGGCGCGAGCAGCTGCCCGAGAACACGCCCAACCAGTTCGCCATCAACATCCAGCCCGGCGAGCGCGACGCCTTCGCCGCGGCCCTGAACGAGGGCGCCGAATCGCGCAGCGATCTTTACCCCATGGTGCGCGGCCGGCTCACCGCCATCGACGGTGCCGAGCCCCGCGAGGCGGTGCCGGCGGAGGCGCGCGGCGACAACGCGCTGCGCCGCGAGCTCAACCTGACCTGGCGCGCCGACCCGCCGGAGGGCAACCGGCTGGTGGCGGGGGAGTGGTTCGACGCCGAGGCGGCGACGGGCGGCGAGGCCGCGACGCCGGTGCCGATCTCGCTGGAGAGCGGGCTGGCCGGACGGCTGGGGCTCGAGCTCGGCGACGTGCTGACCTTCACCGTCGGCAGCGCCACCATCGACGGCGAGATCACCAGCCTGCGCGACCTGGACTGGGACAGCTTCCGGCCCAATTTCTACGTGATCTTCCCGCCGGGCGTGCTGGAGCGCTTCGGCCACAGCTATATCACCGCCTTCCATCTGGCGCCCGACGAGCGCGCGCTGCCGGGCCGGCTGGTGCGCGACTTCCCCGGCGTCACCCTGCTCGACGTGGAGGCGATCCTCGAGCGGGTCCGCGAGGTGCTGTCGCAGGTCACCCGGGCCGTGGAACTGGTGCTGGTGCTGGTGCTGCTGGCCGGGATCAGCGTGCTGCACGCCGCCCTGGCCGCCAGCCTGCCGGTGCGCGCCCATGAGGCCGGGCTGCTGCGGGTGTTCGGCGCCGGCGACCGGCTGCTGCGCCGGGTGCAGGGCGCCGAGTTCGCGCTGCTGGGGCTGGCCAGCGGCCTGCTGGCCGCGGCGCTGACCGAGCTGTCCGCGGCCGGGCTCTACGGCGGCTGGCTCGACCTGACGCCGCGCTGGCATCCGGCGCTGTGGCTGGCGCTGCCGCTGGGCGGGGCGCTGCTGGTCGGCGCCATCGGCCAGTGGCTGTCGCGGGGCATCCGGCGCCGGGCGCCCGCCGAGAGTCTGGGGCTGCTGGGCGAAGCATGAGGATGACGGAATGAAGGAATCTCTGCGCTATGCACTGCTCGAGGCCCAGCTGGAGCTGGCCCGCCAGGCCTCGCGCTCGGTGGTGCTGGTGGTCACCGGCCACGCCGCCGCCGGCAAGACGGCGCTGATCAACGAGCTCAACCATCGCCTCGAGAATCGCCTGACCGAGGTGCACGCCCTGGCGCCGAGCAGCGAGGAGCGCGAGCGTCCCTACTGGTGGCGCTACTGGCGTCGCCTGCCGGCCCGCGGGCGGGTCGGCGTGTTCGTCCACGGCTGGTACGGCGATGCGCTGTTCGCCCGTACCGAGCAGCGCCTGGGGGAGGGCGCCTTCCACGACCGCCTGGCCGAGATCCGTGCCTTCGAGGCCGAGCTGGCCGCCGAGAACGTGGCGATCGTCAAGCTGTGGCTGGACATCGACCGCGACGTCCAGGGGCGCCACCTGAAGGCGCTGTGGCACGACCCCGAGCGGGCCTGGCAGGTCAAGGATCACGACTGGCAGCGCCATCTCCAGTACCACGCTCTGGATGCCCTGGGCCGCGAGATGCGCGAGGCCACCGAGGCCGATCATGCGCCCTGGCTCCGCCTGGCCGGGGGCCCCGAGGAGACGCCGATCAAGGCCCTGGCCCAGAGGCTGGTGGCGGCCATGGCCGGCCCGCTGCCCGATGTCGAGTCGCCGCTCACCACGCCCACGGCGGGCATCGGGGCGCCGCCGCGGCTGTCGGACCTCGACGCCGCGTCGCCCGAGGCCATGGACAAGGCCACCTATCGGGAACGCCTCAAGGAGGCCCAGGCCCGATTGGCCGGCAACGCCCGCGAGATCCAGCGTCGGCGGATTCCCGTGGTACTGGCCTTCGAGGGCCAGGACGCCGCCGGCAAGGGCGGCTGTATCCATCGCCTGACCTCGGCGCTCGACGCTCGCCAGTATCGCGTCCATCGCATCGCCGCGCCCAGCGAGGAGGAGCGCGCCCACCCCTGGGCCTGGCGCTTCTGGCAGCGGTTGCCGCTGGATGGCCGGGTGGCGATCTTCGATCGCTCCTGGTACGGCCGGGTGCTGGTGGAACGCGTCGAGGGCCTGGCCGAGCCGGCCGCCTGGCGCCGCGGCTATGACGAGATCCGCCGCTTCGAGCGCCAGCTGCTGGCCCATGGCGCGGTACTCGGCAAGCTGTTCCTGGCGGTCGACAAGGACGAGCAGCTGCGCCGCTTCCGTGCGCGCGCCGAGACGCCCCACAAGCGCCACAAGCTGACCGAGGAGGACTGGCGCAATCGCGAGCGCTGGGACGACTACCGGCGGGCGATCGACGACATCTTTGTGCATACTCATGACGTCGACGGGGGCTGGGCCCTGATCGACGCCAATGACAAGCGCCGCGCCCGGCTGGCGGTGCTGGACCACGTCAACCGCCTGCTCGAGGCGCGTCTCGCCGAACCGCGCTGACGCCCCCCAGGCGCGATCACCAGGGAGGTGAACCCCCATGCGCAAGTCCTTGATGCGTAACGTCCTGATGCGCAAGTCCCTGATACGTCAGGCTCCGTCACGAGGCGCCGTGCTCGCCGCGTTTCTCGCCGTGCTGCCCTGCGGCCTGGCCCAGGCCGATGCCGAGCGCCTCGAGGCCGACCTGCGCGAGCGCTTTGCCGCCGCCGGCGAGTTCTCGATCGGCGAGGTCTCCGACAGCCTGCTCGGCGGCGAGACCCGCGCCGAGGACCTGAGCCTGGTCGACGTCGACGGCTCGCGACTGGACGTGGCCCGCTACGTGGTCGAGGGCGACTACGAGGACCCCGAGGCGATCGTGATGGAGGGCCTGCGGCTCGAGCGCACTGGCCGCGATGCGGGCGTGCTGACCGCCGACCGGCTGCGCCTCGACGGCCCCGGCGGGCCGCTGCCCTGGAACGAGGGCCGGCTGGGCGATGCGGCCTTCGAGGCCGACGCTCTGAGCGCCGAAGGGCTGCGCCTGGCGCTCGAGTCGGGGCTGATCACCTCCGCCGACGGCAAGAAGACCCTGAGCCCGCAGGTGTCGACGAGCGGCTGGCTGACGGCGCAGCGGCTCGAGGCCGAGGGGCTCACGGCGACCGGCGTCGGCCGCCTGGAGATGAGCGGCATCGAGGGCCACGCCGAGGGGCTGGAGGATCTGGGGGCGGGAGACCTCACCCTGGCCTCGCTGAGCCTCGAGGGCCTGAGCCACCCACCGGGCGATCCCGAGGCGGCGACCCTGGATCGCTTCGAGCTGAACGACATGTCGATCGTCGCCGATCATCTGGTGGCCGATCTGGCACGCTTGAGCGTCGACGGCGACATGCACGACGGCGAGGGCCGTGCCCGGCTCGAGGCCCTCGAGCTGGACCTGGCGCGGATGATCGAGTTGGCCCCGGCCGAGGAGCGCACCCGGCTGCGTCTGGCCAGCAACGTGCTCACCGGCGGCAGCGGGCAGCTGCGGCTGGACGCCGAGTTCGACGGCCGCTGGGAGGCGCTGGGCCAGAAGAGCCTGCTCTCCGGCGACGGCACGATCACCGCCGCCGACGCCTTCCGCTGGGCGTTCGACAGCGAGCTGCCGGTGCGCCTTCCCGAAGGCGTGGAGCCGGCCGCCTATCTGGCCGAGATGACCGACCTGAGCGGGGTGACCCTGCTCGGCGGGCGCATCGAGACCACCCTCGGCGACCTGGGGCTGTTCGGGCGCGTGCCGGCGGTGATGGCCGCCAGCCGCGGCGTGAGCGAGGCCGAATTCCTCGATCAGGCGCGAACCCAGGCCAGGGGCTTCGGCACCATGCTCGGGGCGGAATTCGGCCAGCTGCTGGACGGCCTGGTGGACATGATGGAGGGCCGGGCCAGCGAGCTCGAGGTGGCGCTGACCCTGCCGCCGGAGAGCGACGCGGACGTGCTCGCCGCCGACCCGCTGGGCCTGCCGAGCAAGCTCTCGATGGCCGTGGAGACGCGCTGAGCCGCGCGGCGCGGGAGCCTTCAGAATTACTGAAGCGCACATGAGAAATCATGGGGCGCCGCATGACGGGGTTTCATGTGAAAGCCGCCATACGCTGGGGTATGATGGCGGCCTTCGATTTCCCCGTTGATGCGAGGTTTCCCGCCGATGTTCAGCCGTGACATGCAGATTGCCGGTTTCGATGATGCCCTGTTCGATGCGATGCAGAAGGAAAGCACGCGTCAGGAAGCGCACATCGAGCTGATCGCTTCCGAGAACTATGCCAGCCCCCGCGTCATGGAGGCCCAGGGCAGCCAGCTGACCAACAAGTACGCGGAAGGCTATCCCGGCAAGCGCTACTACGGCGGCTGCGAGTACGTCGACGTGGTCGAGCAGCTGGCCATCGATTACGCCAAGGAACTGTTTGGCGCCACCTACGCCAACGTCCAGCCGCACTCCGGCTCCCAGGCCAACGGCGCCGTCTTCCAGGCGCTGGTCACCCCGGGCGACACCGTGCTGGGCATGAGCCTGGACGCCGGCGGTCACCTGACCCACGGCGCTAAGCCGAACTTCTCCGGCAAGCACTACAACGCCGTGCAGTACGGCATCGACGAGAACGGCCGCATCGACTACGACCAGGTCGCCGAGCTGGCGCGCGAGCACCAGCCGAAGATGATCATCGCCGGCTTCTCCGCCTACTCACAGATCATCGACTGGGCCAAGTTCCGCGAGATCGCCGACGAAGTGGGCGCCTACCTGCTGGTCGACATGGCCCACATCGCCGGCCTGGTGGCCGCCGGGGTCTACCCGAGCCCGCTGCCCCACGCCCACGTGGTCACCACCACCACTCACAAGACCCTGCGCGGCCCGCGCGGCGGCCTGATCCTCTCCAGCGAGGGCGACGAGGCGGTCGAGAAGAAGCTGCAGGCCGCGGTCTTCCCGGGCATCCAGGGCGGTCCGCTGGAGCACGTCATCGCCGCCAAGGCGATCTGCTTCAAGGAAGCCATGGCGCCCGAGTTCAAGACCTATCAGGAGCAGGTGCTGAAGAACGCCAAGGCCATGGCCGGCGTGTTCATCGAGCGCGGCTTCGACATCGTCTCCGGCGGCACCGAGGACCACCTCTTCCTGCTGTCCCTGGTCAAGCAGGGCGTGACCGGCAAGGACGCGGACGCCGCCCTGGGCCGCGCCCACATCACCGTCAACAAGAACGCCGTGCCGAACGACCCGCAGAGCCCGTTCGTGACCTCCGGTCTGCGCATCGGTACCCCGGCGGTGACCACCCGCGGCTTCGGCGAGTCCGAGTGCGGCGAGCTGGCCGGCTGGATCTGCGACATCCTCGACGTGCTGGCCAAGGGCGAGGACACCTCCGCCATCGAGGCCGAGGTCAAGGGCAAAGTCGAGGCCGTCTGCGGCCGTCTGCCGGTCTATCGCTAAGCGCCTGACCCAGGTCTGACGCGCAAGCGTGCGCCCCGTCCCGGTTCTCCGGGGCGGGGCGCCTTGCGTCTGTGGCTTCGCCGTCTGGCGTTTCAGGCCCAATAGGCGGTCGCGAATCCCGCCTGTTCGACGCTTCGGCGGGGCGGGGCAGGCGTTAGGCTTGGCGCTCCGCCACGTCATTGCCGAGTCGAGCCATGCAGCATCCCCGCGGCCTGTCCCGCCACGAGTCCCTCCTGCCGGATCATCACCACGACGAGAGCGGTCACGGCTGGATGGTCAGCTATATCGACGTGATGACCCTGCTGGTCGCGCTGTTCGTGCTGATGATCGCGCTGACGCATCGCACCGACGACACCGCGCCGGACGCGGACGAGACGGTGATCGCCGAGGTGGCCGGGGCCGACGGGGCGTCGCGTCGTCTCGGCGTGCCGCTGCCGGCGGCGCTGAGCCAGGCGTTGGCCGAACCGACGGCGCCAGCGAGGCGACCGGGCCTCGCACCGTCGGTGATCTCGGCGGCGCTGGGCGTGGCCGGCCTGCCATCCCGCGCCGCGCTGCCGGCACCGCCCGCGCTGCTGGCGCATCAGGCATCAGCCGACGCCGAGCCCGAGCCGATGCCGTGGCTGCCGATGCTGGCACTGCCCGAGGGCCTCGACCGTGAGGCGCCGCTGGCCGACTACATGGTGATCCTCACCGACCGGCTGCCCGCCGGCGTGGCGCCTGCCCCGGAGGCCGCCGAGACGCTGACCCTCGCCGCCCGCGAGGTCGCCGAGGCGGTGGCCGCCGCGCCCTATCTGCCGGACCTCGATGGCGTCGAGGTGTCCCGGGTGCCGGAGGGGGTGCGCCTGCGGGTCGAGGATCGGCTGCTGTTCCCCTCCGCCCAGGCCGATCTCACCGACGAGGGGCGTGCGCTGATCGCCGAACGGCTGCGCGAGGTGGTGGACAGCCAGCCCGGCGAGGTCGAGGTGCAGGGGCATACCGACAGCCGGCCGATCCAGACGCCGCGCTTCCCTTCCAACTGGTCGCTGTCCAGCGCCCGGGCCATTGCCATCGTCGAGGCGCTGATCGAGGACGGCGTCGACCCCGCGCGGCTGCGCGCCGTGGGGCTGGCCGACACCCGTCCGCTGGCCTCCGATGACACCGCCGAGGGCCGCGCCCGCAACCGCCGGGTCGAGGTGGTCATCCAGGCGCGCTAATCGACGCGGGGCTACCAGCGCCCGAGCATGGCGCGTAGATCGTTGGTCAGCGGCAGACTGAGCTGGGTGGCGGCCAGGGCGTTGCCGTCGCCGACGCGCACGATGCGCAGGGTCAGGTAGAGCCGCTCTTCACCCACGGCATAGGTGCCCACCATCAGCGTGCGGGCGCCCTGGTCGATGCCCAGGCGCGGCGTCAGGCGCGACAGCATCAGCTCCCCGGTATGCTCCTCGACGTAGAGCCGGCCGCGCAGGCGGACCTCGCGCACCTGCAGCCCGGCCCGCGTGAGTTCGGCGGCAACGATCTCGCTGGCCAGCCGTCCCAGGGTCGAGGAACGGTTCAGGTCGTCGACGTCGACCATGGTCGTGGGAATCAGCGGGCCGTATTCGGCCAGGATCGGGTTAGCCTCGACCAGGGCCGCGGTCGCCGCTCCCAGCGTCTCGTCCAGCCGTTTCGGCGGCGGCGTCGGCGTGTCTGACAGGCTGGCGCAGGCGGTCAGGGCCAGGGCCAGGCCGAATGCGATGGCGGGGCGGAGCAGCGAGGTGACGGATGCGTGCATGTGGGGAGGTTCCCTTGAGCGTGACCTGATGATCCCTGGCGGGCGAGGAGGCGGAGTCTGCGGTTCGCTATCGGCCGCGCCGACGATGACTTGAGCCAAGGCGCGTCGGGCGTGGCTTGGTTATGCTCGAAGAAGAGTCCCAGGGCGCGCAGGGGAGGTGGTCATGTCGAGCTTGACCTTTCTGGGGGCGGTGGGCGAGGTCACCGGCTCTCGCTATCTGCTCGAGGTGGACGGCGAGCCCCGCCCTCACCGGCTGCTGCTGGAATGCGGCCTGCACCAGGGGGGACGCGAGGCCGAAGGCGCCAATGCCGTGCCCTTCGGACGTCTGGCCGAGGAGCTCGAGTCGGTGGTGCTCTCCCACGGCCATCTCGACCATGCCGGGCTGCTGCCGAAGCTGGTCCGCGAGGGCTATCGCGGGCCGATCCACTGCACCGCGGATACCGCCGAGCTGCTCGAGATCATGCTGGTCGACGCCGCCTTCGTGATGGCCAAGGACGTGGAGTGGGAGAACCGCTGGCGGGCGCGGGCCGGCAAGTCCGCCATCGAGCCGCTCTACGACGAGGACGACGTGGCCCGCACCCTGGCCCAGTGCGAGCCGCACCGCTACGGCCAGCCGGTGGCGTTGCCCGGCGGCGTCACCCTGGTGTTCCGCGATGCCGGCCACATCCTCGGCTCGGCGGTGGTCGAGCTGTCGATCCCCTCCGGTGGCCAGCGGCGGCGGCTGGTGTTCTCCGGCGACCTGGGCAACCCCGACTCGGTGCTGATGAAGGACCCGGAGAAGGTCCATGACGCCGATGTGGTGCTGATGGAGAGCACCTACGGCGATCGCGATCATCGCCCCCTCGACGACACCCTCGAGGAATTCCGCCGGGTGCTCGAGGAGGCCCACGTCGACGGCGGCAACGTGCTGATCCCGGCCTTCGCGGTGGGGCGCACCCAGGAGATCCTCTACCACCTGAGCGTGCTCTACCACAAGGGGCGCCTGCCCCAGCAGCTGGTGTTCCTCGACAGCCCCATGGCGATCCGCGTCACCGAGCTCTATGGGCGCAAGCGCAAGGCGCTCGACCCCGAGGACCTGAAGGTGCTCAACGTCGCCGCCCACGGCGACCCCGATCAGTACCTGCCGAACCTGCGCCTGACCCGCGACGTGGAGGAGTCGATGGCCATCAACCGCATCCACGGCGGGGCCATCATCATCGCCGGCTCGGGCATGTGTACCGGCGGGCGCATCGTCCATCACCTGCGCTACAACCTGGAACGTGAAAGCACTCACCTGGTGATCGTCGGCTTCCAGGCCGAGGGCACGCTGGGGCGCCAGCTGGTCGAGGGGGCCGAGCGGGTGCGGGTGCTGGGCGAGGATCTGGCGGTCAAGGCCCGGGTACACACCCTGGGCGGCTTCTCGGCCCATGCCGGCCAGCAGGAGCTGATCGGCTGGGCGGGCGCCTTCCACGATCGCCCCCGGTTCTTCCTGGTGCACGGCGAGCCCGGGGCCCAGCGGGCGCTGCAGGCGGCGCTGGCCGAAGCCGGCATCGAGGCCGAGATCGCGACCTACCGCCAGCGCATCGAACTCTGATTGCTCTCCGACTTTTCCAGCCAGGCTCCCATCTTGCCTTCATGGCGCACAGGTGCTGCGTCTGGCCTATGGCGCAGTGCTATCTGCCGGCGCGCTATATATAAAAAATAAGTCTAACGTTATAACAAAATATCTTGTTATGCTGCGGCTATCGCCAACCGCCATCGGGACGCGCCGCGTCCGTCGCTCTTCACCCTCTGCTGCATACGGAGGCACCCCATGTCCCAGCAGCCCATCGTCACGGCCTTCTTCGACGAGCCCACCAACACCTTCAGCTACGTGGTCCGCGACCCGGACTCCACGTCCTGCGCCATCCTCGATTCGGTGCTCGACTTCGACTACGCCGCCGGGCACACCGACGTGCGCTCGGCCGACGCCATCATCGCCTTCATCGCGCGCGAGGGGCTCAGCGTGGAGTGGGTGCTCGAGACCCACGTCCACGCCGACCACCTCTCGGCGGCGCCCTACCTGCACCAGAAGCTCGGCGGCCGCACCGGCATCGGCGCGCGCATCGTCGAGGTGCAGGAGATCTTCGGCAAGGCCTTCAACGCCGGCACCGAGTTCGCCCGCGACGGCAGCCAGTTCGACCGCCTGTTCGAGGAGGGCGACACCTTCGCCATCGGCGGCCTCGAGGGCCGGGTGCTGCACACCCCGGGCCACACGCCGGCCTGCCTGACCTACGTGATCGGCGACGCGGCCTTCGTCGGCGACACCCTGTTCATGCCCGACTACGGCACCGCGCGCTGCGACTTCCCCGGCGGCGATGCCCGCACCCTCTATCGCTCCATCCAGAAGGTGCTGGCGCTGCCTGCCGAGACGCGGCTGTTCCTGTGCCACGACTACAAGGCGCCGGATCGCGAGGCGTTCCGGCACGAGACCAGCGTGGCCGAGCAGCGCGCGCATAACATCCACGTCCACGAGGGCGTCGGCGAGGACGACTTCGTGACCCTGCGCACCGAGCGCGACGCCACCCTGGGCATGCCGCGGCTGATCATCCCCTCGGTGCAGGTCAACATGCGCGCCGGCGAGATGCCGCCGGCCGAGGACAACGGCCAGGTCTACCTCAAGGTGCCGCTCAACCGTTTCTGATGTCGGGAGACCCTGTCATGAGCGCGAGACCACGATGATGCCCTCACGCTGGATTCCGCTGATCGGCTGGATGCACGGCTACCGGCGCGACACCCTGGCCCGGGACCTGCTGGCGGCGGTGATCGTCACCCTGATGCTGGTGCCCCAGGCCTTGGCCTATGCGCTGCTGGCCGGCCTGCCGCCGGAGGTGGGTCTCTATGCCAGCATGCTGCCGCTGGTCCTCTACGCGATCTTCGGCACCAGCGCCACCCTGGCGGTGGGGCCGGTGGCGGTGGCCTCGCTGATGACCGCCTCGGCGCTGTCCGCCATCGCCCCGCCGGGCAGCGCCGAGTACGTGGGCGGTGCCCTGGTGCTGGCGGCGCTCTCCGGGGCGATGCTGGTGGCCATGGGGCTGCTGCGGCTGGGCTTTCTCGCCAACTTCCTGAGCCATCCGGTGATCTCGGGCTTCGTCACCGCCTCGGGGATCCTGATCGCCGCCAGTCAGCTGCGTCATCTGCTCGGCGTCGAGGCCTCGGGCCACACCCTGGTCGAGAGGGTCATGGCGCTGGTCGCCGCGCTGGGCGAGGTCAATCCGATCACGCTGGTGCTCGGCCTCGGCGTCTGGGGTTTCCTGGTGCTGTGTCGGCGCTATCTCAAGGGCGGGCTGCGACGCCTGGGGCTGTCGGCCACGGTCGCCGACCTCGTGGCCAAGGCCGCGCCGGTCTCGGCGGTGATCGTCACCACTCTGCTGGCCTGGGCGCTGGGGCTCGGCGAGCGCGGCGTGGCGCTGGTCGGCGAGGTGCCGGGCGGGCTGCCGTCGCTGGCGCTGCCGAGCCTCGAGCCGGGGCTGTGGTCGAGCCTGCTCGCTCCGGCGCTGCTGATCAGCCTGGTGGGCTTCGTGGAGTCGGTATCGGTGGCTCAGACCCTGGCCGCCAAGCGCCGCCAGCGCATCGATCCGAATCAGGAGCTGATCGCCCTGGGCCTGGCCAACCTCGGCGCCGGGGCCAGCGGCGGCTCGCCGGTCTCCGGCGGCTTCTCGCGCTCGGTGGTCAACTTCGAGGCCGGAGCCGCCACGCCGCTGGCCGGCGCCTTCACGGCGCTGGGCATCGCCGTGGCGACCCTGACCCTGACCGCGCCGCTGGCCTTCCTGCCGAAGGCCACGCTGGCCGCCACCATCATCGTCGCCGTGGGCAGCCTGATCGATCTGCCCGCCATCCGCCGCACCTGGGCCTACTCCCGGGCCGATGGCGTGGCCATGCTGGCGACCCTGACGCTGACCCTGGTGCACGGCGTGGAGAGCGGCATCCTGGCCGGCGTGGCGCTGTCGCTGGGGCTGCATCTCTACCGCACCAGCCGGCCGCACAGCGCCGTGGTGGGGCGGGTGCCCGGCAGCGAGCACTTTCGCAACGTGCAGCGCTACGATGAGGTGGAGACCGACGAGCGCCTCGCCATCCTGCGGGTCGACGAGAGCCTCTACTTCGCCAACGCCCGCTATCTGGAGGACACGGTGATGGCGCTGGCGGCCCGCCAGCCGGGCCTCGAGCACATCGTGCTGGCCTGCCAGGCGGTCAATGGCATCGACGCCTCGGCGCTGGAGAGCCTGGAGGCGATCAACCGGCGGCTGAAGGACGCCGGGGTGGCGCTGCACCTGGCCGAGGTCAAGGGGCCGGTGATGGATCGCCTGGCGGCTACCGACTTCTGCCACGAGCTCGGCGGCCGGGTGTTCCTGAGCACCTTCGATGCCTGGCAGGCGCTGCATGAAGGCGAGGCCGCGGCGAACGCGTCGCCCGGCGTGATGACGGAAAAGGAGACATGACGGTGGACATGACGGCAAGCCTTCACGGTCTGATCGGCGGGATGCTGATCGGCCTCTCGGCGACCTGGCTGATGATCACGCTGGGGCGCATCGCCGGGATCAGCGGCATCCTCGGCACCCTGATCACCGCGCGCCCCAGGGGCGACAGCGGCTGGCGGCTGGCCTTCCTGCTGGGGCTGGTCTCGGGGCCGGCGCTGGTGATCCTGGCCGGCGGCGGGCTCGGCAACGTGGCGGGCCATGCCGGGGCGGTGATCGGCGCTCCCGCCGGCGGGGTGGCGACCATGCTGGTCGCCGGCCTGCTGGTGGGCGTGGGTACCGGCATCGGCAGCGGCTGCACCAGCGGCCACGGGGTGTGCGGCCTGGCCCGGCTGTCGCCGCGCTCGATGGCGGCGACCCTGGTGTTCCTGGCGGTGGCGATCGTCACCGTGTTCGTGGTCCGGCACGTGATCGGAGGTGGCGCATGAGATCCGTGATGGCCTATATCGCCGGGCTGCTGTTCGGGCTGGGGCTGGCGATCTCCGGCATGACCGACCCGGCGCGGGTGCTCGGCTTCCTCGACGTCGCCGGCGACTGGGACCCGACCCTGATGTTTGTGCTCGGCGGCGCCGTGGTGACCCACTTCGTCGGCTACCGGCTGGCCATGCGCCGCCCCCATCCGCTGTTCGCCAGCGCCTTCCAGCTGCCGACCCGGCGCGACCTGGACGGGCGGCTGCTCGGCGGCGCGGCGCTGTTCGGCGTCGGCTGGGGGCTCTCCGGCTACTGCCCGGGGCCGGCCTTCGCCTCGGTGTCGGGCATCACCCTGCCGCTGGCTGCCATGCTGGCGGCCATGGTCGTCGGCTGGTTCATCGCCCGGCGGGTATAGCCGTCGAGGGTGCCGCGTTCAGGGCCGTGGCCCGAGGATCTCGACCAGCGTGTCTTCCTGGGGCATGCCCTGGGCGGTCTTCAGCAGGCCGCTGCTCTGAGGGTCGTTCGGGCGATAGACGATGCCCGGGGTGGCGACCAGGCCGAGGCCGTCCATCAGGTTGTGGTTCTCCTGCAGGGCCAGCTCCAGCGGGCGGGGCAGGGCGTCGAGGATCTCGACCGTGTCGCCGCGCTCGTGGTCGGCCAGCGCCGCGGCGGGATCGTCGGCGGCCAGCAGCGAGACCGCCTTGCGCGGGCTGTCGGCGGCGAGGATGCCGACCATCACGTGGCGCAGCTGGACCTTGCCGGCCTCCACCCAGGGGCGGGCGGCCTGCCAGAACCGGCGGCAGTAGGGGCAGTTGGGGTCGGTGAACACGTAGACGATGCGCTCGGCGTCGTCGCGGCCGTCGGCGATCCAGGCGCTCTGCTCGAGCTCGCCCCAGGTCTCGGCGTCCTTTGGCGCGCGCACCAGGCGGTCCAGCGGCGCCCGGGAGAGGTTCTCGCCCTCGGCGTCGATCAGGTTGCCGATCACCGCATGCTGGCCGCCTTCGGTGACGAAGATCGTCATCGGCTGGCCCCCGGCGCTGGCGGCGTAGCCGGTCAGCCCGTCGGGCGCCTCGAAGCGGCCGTGTATCGTCAGACCCTCGGCCTCGAGGGCCTGGAGCGGGGGGGGGAGTTCGTCGGCGGACGCGACGAGGGGCAGCAGCAGGGCGGCCGGCAGCAGGCGGCGGGGCAGGGCGCGCATGGCGATCCTCCTTGAACGGGTGACCCTCTCCAGACAGCGATGCGCTCCCGGGGTTCGCTGGGGCTTCGGGGCCAAAACCGTTACAATGTGGCGACAATCGTCCTCGACCCGGAACCCTGCTTATGCACTGTCCCTTCTGCGGCGCCTCCGACACCCGCGTGACCGATTCCCGACTGGTCGTCGACGGCGATCAGGTGCGGCGGCGGCGCCAGTGCGCGGCCTGCGGCGAGCGCTTCACCACCTACGAGACCGCCGAACTGGTGATGCCGCGGGTGATCAAGGGCGACGGGTCCCGGGAGCTGTTCGACGAGGCCAAGCTGCGCGCCGGCATGCTGCGCGCCCTGGAGAAGCGCCCGGTGAGCGCCGAGTCGATCGAGGCCGCGGTGGAGCGCATCCGCCAGACCCTGCGCGCCCGCGGCGAGCGCGAGATCCACGCCCGGGACGTCGGCGAGGAGGTCATGCATGCCCTGAAGCGCCTCGATCAGGTGGCCTACATCCGCTTCGCCTCGGTCTATCGCCGCTTCCAGGACATCGACGAGTTCCGCGCCGAGATCGACCGCCTGGCCCAGGAGCCGAGCTTCCAGCCCGATGGGTCCGGTGAATCATGAGCGCCGTGGTCCGTTCCCCCGAAAGCTGGATGGCCCGAGCCCTGGTGCTGGCCCGGCGCGGCCTCTATACCACCGACCCCAACCCGCGGGTGGGCTGCGTGCTGGTCAGCGACGGCCGCCGGGTCGGCGAGGGCTGGCACCAGCGCGCCGGCGAGCCGCACGCCGAGGTTCACGCCCTGCGTGACGCCGGCGAGGCCGCCCGCGGCGCCACCGCCTACGTCACCCTGGAGCCCTGTTCCCACCACGGCCGTACCGGCCCCTGCGCCGAGGCGCTGGTCGAGGCCGGCGTGGCGAAGGTGGTGGTGGCCATGCGCGACCCCAACCCGCTGGTGGCCGGCAACGGCATCGCCCGACTGCGCGCGGCCGGCATCGAGGTCGAGGTCGGCCTGCTCGAGGCCCAGGCCCGGGCGCTGAACCCCGGCTTCGTCTCGCGCATGGCCGAGGGGCGGCCCTTCGTGCGGCTGAAGATGGCGATGAGCCTCGACGGTCGCACCGCCATGCGCTCCGGCGAGTCCCAGTGGATCACCGGGCCCCGGGCGCGCTGCCAGGTGCAGCGGCTGCGGGCCCGCTCCAGCGCGGTGATCACCGGCGTCGAGTCGGTGATCTTCGACAACTCCCGGCTGACCCTGCGCGCCGATCAGCTCGAGCTGCCCGATGCGGAGGCGATCGCCGCCCGCCAGCCGCTGCGGGTGGTGGTCGACTCGCGCCTGCGCCTGCCCGAGGCGGCGGCCTGTCTGCGCGAGCCGGGCCGTACCCTGGTGGCCACCGTCGACGGCCACGACGCCGAGCGCCGTGCTCGGCTCGAGGCCGCCGGCGCCGAGGTGCTGGCGCTGCCCGCGGGGAAGGACGGGCGCGTCGACCTGGCGGCGCTGCTGGGGCATCTCGCCGAGCGCGAGGCGGTCAACGAGGCGCTGCTCGAGACCGGCGCGACCCTGGCCGGCGCCATGCTCGATGCCGGGCTGGTCGACGAGATGCAGCTGTTCGTCGCCCCGACCCTGCTCGGCGGTGAGGCACGGCCGCTGTTCGCGCTGCCGGGCCTCGAGACCATGGCCGAGCGGAAGCCGCTGGAGATCCTCGACATCCGCGCCGTGGGCCGCGACTGGCGCATCACCGCGCGCCCCGCCTGACGGCAGGACGCGCCTCCTCGCCGCGCCGTTCCGAGGGCGTCGCCCGGCCGCCCGATGGGCGCCGTCGGGCGAGCCACTACTAGCGCCGGCGGTCACGCCACGGTACCCTGACGCGGTTTCGAGCGGACGACGCCCGACGGCGACTTCGGTGTCGTCGCGTCGCGACGACCGCAGCAGAGTCAATGGAGATTCCATGGAGCACTCCTCCTCCGGGGGCCTGGCCCCCATCGCCGAACTGATCGAGGACATCCGCCAGGGGCGGATGGTGATCCTGATGGACGATGAGGATCGCGAGAACGAGGGCGATATCATCATGGCCGCCGAGAAGGTGGAGGCCGAGCACATCAACTTCATGGCGCGTCACGCCCGCGGCCTGATCTGCCTGCCGATGACCCGCGAGCGCTGCGAGCGCCTGCAGCTGCCGCTGATGGTGCGCGACAACGGCTCCGGCTTCGGCACCAAGTTCACGCTCTCCATCGAGGCCGCCGAGGGCGTCAGCACCGGAATCTCCGCCGCCGATCGCGCGCGCACCGTCCAGGCGGCGGTGGCCCGCGATGCCGAGCCGACCGACATCGTCCAGCCCGGCCACATCTTCCCGCTGATGGCCGAGCCCGGCGGCGTGCTGCGCCGCGCCGGCCACACCGAGGCCGCCTGCGACCTGTCGGCCCTGGCCGGCCTGGACCCCAGCGGCGTGATCTGCGAGGTGATGAACGAGGACGGCAGCATGGCGCGCCGCCCCGAGCTCGAGGCCTTCGCTCGCGAGCACGGCCTGAAGATGGGCACCATCGCCGACCTGATTCACTATCGCATCCACAACGAGCAGACCGTCGAGTCGCTGGAGTCGATGCCGGTGCAGACGCCCCACGGCGAGCTGACCCTGCACGTGTTTCGCGATCGCATCCAGGGCGCCCATCACCTGGCGCTGGTCAAGGGGCGCCCGCATCCCGAGGACCTGACCACGGTGCGCGTGCATCTGTCCAACGTGATGCGCGACCTGCTGCTGCTGCAGAAGGGCGAGCACGACAGCTGGACCGCCCACGAGGCGATCGCCGAGGTTGCTAGCGCCGAGCACGGGGTGTTCGTGCTGCTCGACGACGGTCGCCCGCAGCAGGATCTTCACGACCTGCTCGAGGTCTTCCTGGAGCGTCGCCGGGCGCCGCGCACCACCGATTCCGATGGCGCCGGCAACTACCTCACCATCGGTACCGGGTCGCAGATCCTGCGCGAGCTGGGTGTGGGCCGCATGCGCCTGCTCAGCTCGCCGTGGAAGTTCTCGGCGCTCTCAGGCTTCGACCTGGAAGTGATCGAACGCGTCGAGCCCGGCCAGACGCCGGCCGCCGAGGGTGACGACGGCGCCTGACGCCTTCATCCGACATCTCGCCGGGGCGCCGACCGTCGCGCGCCCCGGCGATTCCGTTTTCATCGGGTTCAGCAGGAAAGAGACCATGCAACCGATTTCCCAAGTCGAAGGCAGCTTCGTCAACGTCGATGGCCGCTACGTGATCGTGGTGGGCCGCTTCAATCATCATGTGGTGGACAGCCTGGTCGAGGGCGCCGTGGACAGCCTGACGCGTCACGGCGTCGATGAGGAGAACATCGACATCGTGCACACCCCGGGGGCCTGGGAACTGCCGCTGGCCATCAAGCGGGCGCTGCAGGTGGTCCGCCCCGATGCGGTCATCGCCCTGGGCGCGGTGATCCGCGGCGGCACGCCGCACTTCGAGCACGTGGCCGGCGAATGCAACTCGGCCATGAACCGTCTTCAGCTGGAGTTCGACACCCCGGTGGCCAACGGCGTGCTGACCGTCAACTCCATCGAGCAGGCCATCGAGCGTGCCGGCACCAAGGCCGGCAACAAGGGCACCGAGGCGGCCATGGCGGCCATGGAAATGGTCTCGCTGCTGCGCCGCTTCGGCGACGGGGAGAACGCCCGATGAGCGAACAGCGTCGCGAACCGTCCAAGGCACAGCTGGCCCGTCATGCGGCCCGTGAACTGGCCGTCCAGGGGCTCTACCAGTGGCAGCTGACCGAGAAGCCGATCGCCGCCGTCGAGGCCGAGTTCCGCAGCCAGATCGCCGACGAGGATCTGGAGGATCACGAGAACTGGCACAAGGTGATGGGCATCGCCGACCTGGCGCTGTTCCACCAGCTGCTGCACGAGGTGGCGCGCCACCGCCGCGAACTTGACGCCACCATCGCGCCGCTGCTCGACCGTCGCCTCGAGGATCTCGATCTGATCGAACTGGCGATCCTGCGCCTGGGGGCCTACGAACTCGCCAAGCGTCCCGAGGTGCCGTACCGCGCGGTGATCAACGAGGGCGTCGAGCTGGCCAAGTCCTTCGGCGCCACCGAGGGGCACAAGTACGTCAACGGCATCCTCGACAAGCTCGCCGCCAAGCTGCGCGGCGCCGAGGTCTCCGCGCGTCGTCGCTGAAGGCTTCGAACCGATGTCCAGCGAATTCGAGCTGATCGCCCGTCATCTCGCTCCTGACCCCGCGGCCGATGCCGCGGGGGTGAGCCTCGGTGTCGGCGACGACTGCGCGCTGCTCGCGCCCACGCCCGGCACGCGGCTGGCGGTGAGCGTCGACACTTCGGTGGCCGACGTGCACTTTCCCGCCGATGCCCCGGCTTCCACCATCGGCCACCGGGCGCTGGCGGTCAGCCTCAGCGACCTGGCCGCCATGGGCGCCGAGGCGCGCTGGTGCCTGATGTCGCTGACCCTGCCCGAGGCCGATGACGCCTGGGTCGCGGCGTTTGCGGCCGGCTTTCATGCCCTGTGCGACGCTTGCGGCGTGGCGCTGGCCGGCGGCGACGTCACCCGCGGCCAGCTGGCGGTGGGCGTGACGGTGATGGGCGAGGTGCCCGAGCGCGAGGCCCTGACCCGCGCCGGCGCCCGGCCCGGCGAGGTGATCGCGGTGACCGGCGCGCTGGGCGGCGGTGCCGGCGGCCTGGCCCGTTGGCAGGCCGGTGAGCGCGATCCCGACGATGCCCTGCTGCGTCGCTACCTTCGCCCCGAGCCGCGTCTCGCCGCCGGCCTGGCGCTGCGCGAGTTGGCCTCCGCGGCGATCGACGTCTCGGACGGCCTGCTGGCCGACCTCGGTCATCTCTGCGTGGCGTCCGGCGTGGGCGCCGCCCTGACGCCCGAGGCACTGCCGCTGGCCGAGGGGCTCGTGGCGGCACTCGGCGACGACGATGTCATGGACGCGGCCCTGCGCGGCGGCGACGACTACGAACTGCTGGTGACGCTGCCCGAGGCGCACCTCGCGCCGGCCCGGGCGCGGCTGGCCGCCGAGGGGCTGGCGCTGACCGCGATCGGCCGCGTCACCGACACCCCGGGGGTCGCCGGCGTCGCCGATGACGGCGCCACGGGCTGGCAGCACTTCTCAGGAGACACGCCATGAACCGCGCCCCCCAGAGCGTCTGGCACCGGCCGGTCCACTTCCTTGCCTTCGGCTTCGGCAGCGGCGCCGTCCCCTTCGCCCCGGGCACCGTCGGTACCCTGGCGGCCATCCCCTTCTACTGGCTGATGTCGGAACTGCCGCTGGGCTGGTACCTGTTCGTGGTGGCCATCACCTTCGTGTGGGGGGTCTGGCTGTGCGAGAAGACCTCCCGCGACCTCGGCGTCCACGACCACTCGGGCATCGTCTGGGACGAGTTCGTCGGCTACTGGCTGACCATGATGGCGGTGCCCTTCTCCTGGGAGGCGGCCCTGTGGGGCTTCGTGGTCTTCCGGGTGTTCGACGTCTTCAAGCCCTGGCCGATCCGCTGGGCCGACCGCCGCGTGGCCGGCGGCTTCGGCATCATGATCGATGACGTCCTGGCCAGCGCCTACGCCTGGTGTACCATGCACCTGTGGTTCTGGCTCCACTGAGGTCGACGCCTCGGCCCGGGGCAGGGCGTCACGTCGACAAGGAGTGAGCGATGCGCAAGGAGCGCCTGATCGTGCCGGTGCTGGCGGTGCTGGCCCTGGCCTGGGCGGTGGCCCAGACCCTCGCCGGCCTGCTGTTCGAGCGCGAGCTCACCCGGCTCGTGGCCGAGCTTCGCCAGGGCGGCGAGCTGAGCGTGCGGCGCAGCGACGTGGAACGCGGCTGGCTGACCTCCCACGGCGTGATCCATCTGGCGCCGCTGTTCGGCAACGCCTGGCATCTCGACGTGGTCTACCGCGCTCGTCATGGCGTGCTGGAGACCCGGCTGGACGGCACCTTGCGCCCCCACGCGCCGGAGATCGAGCCCGCCCAACGGGCGGTGGGCGCCGCGCCGCCCCGCTGGGACGCCCATTTCCGCCCCTATTCCTCGACCCTCGATGCCACCCTGGAACTCGCCCCCCTGGTCTTTCAGCAGCAGGCGCGCACCCTGACCCTGCAGGGCGGCCGGGTCGCGATCCACGGCGACGTCGGCGACTGGCGGCTGCGCGCGCGGCTCGCCGAGCTGCGCCTCGACGACGGCGAGACCCGCCTGAGTGCCGGCCCGCTGGTGCTGGAGAGCCGCTTCGCCTATACCCAGGACGGCTTCCATTTCAATCAGGGCGACCACTGGCGTCTCCAGAACCTGGCCTGGCGCTCCCCGGAGCTGGCCTTCGACGCCGCCGAACTCAGTCTGAAGACCCGGACCGTGCTGGATGCCGAGGAGCTGCGTCTGAAGGCCCGGCTCGACGTCGGCGAGGTGTTGTCCGGCGACGAGGTGCTGCTGACCGGCGAGCTGGCGGGCGAGCTGTCGCGCCTGGATGCCGATGCGCTACGCGCGCTGTCGGCCCTGCTGCATCGCGAGGCGTTACTCGGCCATGCCGAGGCGGATGATCATTCCCTTGGCGAGATGCTGACGCCGGCCCTGCGCGAGCTGCTGTCCGATTCCCCGCGGCTGGATATCCTCGAGGCCGACCTCGAGAGCCCCATGCTGGGGCTGTCCCTCGACGGCGAGGGCGTGCTGGTCTTCGACGCCCGCGACCTCGATGCCCTCGACCCGATGGCGCTGGAGTCCGAGGCGGAGCGCGCGGCCTGGCGTGAGCGGGTCGACGGCGACTTCCTGTGGCAGCACCTGCCGCCGGTGATCGCCCTGGGGCTGGGGCTGCCGCTGGACACCCGGGAACTGCAGGTTGACGTGGTGCGCGGCACGGTGAGGATCAACGGTCGCCCGCTGCCGCCGGTGCTCGAACGCTGGCGATGACTTGAAGTTCGGCGTCGTCGCCCGCATTGCGGAAACATCACGGGTCGAGATGTCCCGTCCCTTCAGGATGAGGTACGCATGAGCGAAGACGATCAGCGCTACGAACAGGACGGCCTGGAATGGGTCCAGGCCGACACGGATGACGAGCTGGACCTCGACGAGGGCGCCGGCCACGCGGTGGTGCCGGCCAGCGATACCCTGCCCGAGCGGCTCTACCTGCTGCCGATCCACAATCGTCCCTTCTTCCCCGCCCAGGTCCAGCCCCTGGTGATCAACCGCGAGCGCTGGGAGGACACCATCGGTCGGGTCGGCAACACGCCGCACCACATGGTGGGCCTGGCCTTCGTCGGCGAGGCCGGCGTCGAGGACCTGAGCCCCGGCGACTTCCCCGAGATGGGCACCGCGGTCAAGGTGCACAAGCTCCAGGGCGAGGACTCCCAGCTGCAGTTCATCGCCCAGGGCATGCGCCGCTTCCGCATCCAGCGCTGGCTGTCCAAGGAGCCGCCCTACCTGGTCGAGGTCAGCTATCCCCGCGAGCCGGTGGACGCCGAGGACGAGGAGACCCGCGCCTACGCCATGGCGCTGATCAACGGCATCAAGGAGCTGCTGCCGATCAACCCGCTCTACGGCGAGGAGCTCAAGCACTACCTCAACCGCTTCAGCCCCCACGAGCCGGGCCCGCTGACCGACTTCGCCGCCGCCATCACCTCGGCCAAGGGGCCGGAGCTGCAGGACGTGCTGGAGTCGCTGCCGGTGATGGAGCGCATGCAGAAGGTGCTGCCGCTGCTGCGCAAGGAGATCGACGTCGCCCGGCTGCAGAGCGAGATCAGCGAGCAGGTCAACGCCCAGATGCAGGAGCGCCAGCGGGAGTTCTTCCTGCGCGAGCAGCTCAAGATCATCCAGCGTGAGCTGGGTATCTCCAAGGACGATCGCGAGAACGACGTCGATACCTTCCGCGCCCGCCTCGAGGACAAGACGGTACCGGAGCGCGTCCAGGAACGCATCGACGACGAGCTCGACAAGCTCTCGGTGCTGGAGACCGGCTCGCCGGAGTACGGCACCACCCGCCACTACCTGGACTGGCTGACCTCGCTGCCCTGGGGCCTGACCAGCGACGACCAGCTCGACCTGGGCCACGCCCGGGAAGTGCTCGACCGCGACCACGACGGCCTCACGGACGTGAAGGAGCGCATCGTCGAGTTCCTCGCCGAGGGCACCTTCAAGGGCGACGTCGGCGGCTCCATCCTGCTGCTGGTGGGCCCGCCGGGCGTCGGCAAGACCTCCGTGGGGCGCTCCATCGCCGAGGCGCTGGGCCGCGAGTTCTATCGCTTCTCGGTGGGCGGCATGCGCGACGAAGCCGAGATCAAGGGCCACCGCCGCACCTACGTCGGCGCCATGCCCGGTAAGCTGGTGCAGGCGATCAAGGAGGTCGGCGTCGAGAACCCGGTGATCATGCTCGACGAGATCGACAAGCTCGGACAGTCGTTCCAGGGCGACCCGGCCTCGGCGCTGCTCGAGGTGCTCGACCCGGAGCAGAACGTCGACTTCCTGGACCACTACCTGGACGTGCGGCTGGACCTGTCCAAGGTGCTGTTCGTGTGCACTGCCAATACCCTGGACTCGATCCCGGCGGCGCTGCTCGACCGCATGGAGCAGATTCGCCTCTCCGGCTACATCGCCCAGGAGAAGATGGCCATCGCCAAGCATCACCTGTGGCCCAAGCTGCTCGAGCGCGATCGCATCCCCAAGAAGCGCTTGAATCTCACCGACGCCGCGCTGCGTCAGGTGATCGAGGGCTACGCCCGCGAGGCCGGGGTACGCCAGCTCGAGAAGCAGCTGCACCGCATCGTGCGCAAGTCCGCGGTCAAGCTGCTCGAGAACGACCAGCAGACGGTCAAGGTCTCGGTGAAGAACCTCGAGGAGTTCCTCGGTGCGCCCACCTTCCGCAAGGAGAAGGTGATGAAGGGCGAGGGCGTTGTCACGGGGCTGGCCTGGACCGCCATGGGCGGCGCGACCCTGTCGGTGGAGGCCGGCAAGGTGCACGCCCTGGATCGCGGCTTCAAGCTGACCGGCCAGCTTGGCGACGTGATGAAGGAGTCCGCCAACATCGCCTACAGCTACGCGCTGGGTCATCTCGGCGAGTACGGCGCCGACCCGGACTTCTTCGACTCCGCCTTCGTGCATCTGCACGTGCCGGAGGGCGCTACGCCCAAGGACGGCCCCTCGGCCGGCGTGACCATGACCACCGCGCTGCTGTCGCTGGCCAAGCACCGGCCCATCGACCGGCCGCTGGCGATGACCGGCGAGCTGACCCTGACCGGCCACGTGCTGCCGGTGGGCGGCATCCGCGAGAAGGTGATCGCCGCCCGGCGCAGCGAGATCTTCGAGGTGATCCTGCCCGAGGCCAACCGCCGCGACTACGAGGAGCTGCCGGACTACCTCAAGGAGGACGTCACGGTGCACTTCGCGGGGCATTATCGGGATGTGGCGAAGGTCGTTTTCGGCTGAGGAAAACACCGATTTATTGCTGCGCTCGATATCCTGGCCGCCGGCGGTGTCGAGGCGTCGAACCGTCGCTATCCTCATGTAGCAGGCTACACTCCGGTAGCTGCGCTCCGGCGGCGGCCAGCCTCTCTTCGCTCGCGACATAAATCGGCGCTTTCCCGATTGTCAGGAAAGCATCGCATTACCTACCGCCCCATCCCTCCGTAACGCGCCCGCCGATGGCATAATGGCGGGCGCGTTTTCGTGTCCGACCCCTCACTCTTCGCTTCCCACTTCTCGAACAACAGGAATGTCCATGGCTCCCAAGGTTCAGGTCGTCGGTGCCTCGCTGGCCGCGCTGCTGGTCGCCGGCTCCGTTCAGGCCGGCGAGACCCTCACCGTCTATACCTACGACTCCTTCGTCTCCGAGTGGGGGCCGGGGCCCGGCATCGAGGAGGCCTTCGAGGCCCGCTGCGGCTGCGATCTCGCGTTCGTCGCCTTGCCCGGCGGCGTCGACATCCTCCAGCGGCTGCGTCTCGAGGGGCAGGACACCGCCGCCGACGTGGTGCTGGGGCTGGACATGAACCTGATGGCCGAGGCCCGCGCGCTGGACCTGCTGGCGCCCCACGGCGTCGACACCGGCGCCCTCGACCTGCCCATCGACTGGAGCGACGACACCTTCCTGCCCTACGACTGGGGCCACTTCGCCTTCGTCTACGACACCGAGCGGCTCGAGACGCCGCCCGGGAGCTTCGAGGAACTGCTCGACGCCCCGGACGACGTCAAGGTGATCCTCCAGGACCCGCGCACCAGCGTCACCGGCCTGGGGCTCTTGCTGTGGATCAAGAAGGTCTACGGCGAGCGGGCGCCGGAGATATGGGCGCGCCTCAACGAGCGCGTGCTGACCGTCACCAGCGGCTGGAGCCAGGCCTACTTCTCGCTGTTCATGAACGGCGAGGCGCCGATGGTGCTCTCCTACGCCACCTCGCCGGCCTATCACATGGCCGTCGAGGGCACCGACCGCTACCAGGCCGCCGAATTCGACGACGGCCACTACCTGCAGGTGGAAACGGCCGCCCGGGTGGCGACCAGCGAGCATCCCGCGCTCGCTCGCGAGTTCCTGGCCTTCATGCTGACGCCGGACTTCCAGCGCCATATTCCGCTGGGCAACGTCATGCATCCGGCCATCGACCTCGGCGATGAGCTGCCCGAGGTCTATGAGCGGCTGATCGCCCCCGAGAGCCTGACCTTCACGCCCGAAGCGGTGCAGGCCCATCGCCGCGAGTGGATCCGCGAGTGGCGCAACGCCGCCGCCCGATGAGCCCGATCACGCGCTGGGCCACGCATTCGCGCTGGCCCCTGGGAGCCGGCATCGTGGCGCTCGTCGCGGTGGCGGGGTTAGGCCTCGGCAGCCTCGGCGCGCTCCTGTGGCAGGCCCGCGAGCTGCATCCGGCGATGCTGTGGCAGGAGCCGTGGCTGGCCGCCGTGCTGCGCTTCACCCTGTGGCAGGCCAGCCTCTCCACGCTGCTGTCGATCGGCCTGGCGATTCCCGTGGCCCTGGCGCTGGCCCGGCGGCCGCGCTTCCTCGGCCGGCGCCTGCTGCTGCGGGCCATGGAGCTGTCGCTGGTGATCCCGAGCCTGATCGCGCTGTTCGGGCTGGTCGCCGTTCACGGCCGGCGTGGCTGGCTGGCGCCGCTGAGCGATTGGCTGGGCGGGCTGCCCGACGACTATCTCTACGGCCTCTCCGGCATCGTGCTGGCCCACGTCTTCTACAACCTGCCGCTGGCCGCGCGGCTGATGCTGCAGGCGCTCGAGGAGGCGCCGCCGGCCCAGTGGCGGCTGGCCGGCCAGCTGGGGCTGTCTCGCGGCGTGCTGTGGCGGGCGCTGGAGTGGCCGCGGCTGGCACCGCTGCTGCCGCGTCTCGCCGCGCTGGTGTTCACGCTGTGCTTCACCAGCTTCGCCATCGTCATGACCCTGGGCGGCGGGCCGGCGTCCTCGACTCTGGAAGTGGCGCTCTACCAGGCCATGAAGTTCGACCATGACCTGGCCCTGGCGGCGCTGCTGGCGCTGACCCAGCTGGCGATCTGCCTGACGCTGTGGCTCGTGGCGCTGTCCCGCGGCGGCACGCCGTCGCTGGCGGTGGGCGGGCGCCCCGGCCGGCCTGCCGGGCGCTGGTGGCGCCGCGACGCTCAGGGGCTCTCGCGCCTCACCGATGCCTTCTGGCTCATCGGGCTGGCCGCGCTGCTGTTGCCGCCGCTGGTGGCGGTGCTGGTGGCCGGCGTGCTCGGCCTGCCGGAGATGCCCCGCGGCGCGAGCCTCTGGCCGGCGGCGCTGCGCAGTCTCTCGATGGCATTCGCCGCCGGGCTCGGTTCGCTGGCGCTGGCCGTGGCGCTGCTCGCCGGGCGCCAGTGGCTGCGCGACCGGCGGCGGCCGCTTGCCGCCGCGCTGATGGAGGGCGGCGGCCAGCTGATCCTGGTGATTCCGGCGCTGGTGTTCGGCACCGGCCTGTTCCTGCTGCTGCGCCCGAGGCTCGGCAGCGGCTGGGAGGGCTATGCCCTGGTGGTGCTGGTCAATGCCTTCATGGCGCTGCCCTTCGCCATGCAGGTGATCCGCGGTGCGCTGCCGGGCCTCTCGGCGCCGGAGCGGCGGCTGGCCGACCAGCTCGGGGTGCGCGGCATGGCCCGGCTGCGCTGGCTGCAGTGGCCGCGGCTGCGCCGCCCGCTGGCCCTGGCGCTGGCCTACGCGATGACGCTGTCGCTCGGCGACTTCAGCGTCATCGCGCTGTTCGGCAGCCCCGCGGCGCCGACCCTGCCGATGCTGCTGTTCCAGCAGCTGGGCGGCTACCGCTGGCAGGGCGCGGCGGCTACCGCGCTGCTGCTGCTGGCCCTGGTGGCGCTGGTGTTCGCCGCCCTCGACCGCCTGACCCGACACCCGCCGCGCCACCGCTGGCGGGCCGCTTCGCCGCAAGGACGCCCCGATGCTCGACTGCCATGACCTGACCTTCCACTACACGCGCTGCGATCCGGGCGAGACGCCGGACTTCCGCTTTGCCTTCCGGCTCGCGCCGGGGGAATGCCTGTCGGTGGAGGGGCCGTCGGGGTCCGGCAAGAGCACGCTGCTGGCGTTGCTGGCCGGCTTCCTCGAGCCCGGCGGCGGGCGGCTCGACTGGACGGGGGAGGACCTGCTGGCGCGGCCGCCCTGGGAGCGCGGCATCACCACCGTCTTCCAGGAGCACAACCTGTTCGATCACCTGCCGGTGTGGCTCAACGTGGGCCTCGGCCTGGCGCCGGACATGAAGCTCACTCGCGAGCAGAAACGGCGCATCCGCGAGGGGCTGGCCGAGGTCGGGCTCGAGGGGCTCCACGACCGGCTGCCCGACGAGCTCTCCGGCGGCCAGCGCCAGCGGGTGGCACTGCTGCGTGCGCTGCTGCGGGGCGCGCCGCTGCTGCTGCTCGACGAGCCCTTCACCGGGCTCGACGACGCCACCCGGCGCGGGCTGTGGGCGCTGGTGCGTCGTCAGAAGGCGGCCGGCGTGGCGGTGCTGCTGGTCAGCCACGACCGCGACGACATCGAGGCCCTGGCCGACCGCCGCTGCCGGCTCGAAGGCGGGCGGCTGGTGGCGGTCGGCGACTAGCCGTCAGGGGCCGGCTGGAGGGGCGTGGCGCTGGCCTGTCGCCCGGGGGCATGACAGAATCGGATCACTGGACATCAAGACCGCCCGGGACCTCGCCGACGCGTCGCGCGAGCTCATTGCGATCGTGCGCGCGAGGCCACGGACGGCAGCAGCATATCAAGAGGACACCATGCCCGAGTATCGCTCCCGCACCACCACCGCCGGCCGCAACATGGCCGGTGCCCGCGCCCTGTGGCGCGCCACCGGCATGAAGGACGACGACTTCCACAAGCCGATCATCGCGGTGGCCAACTCCTTCACCCAGTTCGTGCCCGGCCACGTCCACCTCAAGGACATGGGCCAGCTGGTGGCTCGCGAGATCGAGAAGGCCGGCGGGGTGGCCAAGGAATTCAACACCATCGCCGTCGACGACGGCATCGCCATGGGCCATGACGGCATGCTCTACTCGTTGCCGAGCCGCGACATCATCGCCGACAGCGTCGAGTACATGGTCAACGGCCACTGCGCCGACGCCCTGGTGTGCATCTCCAACTGCGACAAGATCACCCCCGGAATGCTGATGGCCGCCATGCGCCTCAACATCCCGGTGATATTCGTCTCCGGCGGCCCCATGGAGGCCGGCAAGACCAAGCTCTTGGACCACGGCCTCGACCTGGTCGACGCCATGGTCATGGCCGCCGACGACTCGGTGGACGACGAGACCCTGAGCGAGGTCGAGCGCAGCGCCTGTCCGACCTGCGGCAGCTGCTCCGGCATGTTCACCGCCAACTCCATGAACTGCCTGACCGAGGCGCTGGGTCTGGCGCTGCCGGGCAACGGCACCCTGCTGGCCACCCACGGCGACCGCCGCCGGCTGTTCGAGACCGCCGGCCATCGCATCGTCGAGCTGGCCAAGCGCTACTACGAGGGCGACGAGGCGCATCTGCTGCCGCGCGCCATCGGCGCCAAGCCGGCGTTCAAGAACGCCATGACCCTGGACATCGCCATGGGCGGTTCCACCAACACCATCCTGCACCTGCTGGCCGCGGCCCAGGAAGCCGGCATCGACTTCGACATGGACGACATCGATCGCCTGTCCCGCGAGGTGCCGCAGCTGTGCAAGGTGGCGCCGAACACCCAGAAGTACCACATCGAGGACGTGCACCGCGCCGGCGGCATCATGGCGATCCTCGGCGAGCTGGACCGCGCCGGCGTGCTGGATACCCGGGTGCCCACCGTCTACGGCGACAGCCTGGCCCAGGCCCTCGAGGAATGGGACATCATGCGCTCGCCGAGCGCCGAGACGGTCGAGTTCTACAAGGCCGGCCCCGGCGGCATCCCGACCCAGACCGCGTTCTCCCAGAGCGCCCGCTGGCCGAGCCTCGACGGCGACCGCGCCACCGGCTGCATCCGCGACCTGGAACACGCCTTCTCCCGTGAGGGCGGCCTGGCCGTGCTCAAGGGCAATATCGCCCTCGACGGCTGCGTGGTGAAGTCCGCCGGCGTCGACGAGTCGATCCTGGTCTTCGAGGGGCCGGCCCACGTGGTCGAATCCCAGGATCAGGCGGTGGAGCACATCCTCGGCGACAAGGTGAAGGAAGGCGACGTGGTGGTGATCCGCTACGAGGGGCCGAAGGGCGGCCCGGGCATGCAGGAGATGCTCTACCCGACCTCCTACCTGAAGTCCAAGGGCCTGGGCAAGGCCTGCGCGCTGCTCACCGACGGCCGCTTTTCCGGCGGCACCTCGGGCCTGTCGATCGGCCACGCCTCGCCGGAAGCCGCCGCCGGCGGTGCCATCGGCCTGGTCCGGAGCGGCGATATCATCCGCATCGACATTCCCAACCGGACCATCGACGTGAAGCTCTCCGACGAGGAGCTCGCCGAGCGTCGCCGCGCCGAGGAAGCCCGCGGCCGCGATGCCTGGAAACCGAGCATCCAGCGCGTGCGCAAGGTCTCGGCGGCGCTCAAGGCCTATGCGCTGCTGGCCACCTCCGCCGACAAGGGTGCGGTGCGCGACCTGACCAAGCTCGACTGAGCCGAAGGCCCCGGCATCGGCCGGGGCCGATTTCCCTTCCACGCGCGACCATCACCCAGATAACGATTCGATCCAGCAGGGAAGCCTTGCAATGAAGACCCAGACCCTCAACGTCGGCCTGATCGGTTTCGGCATGGCCGGACGCACCTTCCATGCGCCCTTGATCCAGACCGCACCGGGCCTCGAGCTCACCGCCGTGGTCTCCAGCGACGCGGAACGGGTCCAGGCGGTCTATCCCGAAGTGGCGGTGCATGCCAAGTCGGCCTCGCTGTTCGCCGATCCCGACATCGACCTGGTGGTCATCGCCACGCCCAACGAGACCCACTTTCCACTGGCCAAGGCGGCGCTGGCCAAGGGCAAGCACGTGGTGCTCGACAAGCCCTTCGCCGTGTCGCTGGCCGAGGCGCGTCAGCTCAAGAGCCTGGCCGACGGCGCCGAGCGCCTGCTCAGCGTCTTCCACAACCGTCGCTGGGACAGCGACCTCCTGACCCTCAAGGGCTTGCTCGACGAGCAACGCCTGGGTCGGGTGGTCGAGGTGGAATCGCGCTTCGACCGCTTCCGACCGACGGTGCCCGACCGCTGGCGCGAGCAGCATCGTCCCGGCAGCGGCATCTGGTTCGACCTGGGCCCGCACCTGCTCGACCAGGCCCGGTCGCTGTTCGGCATGCCTCGGGCCATCCTGCTGGAACTCGCCAGCCTGCGCGACGGCGCCGAGATCGACGATGACTTCCAGGCGGTGCTCGAATACGACCGGCTGCGGGTGACCCTCAAGGCCAGTGCCCTGGTGGCCGAGCCCACGCCGCGCTGGCGGGTCAACGGCACCCGTGGCAGTTTCGTGAAGTACGGCCTGGACCCGCAGGAGGACTGGCTCAAGGCCGGCGAGATTCCGCAGCCGGCCTGGGGCGTCGATCCGTCGCCGGGACGGCTGACGCTGAACGAAGGGGAGGGCGACGCGGTCGAGCTCGTCCATCACGAGGTCGAGGCCGTGCCGGGCGATTACCGTGCCTACTACGACGCCATCGCCCGTACCCTGCTGCGCGGCACGCCGCCGCCGGTGAGCGTCGACGAGGCGCTGGACGTGATGAGTCTGCTCGAGGCGGGGCTGGACAGCTATCGCCAGGGGCGCTGGGTCAAGCTCAAGGAGGGTGGCAGCCTGCCGCGCCGGCTGCACGCCAAGGGCTGAGACGCCAGGGGCTGACACGACCAGGGCTCACATGCTCGCCGCTTCCCCGTGGGTCGGGGAAGCGGCGTTTTTCGGTCGGGCCTACCAGATCGAGGGGCTGGCGTTCTCGGCGCGCATCTTGTCCCGGGCGATGTAGAGGGCCGCGATGGCGCGGGCCTCGTGGAAGTCCTCCCGGGTCAGCAGCGCGCCGATCTCGTCGATGGCGTGGGTCTCGACGATCAGCGGCTCCGGCTCGTCGCCGGGCAGGCGCCTGGGGTAGAGGTCCGTGGCCAGCATCACCTGCATGCGGTGACGCATGTAGTTCGGCGCCAGGGTCAGTTCCACCAGCGGCTCCAGGCGATGGGCGCCGAAGCCGCATTCCTCCATCAGCTCGCGATTGGCGGCGGTGACGATGTCCTCGCCGGGATCCACCAGCCCCTTGGGCAGGGTCAGGGCGTAGTCCTCGACGCCGGCGGCGTACTCGCGGATCAGCAGCACGTGCTCGGGATCGGGCATGGCCACGATCATCACCGCGCCGACGCCGCGTCCGGTGCCGCCCAGCCGCTCGAAGGTGCGCTCGGCGCCGTTGGAAAAGCGCAGCTCCATCTCCTCGATGTTGAACAGCCGGCTGCGGGCGACGCTGCGCCGGGCCAGGACGTGCGGCTTGTGGGGGGCATGGTCGTCGGTCATGGGATCTCCGGTCGTTCGGCGTCTGTCGTGCCCTTGGGATGCCGGTCGCGGGCGTCCGATCAATCCCGCCAATCGGGGCGATAGCCCGGAGCGGTCGGGCGCTGGAATGCGTCCTCGGCATCGTTTGGGTACACTACCACGTCTTTCCCCTGGCGGACGTCACCGCACCGCCGCCGACCCGCCCGAAAGGCGTCCATCCCTAAGGAGTCCCATGATCGACTGGCGTGCCATCGATACCGTCCTTCTCGACATGGACGGCACCCTGCTGGACCTGCACTTCGACAGCCACTTCTGGCTGGAGCACCTTCCGCGCCGCTACGTGGAGCTGCATCGGCTCGACGAGGCGAGCCAGGAGGCGATCCGCGCGCGGATCCTGCGCGAACAGGGCACGCTCAACTGGTACAGCCTGGCCTACTGGAGCCGCGAGCTGGACGTCGACATCCTGGCGCTCAAGCGCGAGGTTCAGCACCTGATCGGCCTGCGCAGCGACGCCCTGGACTTCCTGCGCTGGCTGAAGCGCGCCCATCCGCGCGTGGTGCTGGCCACCAACGCCGACCGCGAGAGCCTGGCGCTGAAGCTGCCGCTCACCGGGCTCGAGGACTACCTGGACGCCATCGTCTCCTCCGCCGACCTCGGCGTGCCCAAGGAGGCCCAGGAATTCTGGTTCTCGCTGCAGGAGGTCGAGCCCTTCGACCCGGCCCGCACGCTGTTCATCGACGACAACGCGGCGGTGCTGGAGAGCGCCCGCGAGTACGGCATCCGCCACCTGCTGGGCATCAAGCAGCCCGACAGCCGGCGACCCGAGAAGGCGCTCGAGGAATTCATCGCCCTGGACCGCTTCGCCGCCATCCTGCCCGAGGAGCGGCCCGACGACGAGGAGAACGCATGAGCGGCGTGCGTCTCGACAAGTGGCTATGGGCGGCGCGCTTCTTCAAGACCCGGGCGCTGGCCAAGAAGGCCATCGAGGGTGGCAAGGTCCATTACAACGGCGGCCGCGCCAAGACCAGCAAGACCGTGGAAGTCGGCGCCCTGATCCGCGTGCCCCAGGGCTGGGATACCTGGGAGGTCGAGGTGGTGGCGCTGTCCGAGCAGCGCCGTGGTGCCCCGGAGGCCCGCGAGCTCTACCAGGAGACCGCGGAGAGCCAGGCGCGCCGGACTAAGGAAGCCGAGAGCCGTCGCCAGGCCAACCAGGCCATGCAGCATCCGCTCAAGCGCCCCGACAAGAAGCAGCGACGCGAGATCAAGCGCTTCATGCGTGGCGACTGAGCCGAGCGGCGCGAGACACCGGGGTCGCCAGAGAGGGAAGACGCGCAGGGCGCGTCTTCTTCGCTCCAGTGTCGTGCCCCGTCCAACCTTCATTCCGTATTCCCGATTTCATTACGATCAGGCAAGCATCATGAGTGATCAGATTCAGCGTTTCCTCTTCGAGGAGACCAATGTCCGCGGCGAGATCGTCACCCTCCAGGAGGCGCACGCCGAGGTCATGGAGCGCCACGAGTATCCGCCGGCGGTGACCCGCCAGCTGGGCGAACTGCTGGCCGCGGTGGCCCTGCTCACCGAGACCGTCAAGCTCGACGGCACCATGAGCATCGAGGTGCGCGGCGACGGCCCGCTGTCGCTGTTGATGGCCGAGTCCAACCCGGGCGGCGAACTGCGCGCCATCGCCCGGCTCGACGAGGAGGCGGCGATCCCCGCCGAGGACGCGAGCTTCACCGAGCTGGTCGGCGAGGGCAAGGTGACCATCACCCTGGACCCGCGCGAGGGCCATCGCTACCAGGGCATCGTGGCGCTGACCCGCGACAGCCTGGCCGGCTGCCTGGAGGACTACTTCGCCCAGTCCGAGCAGCTGCCGACTCGCCTGTGGCTGGCCGACGACGGTCAGCGCGCCGCCGGCCTGCTGCTCCAGCGCCTGCCCGACGAGGCGCAGAATCAGGACGATGACGCCTGGGAGCGCACCGTTCACCTGGCCTCGACCCTCACCGACGCCGAGCTGCTCGAGGTGGAGCAGCGCGAACTGCTGCATCGCCTCTATCACGAGGAGACCGTGCGGGTCTTCGACCCCAAGGCACTGCGTTTCGCCTGCACCTGCTCCCGCGAACGCATCGCCGGCGCCCTGCTGTCGCTGGGCAGCGACGAGCTGCGCGACATCCTCGCCGAGCAGGGTGGCATCGCCACCCAGTGCCACTTCTGCCACACCCGCTACGAGTTCACCCTCGCCGAGGTGGAAGCGATGCTCGAGGACCCCGAGGGTCCGCCTCCCACCGTCCACTGACCCGGCGCCGGTGCGCTAGTAAAGTTACGAGAAAGTCGTTGATCTGACGGCATTTCCTGCCGCTCGACTTGTTTGCCATACTCCCCGGACTCATCCGCGTTCCGGTCGTCGCCTCACAAGACGGTCAACCGCATGCGGCCACCGGGGATGGGTCGAGACCGCATCGCGGACGCCCGGCAAACGAGAGAGAACGGCCTCGAGGCCCAGGAACTGCCACATGACAACGACACGACACGCGACCACCCACCTCAACCTGTCCCGCGCCGAGCTGATCGAGCGGGCGCTGGCGGCCGGCGAGGGCCGCCTGTCCGCCCAGGGGGCGCTGGTGGTCAATACCGGCGCGCGCACCGGACGTTCACCCAGTGACCGCTTCATCGTCGACGAGCCCTCGACCCGGGGCGAGATCGACTGGGGCAGCGTCAACCGGCCCTTCGACGCCGAGCGGTTCGAGACGCTGTGGACGCGCGTCGAGGCCTTCCTGGCCGACGGCGAGCGCTACGTCTCCGAGCTCCATGTGGGCAGTGATCCGGCTCACTACCAGCCGGTTCGGGTGACCACCGAGACCGCCTGGCACAACCTCTTCGGCCGTACCCTGTTCGTGCGCCCCGAGGCCTTCAATCCCTCGTCGAAGCCCGAGTGGCGCATCCTCAATGCGCCTGGCTTCGAATGCGATCCGGCACGGGACGGCACGAACTCCGAAGGCTGCGTGATTCTCGACTTCGCCGGCCGGCGGGTGCTGATCGCCGGCATGCGCTACGCCGGCGAGATGAAGAAGGCCATGTTCTCGGTGCAGAACTTCCTGCTGCCCGAGGCCGACGTGCTGCCCATGCACTGCAGTGCCAACGTCGGCGAGAACGGCGAGACCACGCTGTTCTTCGGCCTCTCCGGCACCGGCAAGACGACCCTCTCCGCCGACCCGTCGCGCTACCTGATCGGCGACGACGAGCACGGCTGGGGACCGGGCACCGTGTTCAACATCGAGGGCGGCTGCTACGCCAAGTGCATCGACCTCTCGGCGAAGAACGAGCCGGTGATCTGGAACGCCATCCGCTTCGGCACCGTGCTGGAGAACGTGGTGCTCGACGAGCACCGCGTGCCGGACTACACCGACGATCGCCTGACCCAGAACTCCCGCGCCGCCTATCCGCTCGAGCACATCGACAAGCGCGTCGCCGAGAACCGCGCCGGCGAGCCCAGCGCCATCGTCTTCCTGACCTGCGACATGAGCGGCGTGCTGCCGCCGGTCTCGGTGCTTTCCAAGGAGGCCGCGGCCTACCACTTCCTGTCTGGCTACACCGCCAAGGTGGGCTCCACCGAGATGGGCGCCTCCGAGGGCCTGGAGGCGACCTTCTCGACCTGCTTCGGCGCGCCGTTCTTCCCGCGGCCGGCCCGGGTCTACGCCGATCTGCTGGTCAAGCGCGTGGCCGAACAGGAGGCTCAGGTCTACCTGGTCAACACCGGCTGGACCGGCGGCGCCTACGGCGAGGGCGGCGAGCGCTTCTCGATTCCCACCACCCGGGCCATCGTCGAGGCGATCCAGAGCGGGGCGCTGCGCGGCGTGGAGACCCGCCGACTCGAGGGTCTCAATCTCGACGTGCCCACCGCCGTGCCCGGCGTGGACGCCACGCTGCTCGACCCGCGCGAGACCTGGGCCGACAAGGCCGCCTACGACCGCCGCCGCGACGACCTGGCCGCGCGCTTCGTCGACAACTTCCGCAAGTTCGAGGGCGTGAGCCCGGCGATCGTCGAGGCCGGGCCGATCGTTCGATGAACCGGCGCCTCGGTGTCGGGTCCCAGAGGGAGGCGCCATCCGGCGGCTCCCTCTCGTTTTTTCGGCAGAGAATCCGTCGGGAAGGTAAGGATGTCGTGATGGGGCCGACCAAGGGCCATCTCGCATCAACGGAGGCGCATCATGAAACGACGCATCTTTCTCGGGTTGCTGGGGATCGGCGGCCTGGCCGGCGCGATGCCGGGGCTGGTCTCGGCGCGGCCCAAGCTCGATCTCGCGCGTGCTCCGGGCATCGAGCCGCTCGCGCTCAGCGAGGCCGAGTGGCGCGAGCGGCTGTCCGAGGCGCGCTTCGAGATCCTGCGCGAGGCCGGTACCGAGCGGGCCTTCTCGAGCCCGCTGGACAAGGAGACCCGTGACGGCGAGTACCGCTGCGCCGGGTGCGATCTGCTGCTGTTCACCAGCGACATGAAGTACGACTCCGGCACCGGCTGGCCGAGCTTCTTCACCCATGTGGAAGGGCATCTGCTCACCGAGCTCGACCTGGTGATGCTGATTCCGCGCACCGAGTACCACTGCGCCCGCTGCGGCGGCCACCAGGGCCACGTGTTCGAGGACGGTCCCGAGCCCACCGGGCTGCGCTGGTGCAACAACGGCCTGGCGCTGCGCTTCGTGCCCGCCACCAGCGGCTAGGCAGCCCACAGGCGCCTGCGCCTCCCGGCGCCGCCGGGGGTGTGATACCTTGTCGCGATCGTCTGTCCCGGATTGCCAAGGATTACATGGACGCACAAGCCAAGATCATCGATCGTCTCGCCGAGGAACTCGGCGTTCGCGGCCCTCAGGTTTCGGCCACCGTGGAACTGCTCGACGGCGGCGCCACCGTGCCCTTCATCGCCCGCTATCGCAAGGAAGTCACCGGCGGGCTGGATGACACCCAGCTGCGCCAGCTGCACGAGCGGCTGGGCTATCTGCGCGAGCTGGAGGAGCGCCGCGAGGCGGTGCTGGCCAGCATCGACGAGCAGGGCAAGCTGACGCCCGAGCTGACCGCCAGCATTCGCGCCGCCGATACCAAGCAGCGTCTGGAAGACCTCTACCTGCCGTATCGCAAGAAGCGTCGCACCAAGGCGCAGATCGCCCGCGAGGCCGGCCTTGAGCCGCTGGCGGATGAGCTGCTGGCCGATCCCACGCTCGACCCCGAGGCCGAAGCCGCCCGCTACCTGCGTGCCGCCGATGGCGACATCCCGGCCATCGAGGACGCCAAGGCCGCCCTGGACGGCGCCAAGCAGATCCTGATGGAGCGCTTCGCCGAGGAGGCCGAGCTGGTCGGCCGTCTCCGCGAACGGCTGTGGAGCGACGGCGAGCTCTCCTCGCGGCTGATCGCCGGCAAGGAGCAGGAGGGCGCCAAGTTTTCCGACTACTTCGAGCACGACGAGCCGCTGGCCAAGGTGCCCTCGCATCGGGCGCTGGCGATGTTCCGCGGCCGCAACGAGGGCGTGCTGGCGCTGACCCTGCGCCTGCCCGGCGAGGACGAGGCCCCGCTGCATCCGGCCCAGGTGGCGATCGCCAGGCACTTCGAGATCGCCGACCGCGGCCGTCCCGCCGATCGCTGGCTGGCCGAGGTGGTGCGCTGGACCTGGCGCGTCAAGCTCTACACCCATCTCGAGACCGAGCTGATGGGCCGGCTGCGCGAGCGCGCCGAGCTCGAGGCCATCGAGGTGTTCGCCGCCAACCTCAAGGATCTGCTGCTGGCCGCACCGGCGGGCCAGAAGGCGACGCTGGCCATCGACCCGGGCCTGCGTACCGGCTGCAAGGTCGCGGTGGTCGACGCCACCGGGCGTTTCCTCGAGCACGCCACCATCTTCCCCCATGCCCCGCGCAACCAGTGGGACGAGTCGCTGGCCGTGCTGGCACGGCTGGTGAACAAGCACGACGTGACCCTGGTGGCGGTGGGCAACGGCACCGCCAGCCGCGAGACCGACAAACTGGCGGGCGACCTGGTCAAGGCCCTCTCTTCAAGCACCGGGGCCAGTCAGAAGCGGCTGTCCAAGGTGATGGTCAGCGAAGCCGGCGCCTCGGTGTACTCGGCCTCGGAATACGCCGCCCGGGAGCTGCCCGAGCTCGACGTGACCATCCGCGGTGCGGTCTCCATCGCCCGTCGGCTGCAGGACCCGCTGGCCGAGCTGGTCAAGATCGAGCCCAAGTCGATCGGCGTCGGTCAGTACCAGCACGACGTCTCCCAGGTGCAGCTGTCGCGCAGCCTGGAGGCGGTGATCGAGGACTGCGTCAACGCCGTGGGCGTCGATCTCAACACCGCCTCCAGCGCGCTGCTGTCGCGGGTGGCCGGCCTCAACGCGGGGCTGGCCGAGAACATCGTCGCCCGTCGCGACGCCGAGGGCGCCTTCGCCAGCCGCAAGCAGCTGCTCGACGTCAGCCGCCTGGGGCCGAAGACCTTCGAGCAGTGCGCCGGCTTCCTGCGCATCATGGGCGGCGACAATCCGCTGGATGCCAGTGCCGTGCACCCCGAGGCCTACCCGCTGGTCGAGCGCATCGCCAAGCAAAGCCAGCGCGAGCTGGGCGGGCTGATCGGCGACAGCGCGACCCTCAAGGCCCTCAAGCCCGCCGACTTCGCCGACGAGCGCTTCGGCGTGCCCACCGTCAGCGATATCCTCAAGGAGCTCGACAAGCCGGGTCGCGACCCGCGTCCCGAGTTCAAGGCGGCCGAGTTCCGCGAGGGCGTCGAGACGCTCAAGGACCTGGAGCCCGGGATGGTGCTCGAGGGCAGCGTCACCAACGTCACCCACTTCGGCGCCTTCGTCGACATCGGCGTGCACCAGGACGGCCTGGTGCACATCTCGGCGCTGTCCGACACGTTCGTCGAGGATCCGCGCTCGGTGGTCAAGGCCGGCGACATCGTCAAGGTCAAGGTGATGAGCGTGGATCTCGAGCGCGCCCGCGTCGGGCTCTCCATGCGCCTCGACGACCAGCCCGGCGAAGACGGCCAGCCGACCCGGCGCGGCGGCGAGCGCCAGGGCCAGAAGGCCCCACGCAAGGGCGGCGGTCGAGGCCAAGGTCAGGGTAGCAAGGCCCAGGGCGGCAAGGGCCAGCAGGGCGGCGGCCAGAACGACGGCCAGCTCGGTGCCCTGGGCGCGGCGCTGCTCAAGGCCAAGAAGGGGCAGTAGGCCGGGCGATCGATTAGCCGGCTTACCTTGAATCGCCGAGTTTCGGCACCATAATCTGAGGTCTTTGCGGGTGCCGCGGCGCCCGAAACGTCCACCGGGACGCCGGCATCGGCGTCCCCGACACGGGGTGATCACCTTGTCCGAATCGCTTTCCCCCCACATCGAGCGCCTCGGCCGGCTGGCCGACCAGGGGCGTTTCGGTCGTCTGCGCCGCGGTATCGAGAAGGAAGGGCTGCGCGTCGACGGCGCGGGGCGCATCGCTCAGAGCCCGCATCCCCGGGCGCTGGGCTCCAAGCTCACCCATCCGCACATCACCACCGACTATTCCGAAGCGCTGCTGGAGTACATCACCCCGGTCTACAGCCGCCCGGAAGACGCCCTGGATTTCCTCGCCGACCTGCATCGCTTCAGCTATCGCCAGCTGGGCGAGGAGCGGATCTGGCCGGCCAGCATGCCGGCCCGGCTCGACGGCAACGACAGCGTGCCGATCGCCGACTACGGCGACTCCAACGTGGGTCGCATGAAACACGTCTATCGCCGCGGCCTGGACGTGCGCTACGGGCGCATCATGCAGGCGATCGCCGGGGTGCACTACAACGTCTCGCTGCCCGACGACCTGTTCGCGCTGCTGCGCGAACTCGACGGCGAGGGCGAGACGGCGATACAGGACTATCGCTCGGCGCGCTATTTCGCGCTGATCCGCAACTTCCGCCGCCACAGCTGGCTGCTGCTGTACCTGTTCGGCGCCTCGCCGGCGGTGGACCGCAGCTTCCTGCCCGACGGTCGGGTGCCGGAGGGGCTCGAGCCCCACGCTGACCAGACGCTGGTATCGCGCTACGCCACCAGCCTGCGCATGTCCGACCTGGGCTACCAGAACAAGGTGCAGGAGCAGCTCAAGATCTGCTTCAACTCGCTGTCGAACTACGTCAACACCCTGCGCCACGCCATCTTCACGCCCTGGCCGGACTATGAGGCCCGCGGCGTGCGCGTGGACGACGAGTGGCGCCAGCTCAATGCCAACATCCTGCAGATCGAGAACGAGTACTACAGCGACATTCGGCCCAAGCGGGTGGCGCGCCACGACGAGACGCCCAGCCAGGCGCTGGAGGCCCGCGGCGTGGAGTACATCGAGGTGCGCTGCCTCGACCTCAACCCCTTCGATCCGCTCGGCATCGACGCCCACCAGAGCCGTTTCATCGACGTCTTCCTGCTGTGGTGCCTGCTCACCGAGAGCCCCTGGATCTCCGACGAGGAGTGCGAGCACCTGGACTTCAACCGCCGCCTGGTGGTGTCCCGCGGGCGCGATCCCGAGCTGCGCCTCGATCACCATGGCGCCAAGCGCTCCATCGCCGACTGGGGCGGCGATATCTTCAAGGGGCTCGGCGAGATCGCCGCGCTGCTGGATCGTCTCGAGGAGGGTGCGCCCCACGCCGCCGCCCTGGCGGCACTGGCGCCACGCCTCGAGGATCCGTCGCTGACGCCGTCCGGGCGGATGCTCGAGCGCCTGGAAACCGGCGGCGAGGAGTTCGTGGAGGCGATCCTGGCGCTGGCCGGCGAGCAGGGCGAGCGCCTGCGGGAGGAGCCCATCGAGCGCGCCCGCGAGGCGCTGTTCGACCAGCTGGTGGAGACCTCCCATCAGCAGCAGGGCGACATCGAGGCCGCCGACGTCGAACCCTTCGCCGACTTCCTGGCCGACTACTTCGCCCGGGCGCGTGAGTCTCGCGCCTTCAGCCCGCTGCGTTCGGGGGGGGCAGCATGATCGATGCGATGCGCGAGGCGCGCGTGCGCGGCTGGAGCCTGGTGGGCCTGGCCTTCTGCGTGATGATGATGGCGGTGGCCCTGGGCCTCGAGCACCTCGGCGGGCTAGAGCCCTGCCCGCTGTGCATCTTCCAGCGGGTGGCGGTGATCGCCGCCGGTGTGGTGTTCGCCGTGGCGGCACTGCACGACCCGAAAGGGCGCCTCGGTGGGGCGCTCTACGGGTTGCTGTCGCTGGGGGCGGTGGGCACCGGCATCGGCCTGGCCTGGCGTCACCTGTGGCTGCAGTCGCTGCCCGCCGACGAGGTGCCGAGCTGCGGCCCCGGCCTCGACTACATGATGGAGGTGCTGCCCCTGCAGCAGGTGGTGTCCATGGTGCTCAACGCCTCCGGCGAGTGTGCCGAGATCAGCGCGCGCTTCCTGGGGCTGTCGCTGCCGGGCTGGACGCTGATCGGCTTCGCGATGCTGGCGGTGGTGCCGCTGGGGCTGCTGTGGCGTGCCTGCCGGTCGCGCACCGGCTATCGTTGGTCGGAGGATGCGCCGCAGGATTGACAGCGCCCGCCCCAGGGAGGACTCTGAGTCTCCACCGGGCGGTTGGGTGTCCGAGGTCGGATTCATCGAGCGAGGGAAGCACCATGCTGGAAGACTGCAAGAGCGCGCAGGAGCGCTGGGGAGGCGTTCACAGGCTGATCGATCGCTGGCTCGGCGAGCGGCGCACGCTACTGGCGCACTTCGACGAGCTCAAGGCGGCCTGTGACGCCGACCTGGAGGAGATCACCAAGCCACGCATCGATGCCTTCAGCGAGCTGCTGATGGACTACATCAGCGCCGGGCACTTCGAGATCTACCCCCAGCTCAAGGCCGAGGCCGAGGCCTTCGAGGACGGCGGCGCCCTCGAACTCGCCGATCGCCTGCTCGAGCGTCTCGAGATGTCCACCGAGCTGGTGCTGGCCTTCGACGAGGACTACGCCACGCCGGTACGCTGCCAGCATTATCTGACGCGGCTGCCGGCCTGGCTGGATCGCCTGTCCAAGGGGCTCGACGAGCGCTTCTCCCTGGAGGACCGCCTGATCGCCCGACTGCACGCGGCACACGCCCCCGAGGTTCGCGCCTCCAGCGGCGCCTGATCCTGGCCTCCTGCGAGTGCGTCGCACGTCGAATTGAGTTTTGTGCAGCGCAGGCATACCATTTCCCTCGGTTTTGATCCTGGCCGGGCCGCTCAGGCGCCCCGGCCGATCCTCACGGCGACAACCGAAGGAGCCACGATGAAAGACCCCGTCCGTATTGCCATTACCGGCGCTGCCGGCCAGATCAGCTACTCCCTGGCGTTCCGCATCGCCTCCGGCGACATGCTCGGCAAGGACCAGCCGGTCATCCTGCAGCTGCTCGAGATCACGCCGGCCATGGACGCGCTCAACGGTGTGGTGATGGAACTCAACGACTGCGCCTTCCCGCTGGTGCAGGACATCGTCGCCTCCGACGACCCCAACGTCGCCTTCAAGGATGCCGATTTCGCCCTGCTGGTCGGCGCTCGTCCGCGCGGTCCGGGCATGGAGCGCAAGGACCTGCTGGAAGCCAACGCCGCCATCTTCTCTGCCCAGGGCAAGGCCCTGAACGACGTCGCCAGCCGCGACGTCCGTGTGCTGGTGGTGGGCAACCCGGCCAACACCAATGCCCTGATCGCGTCCTGCAACGCGCCGGACCTCGATGCCGGCCAGTTCACCGCCATGATGCGTCTGGACCACAACCGCGCCCTGACCCAGCTGGCCCAGAAGACCGGCAAGCACAGCACCGACGTCGAGTCGATGATCGTGTGGGGCAACCACAGCGCCACCCAGTATCCGGATCTGGCCCACTGCAAGGTCGACGGCAAGCCGGCCCTGGAGCTGGTCGAGCGCGACTGGTACGAGAACGACTTCATCCCCACCGTGCAGCAGCGCGGCGCGGCCATCATCAAGGCCCGCGGTGCCTCTTCCGCCGCCTCCGCGGCGTCCGCGGCCATCGACCACATGCGTGACTGGGCGCTGGGCAGCGACGGCATCGTCAGCATGGGCATCCCGGCCGACGGCAGCTACGGCATCGAGCCGGGCATCATGTATTCCTACCCGGTGGTGTGCAAGGACGGCAAGTACGAGATCGTGCAGGACCTGGCGGTCGACGACTTCAGCCGCGAGCGCATGACCGCCACCGAGAACGAGCTGCGCGAAGAGCGTGCCGCGGTGGAGCATCTGCTGGGCTGACGCCAGCCGTAAGCTTGAAGCTTGAAGCTGTAAGAAAACCCCGCACGGCATGGCCTGTGCGGGGTTTTTTGTCTTTCTTCCAGGCGCGAAGCGCCGCTCTTCCAGCTTCGAGCTTCGAGCTCCCGGCGAAGCCGGGCCGGCTCAGTCCCGCAGGCTGATGATCCGCCAGTCGCGCTGCTCGGCGGCCTGGCGAAGCGAGTCGTCCGGGTCCACGGCCACCGGGTGGTCGACGAGCTCCAGCAGCGGCAGGTCGTTGTGGGAATCGCTGTAGAACCAGGCGCCGTGCAGGGAGAGTTCGCGTTGCTCGAGCCACTGCTCCAGGCGCGTCACCTTGCCTTCACGAAAGCTCGGTACGCCGCTGACCCGGCCGGTGTAGCGCCCGTCGACCATCTCCGGTTCCACGGCGATCAGCTCGTCGATGCCCAGGCGCTCGGCGATGGGGCCGGTGATGAAACGGTTGGTGGCGGTAACGATCAGCAGGGTGTCGCCGCTGGCCCGGTGGCGGGCGATCAGCTCTTCGCCGCGGGGCAGGATGTGCGGCTCGATCTTGCTGGCCATGAACTGCTGGTGCCAGGCCGCCAGCTGTGCAGGAGAGTTGTCGGCCAGAGGCTTGAGCGCCACCGCCAGGAATTCGTTCATGTCCAGGGTGCCGGCCTCGTAGTCGGCCATGAAGCGGTCGTTGGCTTCCTTGTAGGCCACCGGGTCCACGGCGCCCTGCTCGAGCAGGAACTCCCCCCAGGCGTGGTCGCTGTCGATGGAGAGCAGGGTGTTGTCCAGGTCGAAGATGGCGAGGCTCACGGCTTTCCTCTTGGTTGTCGGGCGCGCGTCGCGGGTTGGGGCGCGTCGGTATCGTTGTCGCGTCGAGCCCGGGATTATGGCAGAACCGCCCGGCCCCTACGAGCATGGCCCCATTGGCGTATTGATACGTTTCACGGCCTTGTGGAAGAATGCAGTGAAGACTGGATTCATAAGGTGAAGTCCGTGATCGACGCAGATGGCTTTCGCCCCAACGTTGGCATCATTCTCGCCAACGACGAAGGGCAACTGCTATGGGCGCGTCGGGTAGGGCAGAATGCGTGGCAGTTTCCCCAGGGAGGCATCAAGGCGAACGAGACACCGCAACAGGCACTGTTTCGCGAACTCTACGAGGAGGTCGGCCTGACGGCCGATGACGTCGAGGTGCTTGCCTGTACCCGAGGCTGGTTGCGCTACCGCCTACCGCGCCGCATGGTAAGAACCCGTTCCCGGCCGGTGTGCATCGGCCAGAAGCAGAAGTGGTTCCTGCTCAGGATCCGCTGTGGCGAGACCCGCATCAGCATGGATGGCGGTGCGGCCAAACCGGAGTTCGACGGCTGGCGCTGGGTCAGCTACTGGTACCCGCTGGGCCAGGTGGTGCCCTTCAAGCGCGAGGTCTACCGGCGCGCGCTGCGCGAGCTGTCACCGCGCGCCCAGCGCCTGGCGCTGGGGCATGGCTGACGCCACGACACGCGCCGGGCTCGGCCCCGGCTATACCCTCAGCGAGGCATAACGACAATGGACAGTAAAACGCCGATGCTCGAGGTACTGCGCCGCATCATCCTGGAGGTCAACGGGGCTCGCAATCTGGAGGCCGCCCTGTCGACCATGGTGCGGCGCATCCGCAAGGCCATGCGTACCGACGTATGCTCCTTCTACCTCTTCGATACCCAGCTCGACCGCCTGGTGCTGATGGAGACCATCGGCCTGCGCACCCAGGCCGTGGGCCATGTGAGCCTGCCGGTGGGCGAGGGCCTGGTCGGGCTGGTGGCCCAGCGGGAGGAACCCCTCAATCTCGAGGACGCCCGGGCCCATCCCTATTTCCGCTACTTCGAGACCACCGGCGAGGAGCGCTATTCCAGCTTCCTCGGCGTGCCGATCATCCATCAGCGTCGCATGCTCGGCGTGCTGGTGGTTCAGCAGGCCGACAAGCGTCGCTTCGACGAGGCCGACGAGGCCTTCCTGGTCACGATGGCCGCACAGCTCGCCGGCGTGCTGGCTCATGCGCTGGCCACCGGCAGCCTGACTCGGCCGTCGCTGCCCGGCGGTCAGGCCACCTTCACCGGGGTCGCGGCCTCGCCGGGCATGGCCATCGGCGAGGCGGTGGTGATCGCGCCGCCCGCCGATCTCGACAGCGTGCCCGACCTCATCCCCACCGACGAAGAGTACGAGATCGAGCGGCTCAGCGAGGCGATCGGTCGGGTTCGCGACGAGATACGCGCCGCCGGCGAGCGCCTGGCCAACCGCATTTCCGCCCAGGAACTGGCGCTGTTCGACGTCTATCAGCAGATGCTCGGCGAGGAGGCGCTGTTCCAGGAGGTGGTCAAGCGCATCCGCGAGGGACAGTGGGCCCCCGGGGCGCTGGCCGACGTGGTGCGTCGCCACGTGCAGTACCTGGAGCGAGTGAGCGACGACTACCTGCGCGAACGGGCGGCGGACGTGCGCGACCTGGGGCGGCGCGTGCTGGCCCATCTGCAGGAAAACACCTCCGCGACGCCCGACGTGTATCCGGAGCGCACCGTGCTGGTCAGCGACGAGATCAGCGTGGCGATGCTCGGCGAGGTGCCGCGGGACAAGCTGGCGGGCATCGTCTCGGTGCGCGGCTCCAGCACGTCCCATGTGGCGATCGTGGCCCGCGCCATGGGTATTCCCACCGTGCTGGGCATGGTCGATCTGCCGCTGCCCAGGCTCAACGGCGCCAGACTGGTGCTCGACGGCCACCGCGGGCGGCTGTTCGTGCGTCCGAGCCCCGATATCGAGAGCCACTACGAAGGCCTGATCGAGGAGGAGCGGGCGCTCTCGGAGCTGCTCGAGCACGAACAGGATCTGCCGAGTCGCACGCCGGACGGTCACGACGTGCGGCTGCTGGTCAACACCGGCCTCGCGGTGGACGCCATGGCATCGCTCAAGTCGCGGATCGGCGGGGTGGGGCTGTATCGCACCGAAGTGCCGTTCATGATCACCGAACGTTTCCCCGGGGAGCAGGAGCAGACCCGGCTCTACCGCGAGCAGCTGGAGGGCTTCGCCCCGCTGCCGGTGGTGATGCGCACCCTGGACATCGGCGGCGACAAGGACCTGCCCTATTTCCCCATCGAGGAGGCCAACCCCTTCCTCGGCTGGCGCGGCATCCGCGTCACCCTGGATCACCCCGAGGTGCTGATGGTCCAGCTGCGGGCCATGCTGCGGGCGTCACAGGGGCTCGATAACCTGCAGATCCTGCTGCCGATGATCACCAACGTCGACGAGGTCGACGACGCCCTGCGGCTGCTGGAACGGGCCATTCGCGAGCTCGGCGAGGACGGCGTCGAGGTGGCCAGGCCTCAGGTCGGGGCGATGATCGAGGTGCCGGCGACCCTCTATCAGCTCGATGCGCTGGCCGAGCGGGTGGACTTCTTCTCGGTGGGCAGCAACGACCTGACCCAGTACCTGCTGGCGGTGGATCGCAACAACCCCCGGGTGGCGGATCTCTACGACGCCTGTCATCCGGCGGTGCTGTCGGCCATGGCGCGTCTGGCGCGGGAGGCGACGGCGCTGAAGGTGCCGATCTCGGTGTGCGGCGAGCTGGCGGCCGATCCGGCCGGGGCGCTGTTGCTGATGGGCATGGGCTTCGATGCGCTGTCGATGAACGCGCCGAGCCTGCCCAAGGTGCGGGCCGCCATCCGCCGCGTCAGCCTGACGTCGGCGCAGACGCTGGTGGAAGACGCCCTGGCCGAATCCTCGCCGCTGGGCGTCAGGCGCTGCCTGGAGGCGAGCATGAGCGATTGGCAGCTCGCCCACCTGCTGCCGCCCAAGGATGCCTGACGCTCGGTCAGGCGCCAGTGCCGCCGGCAGGCGGTGGCGTGTCGAGCGTCAGCCGATGCTCGCCGAGTGAGGTGCCGTTCGGACCGAAGCGCCGTTCGCCGAGAGTCAGTCGGCCGTCGGCGCGCCATTCCAGCCAGCTGGTGGCCCGGGTACCGTAGTCTTCACCGACGATGAACGCCGCCGAGAGGCGGCGTTCGAGTGCCTGGCCCACGCCGGTATCCGGCAGCCGTGCGTCCTCTGCCTCGCGAGCGTCGGCGAGCGGCGCCAGGGCGTCATCCGGCCAGCGTCCGTTGCCCAGGCTGTCGGCAAGCCCGCGGCGCGCGGCCATCAGCTTCGGCCAGGGCGTGTCCCGTTCGGCATTGGAGAGGCCGTGCAGGCCGGGGGCGAGGCGCTCGAGCCGAACACGATCGCGGCCGCGATGGAGATACCACAGTCGCCGGCCGTCGCCGACCAGCAGGTTGAAACCCGCGTAGCGTCGGGCGTCGCCGTCGGCGAGCGCGCCCAGCCAGCCTTCGAGATCATCGGCCTCCAGGGCCGAGCGCACCAGGTCGCCGCGGCTGGGGGCGTCTTCGGGGGCCGAAAGCGCCGGGTCGCGGACGTTGGTCACGGCGGAGAAGCGTCCGCGCCGGTGCACGGCGAGCCAGCCGCCGCCGGCCTGCAGGTCGCGGCCGCCGACGATGCCGGGAGCGTCGTCCCACGCCGCCAGCGGCGCGGTGGGGCGGGCGTGGAACTCGTCACGGTTGGCCACCAGGCGCAGCACGACGGAGGCGTCGGGCCGGTGGGCGAGGGCAATCAGGCACATGGCTGCCAGACTACCCCGCTCGTCGGCACGCGCAAAGCCCCGTCATGACAGGGTCGGCCCGGCATCGTACACTCTGCCGACGACAATCGACGCGATACAGGGATGACAATGAGTGTCGAGACAAGCAAGGAGCGAGCCTGGCCACGTCTGGTCACGCCGATTCTCTGGCCATTGCTGGCCCTCCAGGTGGTGCTGGTGGGGCTGTGGCTGGCGGTAGGACTGAGCGGCCGCTGGCCGGTGCTGTCCCCGGTCTCCTGGGGCGATACGTTCTGGTGGCTGCTGGTGCTGGCGGTCGGCAGCGGCCTCAACGTGACGGCCTTCCTGATGCTGCTGCGCCAGCGCCTCCGCGCCGAGGAAGCCCGAGTCGAGGCGGCCTTCGGCCGGCTCAACGAGCGGCTGGTCGCCATCGGTGGCGACGATGCCCCCGGGGCGGGACGGCTCCAGGATGCCGGCCTGCCGCTCGAGCGACGCCTCGAGGCCGTGGCGGAGAGCTGCGATGCCCTCGGCGCACGCTGGCGGGCCGAGCTGGAGGCCGTGCGCGGCGTGGAGCGTCGCCTCAATGATGATCTTCAGGCCCAGCAGGGCCGCCTGGCTCGGCTCGAGACCGGACGCGTGCGCGCCCAGGAGGAGTCGCGGCTCAAGTCCGGCTATCTCAGCCACCTGCAACAGATGCTGCAGCCGCTGATGGCTTCCGTGTCCGAGGTGTTGCAGGGCGAGCGTTTTCAGCGCCCGGACGGAGACGCCGAGCGCAACGCTCTGGCGGGGCTGCGGGAGCGGCTGGCGGAGACCGCGGTGCTGCTGGAGAACCTTGGCGACCCGGAACCGACGGAGGCAGCGCTGCCGACAGCGTCCGCCCCCCGGGTGCTGGTCGTCGACGATGGTCCGGTCAACCTGATGCTGGCGCGCAAGGTGCTGGAGGGGCGGGGGCTCGAGGTGGTCACGGCCACCAGCGGCCGGGAAGCCCTCGACAGCCTGGAGGCGTCGCCTTTCGACATGGTCTTCCTGGATATCTACATGGCCGGCCTGGACGGCGTGGAGACCTGTCGTGCCTGGCGGACCCGGGAAGCCGAGCGTGGCGATCGGGGGCGCAGCGTGCTGGTGGCCTTGACCGCCAATGCCGGCGAAAGCGATCGCCGCCGCTTCCGCGAGGCCGGCATGGATGACTACCTGGCCAAGCCTTATCGTCCCCAGGACCTGCTGGATCGCGTGCAACACTGGTTGCCCGGGCGCCTGATGGGGGAGGAAGACGCATGAGCCGCCTCCCGTTCGCCAGCGGTGCCTCTCCTTCGCCGGCCAGCCGGTGACGGTCGCCCCCGGCTTGCTGCTATGATCCCGACCGCGGCGCCACCGCGGTCTGCCCCTGTCCTTACCTTTCTTCCCCGCATCGTTCGAGGCCCCCATGCTGCGCTATCCCGATATCGACCCCGTGGCCATCTCGCTTGGTCCGCTCCAGGTTCACTGGTATGGCCTGATGTACGTCATCGGCTTCATCGCCGCCTGGTGGCTGGGCCGCCGCCGCGCCGCTCGCATCGGCCTCAATGGCGACGATGTGGGTGACCTGATCTTCTATGCCGCCCTGGGCGTGGTGCTCGGCGGACGGCTGGGCTATGCGCTGTTCTACGGCCTCGACCAGTGGCTGGGCGATCCGCTTTGGATCCTGCGCGTCTGGGACGGCGGCATGAGCTTCCACGGCGGCATGATTGGCGTGCTACTGGCCTCGCTCTACTTCGCTCGCAAGAAGCGGCTGGCGTTCTTCACCCTCACCGATTTCGTCGCCCCGCTGGTGCCGATCGGCCTGGGAGCCGGGCGCATCGGCAACTTCATCAACCACGAGCTGCCGGGCCGGGTCACCGACCTGCCCTGGGGGCTGGTGTTCCCCGGTCTGGGGAACGAGCCGCGCCATCCTTCATCGCTGTATGAGGCGGTGCTGGAAGGGGCGGTGCTGTTCGCGGTGCTGTGGTGGGTCTCGGCCACGCCGCGCCGTCGCGGCCTGGTGTCGGGGCTGTTCCTGACGCTCTACGGCGTGTTCCGCTTCGGCGTGGAGTTCGTGCGTCGCCCGGACCCGCAGCTCGGCTTCATCGCCTTCGACTGGCTGACCATGGGCATGCTGCTGTCGCTGCCGATGATCATCGCCGGCGTGGCGCTGATGGCCTGGTCCCGCGGCCGGCCAGTGGATGCCAGGGTCGACGCTGCGGCCTGAGCGCAGCAGGGCGGTGGCCGCTATGGGCGGCCACCGCCCGGGCATGTAGAATGTGTGGCCCATTTTCAGCCGTCGACCATGCCCGTGACCGCCAACGCCCCTCCCGCCCTCGAACAGCCCTATCTGGACCTGATGCGCGCCGTGCTCGATCACGGCGTGGAGCGCGACGACCGCACCGGCGTCGGCACCCGCTCGCTGTTCGGCCACCAGATGCGCTTCGACCTGTCCCGTGGTTTCCCGCTCGTCACCACCAAGAAGCTGCACCTGCGCTCGATCATCCACGAGCTGCTGTGGTTCCTGGCCGGCGATACCAACATCGCCTACCTCAAGGACAACGGGGTGCGCATCTGGGACGAGTGGGCCGACGAGAACGGCGAGCTGGGCCCGGTCTATGGCTATCAGTGGCGTAGCTGGCCGGACCCGCGCGGCGGGCACGTCGACCAGATCGCCAATCTGCTGGAGCAGCTGCGGACCAATCCGCGCTCGCGCCGGCTGATCGTCTCGGCCTGGAATCCGGCGCTGGTCGACGAGATGGCGCTGCCGCCGTGCCACTGCCTGTTCCAGTTCTACGTGGCCGACGGCAAGCTCTCCTGCCAGCTCTACCAGCGCAGCGCCGACATCTTCCTCGGCGTGCCCTTCAATATCGCCAGCTACGCGCTGCTGACGCAGATGATCGCCCAGGTGGCAGGCCTCGAGCCCGGCGACTTCGTGCACACCCTGGGCGACGCCCATCTCTATCTGAATCACCTGGACCAGGCCCGGGAGCAGCTGTCGCGTGACCCGCGCCCGGCGCCGCGACTGGCGCTCGACCCGAGCGTGACCGATCTGTTCGACTTCCACTTCGAGCACATCGCCATCGAGGGCTACGACCCGCACCCCCACATCAAGGCAGAGGTGGCCGTATGAACGACGAGACGCTCGTCCCGGTGGCGATGATCGCCGCGATGTCCGCGAACCGGGTCATCGGCGTGGACAACCAGCTGCCCTGGTACCTGCCCGAGGACCTGAAGTTCTTCAAGCGCATGACCCAGTCCAAGCCGCTGGTCATGGGGCGCAAGACGTTCGAGTCCATCGGCCGGCCGCTGCCCGGGCGGCTCAACATCGTCGTCACGCGTGATTCCGGTTTCCAGCCCGAGGGCGTGCGGGTCTGCCACGACCTCGATGAAGCGCTGGCGCTGGCCGACCGGCAGGCCACCATCGACGGCGTCGACGAGATCATGGTGATGGGCGGCGGCCAGATCTATGCCCAGGCGCTGCCGAAGGCGAGCCGGCTCTATCTCACCGAGGTGGGCGTCGAGGTGGAGGGCGATGCCCGCTTCCCCGAACTGGACGAGGCCGAGTGGGAAGAGCGGCAGCGCGTGCCGGGCCAGCCCGCCGAGGGGCAGCCGGCCTATGACTTCGTGCAATACCGGCGCCGGGGTTTGCCAGACGCCGCGGAGTGACACAGACTGACGACTGGCGCCGCCGGCCCTGAGGCGACGTCATATGGACCCCAGTCGTCTTACCCCGGGCATGCATGGAGGATCCGGAGTTGATCGATGAACGCCCCCGTCGTCTCATGGCGACCCTGGAATCTCGCGTCGAGGCATTGCTCGAGGCGCGCGTCGAGGGTCGGGTGCAGCATCAGGCCCTGCAGAACCGGCTGAGCGAACTGGAGCAGAACCGTCAGGCCCTGGAAGCGCGCAACGCCGAGCTGCAGGCGCGATCCGTGGCGGCCCAGGAGCAGCGCGATGAGCTGGCGCGGCGCATCAAGGCGCTGGAGGCGACGCTGGCCGAGTCCGAGGCGGCGCGGCTGGAACTCGTCGAGGAGAACCGCGAGCTCGATGAGCAGGGCCGTGAACTCGAGGCGCATGCCCAGCGGCTCCAGGCCCGGCTCGACGAGACCGTGGCGGAGCCGCCCGTTTCGACGCACCGCCAGGGCCTCGGGCTCTCCGCCCTGATGGGGCATCATCGTGCCGCGGCGCCGGCGGCCGATGAGGCGGATGCCGAAGAGACTGCCGCCGTTTCCGCCTCGTCCGATGCCCCACAGCAGGCCGCGCTGCCCGTCGAGGAGGCGCCTTCTCCCCAGGCCCTGCTCGCCCAGTGGTATCAGCGCTACGGCGACGCCTTCTTCAAGGGCCATACCCGGCCGCTCAAGGTCGGCATCCACGAGGATCTGAGCGCCCTGGAGCCCTGGCCCGAGAAGCTGGTACGCCGCGCCCTGGCCTGCTACGTCAACCTGCCGCGCTACCTGAAATCGGTGCGTGAGGGTGCCGAGCGGATCGACCTCGAGGGGTCGCCGGCGGGGGTGGTGGATCGCGGTGCCGCCGAGCATGCTCACCGGAAGCTGGAACGCCTGCAGGCCGAGCGTCAGCGCAAGGGCAAGCCGGCGAAGGCGCGCAAGCCTCGCCAGTCGCGTACCGACGAGCCTTCCTCTCAGCCGAAGGAAGCCAGCGGCGCGCCCGATGCTGCCTCGCCTGCCGCCGCTCGAGCGACGGCCGAGCCTTCCCCCCAGGACGAGCCCGCCGATGACCGGCTTCACCGCAAGCTCGGTGAGCTGATGGCACGCCATAACGGGCGTTGAAGAGGGGGCCGCCAGCGTTGACGGTGGGCCTTGTTTCATCGTTCGTCTGACTTGAAACCGTCATATCCCCGGGGCATGATGAGTCCGCTCATCGCTGCCGAACGCTGTTTTAGGACACGGTGAAGCGTGGCGAGGTGCCGTTGCCCTGCCGCGCTTGACGAACGGTAGCGGCGGAGAGGCGCCGTGAGGCGACTCGGCCTCGATCGTGGCGGGAACTGACGGTGATCGGGGGATGTGACGAAGGAAAACAGTGTTTTTTTCTTGTTGCGCTCCTGCAAATCCCGGTATAGAGTTTCTTCTGCGAGCATTGGACTATAACAAGGTTTCGCCGTGGTCAGGCTCGCTGCTGCCGCTTCCCGAGAGGAGGCGAGCAACAACGAGAACCGGCACCAAGACCGGCAAACCCGCCGCAAAGACTCGAAAAGAGCGCGCGGCTATCGATCGAAACAGCAAGCTAGTCAAAAGGATTATCGCAATGAAAAAGACACTGTTAGCGACTGCCATCGCCGGTGCCATGGCTGCCTCCGGCGCCCAGGCCGCCACCGTCTACAACCAGGACGGCACCAAGCTCGACATCTACGGCAACATCCAGCTGGCTGTGGCCAGCTTCGATGAGGCCGAGCGTGATGAGGCTGGTAACCTGAGCTCCGAGAGCACTGACTCCCTCTTCGATAACGGCTCGACCTTCGGCTTCGCCGCCGAGCACGTGATCTACGACGGTCTGACCGGCTACCTGAAGCTCGAGTTCGACGACTTCCAGGCCGACGAGAAGAAGATCACCGGTCGTGATACTGGTGACCAGGCTTATATTGGTCTGAAGGGCAACTTCGGTGACGTTCGCCTTGGTTCTTACGATCCGCTGATCGACGACTGGTCTCAGGACTGGATCACCAACAACGAACTGGCCGATGTGTCAGACTCGACCACTGACCTGGGCAACGCTTTCGATTTCCTGGGTATTGACGGCGGTGATCGTGAAGGCGACAAGCTGACCTACACTTCCCCGGTGTTCAATGGCCTGCAGTTCGCCCTGGGTACTCAGTATAAAGGCGATGGCGAAGACGTTAACTCCAACTTCAAGTATGACTCCAGCGGTCGCATGGAGCGTAATGCCTCCTTCTTCGGCGGCGTGAAGTATACGGTTGGCAACCTGCAGCTTTCTGCCGTCTATGACGATCTCGAGACTCATAGCGTCGAGGTCGGTAGCAATGACATTGCCGATTTTGATGCGTACAGCTTCGCTGCCAACTACTCCATGAACGCACTGCGCCTGTCCTTCAAGTATGAGCGCACCGATATCGACTTCATGGATGAGTCTGGTGAGATCGATCGTTATGGCCTGGGTGCTCGCTACGGTTACGGTCCCGGCGATGTCTACCTGGCCTACCAGCGCGTCGAGGCAGATGACGATCTGGCGGGGGTTGTTGCCAACCCCAATGGCTTCAACCCGGTGTCCGGCCAGTATGAAGGTGATGACTCCTTCAACGAAGTGCTGGGCGGCGTGACCTATAACATCTCCGATGCCATGTATGTCTTCGGTGAGGCCGGCGTCTACGACCGTTCTGGCGATGACGGTGACTTCATCGGTACCGGTGTCGTATACCTGTTCTGATCCCATGCGCAGGGTTACCCTGCACTAGGGTGTGAACATCGAAAGCCGATCCCCCGGGGTCGGCTTTTTTCATTGAATGCAAAGCAAGTCATCAAGTGAGGTGTTATGAAACGGCCGATCGTGACCGCGAGCCTGCTGGCGCTGGGCGTGGCGCTCTCCGCCGGGACGGCGCTTGCCAGCGAGATGGAAGAGCGCTTCCGCGAGGAAGGCAAGGGCATGGACCTGACGGGCTTCTTCAATGCCGAGACCGATGCCCATAGCCGCAGCTTCCTGTTCGGTAGTACCAACGAGCATGCCTTCGAAGTCACCGAGGCGGGGAACTATCGCTTCACCAGCCGGGTGACCTCCGGCTACTCAAACGACTACCGCATCGCCGCGGTGCTGGAAGACGAGAACGGTGACGTGATCGCTCGCGGCGAGGCGCTGGGCCAGAACGGCGGCCTGGAGATGCGCCAGCGGCTGGCGCCCGGCGACTACGTGCTGCGCGTCGAGGGGCAACGCTTCGGCACCCGTGGCCGTGCTGGCGACGGCTACTCCGTGCATGTGGCCGGGCTGGACGACCAGGGTCGCGTCATCGAGGACAGCGTCAGCGACGGCGAGGGCATCTTCTTCACCGGCACGAACCGGCAGGGCGGCGATTCCGTATTCGTGCGCGGTGATGACGCCGTGGCCACCCTCGGCGGCGGCGCCGCTGGGGCTCAAGCCGAGGCGACGGCCTCGGCCGGTGAGGCCGCCAACGCTTCCGCAAGCGCCGAGCCAGTGGCTCAGAGCACACAAGAGGGCGAATCCGCCCAGCGCTCCGGCTTCGAGACCATCGTCACCGACGTCAAGATCCGCGCCCGCGGTAAGGTCATGACCTTCGAAATGGCCGAGCAGGGCAGGGTCGCCATCACCACCTCGACTTTCCCCACCGGTTACGAGGACACCTACCGGATCGAACTCGAGGTGCTCGACGACGCGGGCCGAGTGGTGGTCGAAGGCGCCGGGCAGGGCTTCGACGGCGATGTCGACCTGACCACCGAGCTGGCGCCGGGACAGTATCGCATCCAAGTGCAGGGGCAGAAATTCGGTTCAGGGATGACAGGCGTCAATAACTACGAGCTTCGCGTCGAGAAGCGCTGAGTGGCAGGCGGGGCGACCGGTCGTCCCGCCTCTTTCGTGTTTTCCATCATCCTGCCGGCCTGCCGGTGGAGTCACCTCATCCGTGCTGCGGGCTTCGATGCGTTGCTCGGCGTTTAGGCTTCTGCTGCTGAGCTTCTCGTCCGGCTTTCCTCTGCGGTCTTCGAATACCCTGACATGGCGTGCAGTGCCGATTATCGGTGCGCATGGTGATGTTCACGGGGCCCCGGGTTGCGTAACGTGCGCGGCCTCCGAATCTTTCCCTGTCGGGCATCCTTGCCATGCCGTCTTTCCTTGCCCTTGCGTTGCCGTTTCCGCCTGGGGCGGGGATCAATCGGTGGCTTGTGTCAGGTGCCGACAAAAGGGGAGAAGTAAGTTTAGTTTAGTCTGATACAGTAGTGACGGCCCCGTCATATGGAGGTGATCCGTGCCGTTCCGACTCTCGACCTACTGGCGCCATGCCCAGTCGCTGAAGGGCCGTCTGATGCTGGGCCTGCTGTCGACCTGGATCGTCGTCATGGCCCTGTTGCTCACCTTTGGATGGCGAACCGGCGACAGGCTGCTCGAATCCTCCAGCAACACGCATCTGCGCTATGAGGCTCGGCTGATCGCCGATGACCTGACGAGCCAGGTGGCGTCGCGACTCCGTTCGCTGGAGCGTCTGGCGAATCGGCTCGACGTGGATCGCGTTCCGTCGCCACAGCACGGACTTCGTCATAGCGAGGCGCTGCTCGAGTGGTTCGACTGGCTCATGGTCACCGATGCCGAGGGAGGGGTCTCGGCGCTTTGGCCGGAAAATCCGGATATGCAGGGGGTCGATCTGTCGTTTCGCGACTACTTCCAGCACGTTCGTGCCTTTCGTCGCCCCTACGTCAGCGAGCCTTTTCACTCGTTGCTGAGTGACATCCCGATGGTCGTGTTCGCCGTGCCGAGGCGGGACGAGCTTGGACGTTTCCAGGGCATGGTCGGCGGTGCGTTGCAGCTGAACGGGGGCAGGCAAGGGGGCGGGCTCTTCCAGCGACTGGATCGCCTTCGGCTGGGTGAACATGGCTATGCCAGCGTGATGAGCGACAACGGAACCTACCTCTACCACCCCCGGGACGACAAGGTGTTGCACACGCTGCCCGAGGAGGAGCGGACGGACTGGCAGGAGCTGGCCCTGATGGGCTGGGAAGGCGAAGCGAGCGAGCTGCTGTCGGGCGAACGGGCGGGTTACAAGGCCTATCGTCAGATCTGGCCGGCGGGCTGGATCGTCAGTGTGACGCTGCCGCGCGACCAGGTGATCGCGCCGCTGGAAGGATGGCTGAGGCGCCTGGGGGGGTGGTTCGTGTTGGTCGCCGGCCTGCTGCTGCCGCTCATTGGCTGGCTGCTGTGGCGGCTGTTGAGCCCTCTGTTACGGCTGAAGCGCCAGATGCAGGAGGTCGGGAGAGGGCATCGGCAACGGGTGTCGCTCGATACGCGCATGCACGAGCTCCAGCAGGTGGCCGATACCTTCAATCACGTCGAGGTGGAGCGCAGCCAGGCGCTGGCCAGCCTGGAAGGTCGCCAGGCCTTTCTGGATGCGGTGCTCGCCAGCTCGCCGGTCGGCATGTTCGTGACCGACACCGAAGGCGCCCTGACCTACATGAACCAGGCCCTCGTCGAGCTGACCGGCTTCAAGGTGTACCAGGAGGCACGTCACGAGTGGATGCGCCATATCCATCCTGACGATAGCGCCACGGTGCTGGAACTCTGGCATCACAGCATGGCGAGCGGCGAGGACTTCCTGCAGCAGTTTCGCTATTACCGTCGAAGCGGCGAGCCGCTTTGGCTCGAGGTGCATACTCGCCCCGCGATGGCGGAGGATCGTGTGCTGGGATTCGTAGGCACGGTGAAGGACATCACCGAGCGGCGCGAGGAGGAGGCGCTTCGTCAGTGGGAGGCCGAGCATGATCCCCTGACCGGACTGCTCAACCGCCGCGGCTTCGAGCGACGCCTCGAGGAAGCCCTGGCGGACTGGCGCAAGACCGGCAATCCGGCTTCCCTGATTCTCTTCGACCTGGATCACTTCAAGCCGATCAACGACGAAGGCGGGCATGCCCTGGGTGACGAGATGCTCAGGCGCATCGCCCAGGTGGTGGCGTGGGAAGTGCGCCGCAGCGATCACGTGGCGCGCCAGGGCGGCGACGAGTTCGCGGTCCTGCTGCCCAGCTGCACGGTGGCCCATGCCGAGCAGCTGGCCCAGTCGCTGGTAGAGGCGGTCGGCGAGGTCGAGGTCTCCCAGGGCGGGCGCGATTTCCGTGTCACGCTGAGCCTCGGGCTGACCAGCTTTCAGGAGGGCGATGAGCGTATCGCCGCGGTCATCGAGCGCGCCGATGACGCCACCTATCGGGCCAAGCGGCAAGGGCGCAATCGTGCCGTCACCTGCGAGGTGTCTGCCGAGAGCGACGACGGCTAGGATGTTCTCTCGCTAAAAAATAGAAAGCGAAGGGGTTGTCCGAAAGGCGAAGCGTCTCCATATCTCTCGTCAGGCTGATGCGGCTCTCGATCTGCATGCTGATGAGAGATCGCTCAGATCACCAGATTCTGTGCAAGGAGACGCGACATGTCCGTCGATACCCTGTTGACCCCGTTTCGCCTCGGCGAGCTGACGCTGCCCAACCGCCTCCTCATGGCGCCGCTGACTCGCGCCCGTACGCCGGACAGCGTGCCCGGCGAGGCGCAGCAGGCCTACTACGGTCAGCGTGCCGGGGCCGGGATGATCATCAGCGAGGCGACCAATATCTCACCCACGGCGCGCGGCTACGTCTACACGCCGGGCATCTGGACCGACGAGCAGGAAGCCGGCTGGAAGGGCGTCGTCCAGGCGGTGCATGCCAAGGGCGGGCGCATCGCGCTGCAGCTGTGGCACGTCGGCCGGGTCTCCCACGAATGGGTGCAGCCGGACGGCCAGGCCCCGGTGGCGCCCAGCGCGCTCGACGCCGAAGGCGCGCAGTGTTTCGTCGAGTTTCCGGACGGCAGCGCCGGCCGCCATCCCACCAGCACGCCCCGGGCGCTCGAGATCGATGAGCTGCCGGGCATCGTCGAGGACTATCGCCAGGCGGCACGCCGCGCCGATCGCGCCGGCTTCGACATGGTCGAGGTGCATGCGGCCAACGCCTACCTGCTCAACCAGTTCCTGGCCACCGGCACCAACCATCGCACCGACCGCTACGGTGGCACGCTCGAGAACCGGGCCCGCTTCCCGCTGGAGGTCATCGACGCCGTGGCCGAGGAAGTCGGTCCGCAGCGCGTCGGCGTGCGCCTGACGCCCTTCATCGAACTGTTCGGCCTCACCGATGACGAGTCCGAGGCCATGGCGCACTATCTGGCCGAGCAGCTCTCCGCCCGTGGCATTGCCTACCTGCACCTCAACGAGCCCGACTGGGCCGGCGGCGAGATCCAGTTCACCGACGACTTCCGCCGCAGCATGCGCGAGCGTTTCTCCGGCAGCCTGATCTTCTGCGGCCACTACGACGCCGAGCGCGCCGAGCGCCTGATCGAGGCGGGCATCGCCGACGCCGTAGCGATCGGCCGGCCCTATATCGCCAACCCCGACCTGGTCGAGCGCATTCGTACTGGAGCGGCCTGGAACGAGCCCAATCCCGACACCTTCTACGGTGGTGGCCTGGAGGGCTATACGGACTATCCGTTCCTCGGCAACGGCCACGACCGTCTGGGCCGCGAGGGCTGAATCGTCTTGCCGGCCGTCGGCGCTGTGGCGTCGGCGGTCGAGATCATCGGCGTGACTGTCGAGAAGCGCACGGTTTTACCGGCGAGCAGCACGGGCATCTTGTCGATAGCAGGACGTGTCGAGAGAAATGAAGAGGGGAGGAAGGCGTGGCGCCCCCATCAGGATTCGAACCTGAGACCTTCCCCTTAGGAGGGGGACGCTCTATCCAGCTGAGCTATAGGGGCGAAACGAGCGCTAGTATAAGCGCCTGAGCGGGCGAGATAAACCCGTCGCAGCGGTGCCGTGGCGGCGCCTTCCCGGGTAGAATGCCGGCATCACTCATGCGGATGACGTGGCATGCCCGAGCCTTTTCTTTCCCCGGCGGGAGACCGCCACTTCGATGGCCTGGCCGACAAGTTCGCAGCCAGCCTCTACGGTGGCCTGCGCGGCGAGCTGCGCCTGGCGCTGCTCGACCGCCTGCTGCCCGAGATGCTCGATCTGCACGGCCAGCCGGCGCTGGAGGTCGGCGGCGGGCTCGGTCAGCTGGCCGGCTGGCTCGCCGAGCGCGGCCATGACGTGACCCTGTGCGAGCCCGCCGCCGAGATGCGCGAGCGCGCCCGGGAAGCGCTGGCCGGTCGTCCGGTGCGTTTCGTCGAGGCGCCGCTGCAGGCGCTGACCGAGGCGGCCCCGGGCCCCTGGCCGCTGATCACCTGTCACGCGGTGCTGGAGTGGCTGGGCGACCCGCGGGCGGCGCTGGCCACCCTGGCCGGCCTGCTGGCCCCCGGCGGCCAGCTGTCGCTGATGGTCTTCAATCGTGATGCGCTCAGGCTCTCCAACGTGGTCAAGGGCAACCTCGAGAAGGCCCTGGCCGACCGCCTGGAGGGCAAGGGGCAGCGCAAGCGCCTGACGCCCATCTCGCCGCTGACCCACGACCAGATCGTGACCTGGGCCGCGGAGCTGGGTCTCGAGGTGCACGCCACGGCCGGCGTGCGCGTCTTCCACGACTACCTGCGCCAGCCGCCGCAGACCGAGGCCGAGCGCCGCGACCTGCTGGCGCTGGAATGGCAGTACTGCCGCATCGATCCCCACTGGCGGCTGGGCCGCTATCTGCTCTACACCCTGATTCGCCCCGAGGAGCCCGTGCGATGAATGCCGAGACCCCCGTCTGCCAGCTGCTGCAGCGCCAGGACGCCGACTACCGCGGCTGGCTGTGGGTGGCGCCGCCTCGCGATGCCTGGCTGGAGGGCGGCGAGGGCGTGCTGCTGGCCGCCGATCAGGCGGTGCTGGCGGCCTGGCGCCAGCGCGGTCGCCCGGCGCTCTCGCCCTTCGACGACGACGCCCCGGCACCGCCAGGCGTGGTGCTGTTCTGGCCCAAGGCCCACGCCCTGGGCGAGTGGTGGCTGCTGTGGCTGTGCGCGCGGCTGCCGGCGGGCACGCCGCTGCAGGTGGTCGGAGAGAATCAGGGCGGTATCAAGCGGGTGCTCAAGGTGCTGGCGGCGCTGGGCCTGGGATGCCGCAAGGTCGACAGCGCGCGACGCTGCACCCTGTTCGCCTCCAGCCTCGACCGCGTCGCCCTCGAACCCGATGTGGCCTGGACCTCGTTCGAGGCGGAGATCGGCAGCGAGCGCCTGACGCTGGCCAGCCATCCCGGCGTGTTCGGCCACGGCAAGCTGGACGACGGCACCCGGCTGTTGCTCGAGCAGCTGCCCGCGGCATTGCCGGCGACGGGCGAGGTGCTGGACCTGGGCTGCGGCGACGGCATTCTCGCCGCCTGGCTGGCGCACCGCGGCCACGGGGTGACCGCCGTCGACGTCAACGGCTTCGCGGTCGAGGCCACGCGGCGCACCCTGGCCGTCAACGGACTCGATGGCGAGGTGCTGGCCGGCGATGTCTTCGACGGCCTGGGCGAGCGGCGCGGCGGCGCCCGGCGCTTCGATGCCATCGTCAGCAACCCGCCCTTCCATCAGGAGCGGGCCATCGACTACGGGCCGGCGGGGCGACTGATCGCCGAGGCGCCCAGGCATCTGCGCCCTGGCGGGCGGCTGGTGCTGGTGGCGAACGCCTTCCTGCCCTATCCCGACCTGCTCGAGCGGGCCTTCGGCGGCTTCGAGGTACTCGCCGATGACCGCCGCTTCAAGGTCTATTCGGCCCGGGTCTGATCGTGGCTCGTGCCCGATACCGCCCACGCCCGCCGGGCGTCCCCGGCGGGCGTGGGTCGAACGGGCCTGAGGGCCGGGCGTGCGGCCTACTGGGCGGTGGACTGACCGGCGGAGCCGCTCATTTCCGTGGAGCCGCTCATTTCCGTGGAGCCGCTCATCTCGCCGGCGCCGCTCATGTCACCCGAGCCGGTCATGCTTCCCGAGCCACTCAGGCCGGCCGAGCCGCCCATCTCGCTCGAGCCGTTCATGCTGCCGTCGGCACCGCCGGGCAGCGACTGGCGCGCCGCCTCGTATTCCTCGCGGCTGAGGGCGCCGTCGCCGTTGGTATCCGCGGTTTCGAGGTCGATGCCGTCCACGGCGAGGGCTTCCTCGGCGCTCAGCATGCCGTCACCGTTGAGATCCAGCCGATCGAAGGACGGCGGGTTGGCGACGGCGGCGCCGGCGCCGGCACCGAGCAGGGCGAGGGGGAGCAGGGTCGTCTTCAGCAGCGTTTTCATGGGAATCCTCCTGGAATGCGTGCTTGGCGTACCACGAGCCGATGGGCTCGTCTGCTTCCTCTCAAGCCAGTCTCATGCCATTGATGAGGTTTCTTCTTGCATAACATGAGGTTGTGTTTCATGGCATGGGGCCGTGTCGGGTGTCTGCCGCGCTTCGAGCGACGCAAGGCGTTGGCGTGTGGCGACGATGCCGCAAGTGCCATAAATACAGGTCACTGAATTTCAAGATGTTATTTCTGTCGCCATGGCGCGTCGCGGGGCGCTTGACGGCCTTCCCGCTAAGGCTGGCGGTAGTCGATCTCGGTGATGATGTAGGTGGTCTCGCCGCCCGGTGCGGCCACCGTCACCTCGTCGTCCAGCGGGCGGCCGAGCAGGGCCTTGGCCAGCGGCGCGTCGACGCTGATCCAGTGCTTGCCGGTATCGGTCTCGTCGTGGCCGACGATGCGCAGGCGCATCTCCTCGCCGTCCTCGTCCTCCAGGGTCACGAAGGCGCCGAAGAACACCCGCTCGGTGTCCTCGGGCAGCCGGTCCACCACCGTGAGTTCGTCGAGCCGCTTGGTCAGGTAGCGGATCCGGGCGATCACCCGGTTGAGCTCCTTCTTGTTGTAGGTGTAGTCGGCGTTCTCGCTGCGATCGCCCAAGGCAGCGGCTTCGCCGACCTTGGTCGAGAGGGCGGGACGCTTGACCCGCGACAGGTGATCCAGGATGCCGCGCAGGCGCTCGGCGCCCTCGGCGGTGATCAGGTTGCTCTTGGGCTCCTGGCGCGGGTCCTTGGCGGGATCGCGCCAGCGAGTCATGTTGCGGCCTTTCATCGGCAGCGCCCTCCTGTGGGATGCGAAGCAAAGGCCTTCATTGTGAGGCGAGGGCACGGTCGAGGCCAGACTGGCGGCTGATTCAAACGTTCGTTACATTCTCGTGGTGTCGCCTCGACCATCACAACCACAATGCATGAGGAAAGCGCCATGTCTGCACGCCGCCTGCCGACCGTCGTTCTCGGGATGGGGCTCGCGTTCGCCCCGCTGCTCCAGGCCCAGACGCCGCAGGACGACCTGTTCTCGCTGCGCAGCCGCTGGGAGCACACCACCACCGCCATGCCGGAGACGCGTCGCGTCGACGCCCTCGAGGCCCTCGCCGCGGAGGCGAAGACCCTGGCCGAGTCTCATCCCGAGAGGGCGGAGGCGAGCGTGTGGCGCGGCATCATCCTGGCATCCCTGGCCCGGGAAAGCAGCGGCCTCGACGCCCTGGGGGCGGCCAAGGAGGCGCGTCGGGTGCTGGAGTCGGCCCTCGAGCGGGCCCCCGGCGGGCTCCAGGGGTCGGCCTATGTGACGCTCGGGGCGCTCTACGATCGTGCGCCGGGCTGGCCGGTGGCCTTCGGCGACGAGGAAACCGCCGAGCGGATGTTCCGGCGCGCCGAGGCGATCCGCCCCGAGGGCATCGACGTCCACCTCTACTACGCCGCCTTCCTCGAGGGTGAGGGACGGGAAGCCGAGGCGCTGGTGCATGCCCGGCGGGCCGTCGATGGCCCCCTGCGCGAGGGGCGTGAGGCCTCCGATGCGGCGCTGCGTGACGAGGCCAGGGCCATGGTCGCTCGACTCGAAGAGTAGGGCGCGAGGCCGGCGGCGAGGTTGGCACGCCGTCGCCACGCCGGGATAATGAGCACTTTCGCGATCATCGGAGGGCTCATGTCGCAACACGATCCACACCAGGCCGCCGATGCCCTCGACGCCGCCCCCTTCGACGCCGGCGACGTGGAGCTGATCGAGCGGCGCTGCCTGCATCAGGGCTTCTTCCGGCTCGAGGAGCTGCACCTTCGGCACCGCCTCTTCGAGGGCGGTTGGAGCGCTCCGGTGGTGCGCGAGGTGCATCGCCGGCATGACGCCGTGGGCGTGCTGCTCTACGATGTGGAGCGGGACGCCGTAGCGCTGGTGGAGCAGTTCCGCGCCGGTGCCCTGGACGACCCTGCCTCGCCCTGGAAGCTGGAAATCGTGGCGGGGCTGGTCGAGCGCGGCGAGTGCCGCGCCGACGTCGCCCGCCGCGAGGCCGAGGAAGAGGCCGGCTGCCCGGTGGGCGAGCTGATCGAGCTGCATACCTACTACCCGAGCCCGGGCGCCTGCGACGAGCGGGTCACCCTGTTCTGCGGGCTCATCGACAGCCAGGGCCTGGGCGGCATTCACGGCCTCGACGAGGAGCACGAGGACATCCGCGTGCAGGTGATGCCCTTCGCCCGGGCCTGGGAACTCATGCGGGCCGGAAGACTCGACAATGCCATGTGCCTGATCGCCTTCCACTGGCTGGCGGCGGAGCGGGCCTCATTGCGAGCGAGGAGGTAGCGTGTCGAGAAACGCCTATGTGACTGACCTGAAGACCCTGCAGGGCGAGTGCACCGCCAACTACGTGCGGCTGACCCGTCTGCTGGGCGACATGGAGGTCGGCGAGACGCGCGAGGTGGAGCTGGTCAGCCATGGGCGCCGAGTCGGCGCGCTGTGCCTGGAGCTCCTCGAGCGAGCGCCCTACACCAGCATCGTGCGGGTCTCCCAGCGGGGCGTGCTCGACGGCGTGCTCGAATCGCCGCGCATGCGTGTGCACCTCTATCACGACGTGCGCATGGCCGAGGTCAACGACTTCCAGCGCCAGCGCCACTTCGATGGCCGCTACCGCTATCCCAACGCGCGCATGCACCAGCCCGACGAGAAGCTGCAGCTCAATCGTTTCCTGGGCGAATGGCTCGACCACGGCCTGGCCCACGGCCACTCCATGGACCTGCCCGAACTCCCGTGAACCTTCTGCCACTCCCAAGGCCCCGCCAGAGGGCCGTCATCAAGGACGCCCCGGCTCGATGCGACTGATCCAGATCACCGACTGTCATCTCCACGCCGATGCCCAGGCGCGCTCGCGCACCGGCCTGCCCCATCGCCAGCTCGAGCGCGTGGTGGCCGCCGCCGCCGGCCTGCGGCCCGACATGGTGCTGATGACCGGCGACATCAGCGAGGATCGCACCGCCGCCTCCTACGCCGAGGCAGAGCGACTGCTGGCGCCGCTGGCGTGCCCCTGGTTCTGGCTGCCCGGCAATCACGACGAGCCCGGCCTGATGGCCGACTGCCGGCCCTTCCACGAGACCCTGGACTTGGGCCGGCGCCGCCTGCTGCTGCTCGACACCCAGCGCATCGGTCAGGAGGCCGGCGAGCTCGGAGAGGCCCGGCTGACGGCCCTGGCGGAGCGTCTCGCCGAGGACGACCGGCCGACGCTCGTGGCCATGCATCATCCGCCGGTGGCGGTGGGCTCCGCCTGGATGGACGCGCTCGGCCTGACCGACGCCGACGCCTTCTGGGACGTCGTGGCCGGTCATGCGCACGTCGAGGCGGTGATCTGCGGGCATATCCATCAGGCCTTCGTCGGCCGTGGCCCCGAGAGCGCTGGCGGCGTGCCCGTCTACGGTTGCCCCTCGTCCAGCGACCAGTTCCTGCCCGGCGCCGAGGACTTCGCCGTGGACGAGGCCTCGCGCCCCGGCTTCCGGGTCATCGATCTGACGCGGGAAGGCCTCTCCACCTGGGTCGAGCGCGTCGACCTCTGAGGGAAAAGGCCAATAGCGCTTTTGCGTCTAAAAAGATAGATATTAATTCTTTTACGTTATTATTGCTTGGGCGGTAACCTGCGGCGCATGATCCTTTTTCCGCCCATGTCATGCGAGGTAGCCGGGCCATGAACAGTCTTCATGCACCGACACGCGAGAGTGCCGTCACGGCCGAAGGCAGCAGTGCCGCTGCCGGTCTGACGCCGCGGCGGCTGACGCATCTGCAGCAGCTGGAAGCCGAGTCCATCCACATCATCCGCGAGGTGGCGGCCGAGTTCGCCAACCCGGTGATGCTCTACTCCATCGGCAAGGACTCCTCGGTGATGCTGCACCTGGCGCGCAAGGCCTTCTATCCCGGGCCGCCGCCGTTCCCGCTGATGCACGTCAACACCACCTGGAAGTTCCGCGAGATGATCGAGTTCCGCGACCGCATGGCCGCGGAATCCGGCATGGAGCTGATCGAGCACATCAACCAGGAAGGCGTCGAGGCGGGCATCAACCCCTTCGATCACGGCTCCAGCGGCTACACCGACGTGATGAAGACCCAGTCGCTCAAGCAGGCGCTGGACAAGTACGGCTTCGATGCCGCCTTCGGCGGCGCGCGCCGCGACGAAGAGGCCAGCCGCGCCAAGGAGCGCGTGTTCTCCTTCCGCGACAAGCACCACCGCTGGGACCCGAAGAACCAGCGTCCCGAGCTGTGGAACCTCTACAACGCCCGCGTCAACAAGGGCGAGTCGATCCGCGCCTTCCCGCTCTCCAACTGGACCGAGCTGGACATCTGGCAGTACATCTACCTCGAGTCGATCCCGATCGTGCCGCTGTACTTCTCCGCGCCGCGTCCGGTGGTCGAGCGCGACGGCATGCAGATCATGGTCGACGACGACCGCCTGCCGCTCGAGGAGGGCGAGGTGCCGGAAGAGAAGTGGGTGCGTTTCCGCACGCTCGGCTGCTACCCGCTGACCGGCGCGGTGGAGTCCACCGCCACCACGCTGCCCGAGATCATCCAGGAAATGCTGCTGACCCGCACCAGCGAGCGCAGCGGCCGCGCCATCGACCACGACCAGGCCGGCTCGATGGAGAAGAAGAAGCGCGAGGGGTATTTCTAAACATGTCACATCAGTCCGAACTCATCGCCGACAACATCGAGCAGTACCTGCACGAGCACGAGAACAAGGACCTGCTGCGCTTCATCACCTGCGGCAGCGTCGACGACGGCAAGTCGACCCTGATCGGCCGGCTGCTGCACGACTCCAAGATGATCTTCGACGATCAGCTGGCGGCCATCACCCAGGCGTCGAAGAAGAGCGGCACCACCGGGGAAGAGGTGGATCTGGCGCTGCTGGTCGACGGCCTGCAGTCCGAGCGGGAGCAGGGCATCACCATCGACGTGGCCTATCGCTTCTTCTCCACCGACAAGCGCAAGTTCATCATCGCCGACACCCCGGGCCACGAGCAGTACACCCGCAACATGGCCACCGGCGCGTCCACCGCCGGCCTGGCGGTGATCCTGATCGACGCCCGCTACGGCGTGCAGACCCAGACCAAGCGCCACAGCTTCATCGCCGACCTGGTGGGCATCCGCCACCTGGTGATCGCGGTCAACAAGATGGACCTGGTCGAGTACAGCCAGGCGCGCTTCGACGAGATCGTCGCCGAGTACCGCGCCTTCGCCGAGCAGCTGGGCGCCGACGACATCCGCTTCGTGCCGCTGTCCGCGCTGAAGGGCGACAACGTCGTCAACCAGAGCGAGACCATGGGCTGGTACGACGGCCCGGCGCTGCTCGAGCTGCTCGAGAGCGTCGAGGTCCGCGCCGACCACAACCTCACCGACCTGCGCCTGCCGGTGCAGTACGTGAACCGCCCGAACCTGGACTTCCGCGGCTACGCCGGCACCCTGGAAGCGGGCGTGCTGCGCCCCGGCCAGGCGGTCAAGGTGCTGCCGTCCGGCAAGACCTCCACGGTCGAGCGCATCGTCACCTTCGACGGCGACCTGGACGACGCCTACCCGGGGCAGGCGATCACCGTGACCCTCGCCGACGAGATCGACATCTCCCGCGGCGACTGGATCGTGGCCGCCGATGCCGAGGTGACCGAGGCCGCGGCCTTCGACGCCGACATCGTGTGGATGAGCGAGCAGGCCCTCGAGCCGGGTCGCCAGGTCGACATCCGCCTCGCCGGCCGCTCGGTGGCGGGCAACGTCGACACCATTCACTACCAGGTGGACGTCAACACCCTGGAGCAGCATCAGGCCGAGCGCCTGGAGCTCAACGCCATCGCCCGCTGCCGCGTGGCGCTGACCGGCGAAGTGCCGATCGACAGCTACGACCGCAGCCCGGGCACCGGCAGCTTCATCGTCATCGACCGGCTGTCCAACATCACCGTGGGCGCGGGCATGATCCGCGGCGCTGCCGAGGCCGGCAGCGTGGCCGCGGGCGATGTCGACTGGGCCGGCTTCGAGGTCGAGCTCAACGCCCTGGTGCGCAAGTACTTCCCGCACTGGGAGGCCAAGGACATCAGCCAGCTGCTCGGCCGTTGATGCCCTGATCCGCCCTGCGGATAACACGAGGCCCCATCGCGCAAGCGACGGGGCCTCGTTGCTTTCAGGGCATGAAGGCACGGGCTTTTATGGGGTCAGACCCCGGCCAAGCCGCCAGGCCCGTCATGGTGCACTTCGCCCGCCGTATCGCCGCCGCCGGGGTCTGACCCCATGGCGGCAGCCGAAAGCGGTATCAGCGTGGCCGGTTGGCGACCAGCACCGCGCGGCGCGGCGCGGGGTGGCCCTCGCGGGTCCTGGTCGGATCGTCGGGGTCGAGGAAGTCGGCCAGCGACTGGAAGGTCATCCACTCGGTGGTGCGCTGCTCGTCCAGCGAGGTGTCGGCCTCGTCGACCACCCGCACGTTGTCGAAGCCAGCGCGCTCGAGCCACTGGCACAGCGCGGCGGAGGAGGGCAGGAAGTAGACGTTGGGCATGGCGGCGTAGCGGTCGCCCGGCAGCAGCACCGTGGTGGCGTCGCCCTCGACCACCAGGGTCTCCAGCACCAGCTCGCCGCCTGGGCGCAGCGCGGCCTTGAGCTGGGCCAGATGCTCCAGCGGCGAGGGGCGGTGGTAGAGCACGCCCATCGAGAACACGGTGTCGAAGATGGCCAGCGCCTCAGGCACGTCCTCGATGCCCACCGGCAGGAAGTGAACCGCACCGTCATCGGCGTCGCCGACGAAGTGGCGCACCGCCTGGAACTGCCAGTAGAAGCGCGGCGAGGGGTCGATCACCAGCACGAAGCCGGCGCCGTCGCCGGCCATGCGCCAGGCGTGATAGCCGTTGCCGCCGCCCACGTCGAGCACCCGCCGGCCGGCCAGCGGCGCCAGGTGCGGCGCCACCCGCTGCCATTTCCAGTCGGAGCGCCATTCGGTGTCGATGGTCACGCCGCCGAGCTTGTACGGCCCCTTGCGCCACGGCGCCAGCACGCGCAGCAGGCTCTCGCTCTGGCGGCGGCGCGAGGCGTCCAGCTCGGCGTCCACCGTGACGTGGTCGGCGTCGAGGCGCACCTCGCGCCGTTCCGGCAGCGGCGGCAGCTTGGCCACCGCCTTCTCCCAGGCCGGCAGGTCGCCGAAGCGCGAGCGGTCGAGGCCGCGGGCCAGCTGCTCGGGCAGCCGGGCCAGCCAGGTGTCGAGCCCCTGATCGAGGAAGGCCCGGTAGAGCGGGCGATGGGCATCGGGAATCGGCACGTCAGTCTTCCTTGAAGGCGATCAGCGAGGCGAAGTTCAGGTACTGGAACCACACCAGCGAGCGCGAGAAGCCGGCGCGGGCCAGCCGCTCCTTGTGCGCGTCCAGGGTGTCCGGCACCAGCACGTTCTCCAGCGCGGTGCGCTTCTGGCTGATTTCCAGGTCGCTGTAGCCGTTGGCGCGCTTGAAGTCGTGGTAGCGCTCCACCAGCCAGGCGTTCTCCTGCTCGTCGGCGGCCTTGATCTTCTCCGAGAGCACCAGCACGCCGCCGGGCTCCAGGGCCTCATAGAGCCGGGCGATCACGGCGTCGCGATCTTCCGGCGCCAGGAACTGCAGGGTGAAGTTGAGCAGGATCATCCCCGACGGCGCGTAGTCGAGGACGCGGATATCGCCCTCGATCACCGTCAGGTCGTGATCCGGGCTCTCGGTGGCCAGCGTCTCGCGGGCGCGCTCGACCATGGCCGGGGACAGGTCTACCCCGGTATAGCGAAAGGCCGCCGGCGGCAGCTGACCGGCCAGGGCGAGTCCGGAGGCGCCCAGCGAGCAGCCCAGGTCATAGACGTGGCCGCCGTGACGCAGGTGTCGCCGGGCCAGCGGGCCGAGCATGGCCAGGATCTGGCCATAGCCCGGCACCGAACGCCGGATCATGTCGGGGAAGCAGGAGACCACCCGCTCGTCGAACGAAAAGCGCGCCACCCGGTCCAGGGGTGTGGAAAAGATGGCGTCACGGTAAGATGCGTCACTCATATCGCAGGGATTCATGGGCTGGAAGCCCGACATTCTACTCCCCTGTTGTCGGCTACACGACAGGATGTCCAGGAGAAATTCCATGAGCCATACCCCCATCGATCAGCAGAGGGCCTGGTGTGCCCTCGCCGAGCATGCCGCGGGCATGGGGCGCCGGCACCTGCGCGACCTCTTCGACGAGCAGCCGAGCCGCTACGAGACCTTCGGCCGTAGCGCCGCGGGTCTGACCCTCGACCTTTCCAAGCAGCGTTGGACCGACCAGACCCTCGAGCTGCTGCTCGACCTGGCCCGCGAGGCCGACGTGCCCGAGGCGATCCGCGGCCTGCTGGCCGGCGAGCGCGTCAATCGCAGCGAGGACCGCCCGGCGCTGCACACCGCCCTGCGCCTGCCCGCCGACGCCCGCCTCGAGGTCGAGGGCCAGGATCTGGTCGCCTCGGTCCACGCTACCCTGGATCGCATGGAGGCCATGGTCGAGCGCTTCCACAACGGCCAGTGGCGCGGCGCCACCGGCAAGCCGATCCGCGACGTGGTCAACCTCGGGGTCGGCGGCTCCGATCTGGGGCCGCTGATGGTCACCCATGCCCTGGCCGACTATCGTCCCGACGTCGAGCAGCACATCGACGTGCACTTCGCCTCGACCATGGACGGCTCCCAGCTGGCCGACTATCTGGCGCGGCTGAATCCCGAGACCACGCTGTTCGTGCTGTCGTCGAAGTCCTTCACCACCATCGATACCCTGTCCAATGCGCGCACCGCGCGGGACTGGCTCAAGGCGCGGCTGCTGGGCGGCGCTCGCCAGGAGGGCGTCGACGAGGCGCTGCTGATGCGCCAGCACTTCATCGGCGTCTCGGCGAGCCCCGAGAAGATGAGCGAATGGGGCATCGCCGACGATCACCAGCTGGAGTTCTGGGAATGGGTCGGCGGGCGCTACTCGCTGTGGGGCGCCATCGGCCTGCCCATTGCCCTGGTGGTGGGCATGGAGCACTTCCGCGGCCTGCTGGCCGGCGCCCACGAGATGGATCGCCACTTCCGCGAGGCGGAGCTTGCCGACAACCTGCCGGTACTGCTGGCACTGGCTGGCATCTGGAACGTCAACTTCCTCGACATCCGCGCCCACTCCATCCTGCCCTACGACGGCCGGCTCGAGTATTTCGCCGCCTACCTCGAGCAGCTGGAGATGGAGTCCAACGGCAAATCGGTGACCCACGACGGCGAGAGCGTGAGCTACTCCACCTGCCCGGTGCTGTGGGGCCAGCTCGGGCCCAACGCCCAGCACGCCTTCTATCAGCTGCTGCACCAGGGCACCCAGGCCGTGGAGTGCGATTTCATCGCGCCCAAGGTGCGCTACGACGACGTGCCGGATCCGGCCACCCGCGACCACCTGATGGGCCAGCACCGTCTGACGCTGGCCAACTGCTTCGCCCAGTCCCGGGCGCTGATGCTCGGCGACGCCGCGGTGGCGGAAGACGGCCCGCGCCCGTGCCACCGTCGCTACCGCGGCAACCAGCCCTCCAGCACCCTGCTGCTCGACCGCCTCACGCCCCGGACCCTGGGCGCGCTGGTCGCGCTCTATGAGCACAAGGTGTTCGTGCAGGCGACGATCTGGGACATCAATCCCTTCGACCAGTGGGGCGTGGAGCTGGGCAAGACCCTGGCCGGCGAGACCCAGCGCATCCTCCAGCACGAGGCCGGCCTCGAGGGCATGGACGACTCCACCCGCGGCCTGATCGAGGCGGTCTGGGCGGCTGAGCCCCGGGCGGACGCGTGAGCCGGCTGAATACTGTGTCAGCCCCGGCTGGGGAGTGCCGGGGACAGGTCGAAGAGAGGGTTTTTGCCAAGGAAGGCAAAAGTAGCGCCCAGGGAAGGGTTTACAGCGCCTCTCGTAGGCCTGTCGACGGCCTGGCTTTACCGGGAAATCGGCTGGCCATTTATACAGGGGGTCGGGTATGCTGAGCGCCGCTCTGCCGCGCGAGCCGGCCAGCGGCGTGCTCTACCTGCACGGCTTCAACAGCGGCGCCGCCTCGCCCAAGGCGGCGCTGATGCGCGAGGCCTGCGAGACGCTCGGCCTGCCCTGCGCCGCGCCGGACCTGCCGCATCGCCCCGAGCGGGCCCTGGAAGCGGCCGAGGCCCGGCTCGGTGAGCTGGGCGATCGGCCGCTGGTGGTCGGCAGTTCACTGGGTGGCTTTCTGGCCACGGTGCTCGCCGAGCGCCATGATCTGCCGGCGGCGCTGATCAATCCGGCGGTGGCGCCGGCGCGGCTGGTCGAGGCCTGGATCGGCGAGGTCTTCGTCAACCCCTACCACGGCCAGCGCTTCACGGTGGACATCGCCCATCGGCGGGGGCTGGAGACGCTGGCGGTTGAGCGGGTCACGCCGGCACGCTATCTGCTGCTGCTGGGCACCACCGACGAGACCCTGGACGCCGCCGACGCCTTCGCGCTCTATCGCGGCGCCCGGACGATCCTCGAGCCCGGCGGCGATCACGGTTTCTCGACGCTGGCCGACTACCTGCCGGCGATCTTCGCCCAGGGCGGCCATGCCCTGGAAGCCGGGCGGGTGGCGCCCCGCGGCTGAGCGTGCGGATTCGAACATGCATAGGACACAGACGACGCCATGACCCAATACAGTGCCAGCTCGATCGAGGTGCTCGCCGGGCTCGAACCGGTGCGCAAGCGCCCCGGGATGTACACCGACACCGCGCGCCCCAACCATCTGGTGCAGGAGGTCATCGACAACAGCGTCGACGAGGCGCTGGCCGGCCACGCAAAGAAGATCGGCGTGCGGCTGTTCGAGGACGGCGGCGTCGAGGTCAGCGACGACGGGCGTGGCATGCCCATCGACATCCACCCGGAGCACGGCGTCTCCGGCATCGAGCTGATCATGACCAAGCTTCACGCCGGCGGAAAGTTCTCCAACTCGAGCTACCGCTTCTCGGGCGGCCTGCACGGGGTCGGCGTCTCGGTGGTCAACGCGCTCTCCAAGCGCCTCGAGGTCGAGGTGCTCAAGGGCGGGGAGCGCCACGGCATGGCCTTCGAGCACGGCGAGCTGGCCTCGCCGCTGGAGGTGATCGGCAGCGCCGCCAAGCGCGCTACCGGCACCATCCTGCGCTTCTGGCCGGAGGCCAGCTACTTCGACTCGCCGAAGCTGTCGCTGTCGCGGCTCAAGCACCTGCTGCGCGCCAAGGCGGTGCTGTGCCCGGGGCTCGAGGTCTCGCTGACCGAGGCCGACGGCACCCGGAGCGTGTGGCAGTTCGAGGACGGTCTGCGCGATTACCTGGCACAGGCCACCGACGGCTATGAGGTGCTGCCGGCCTCGCCCTTCGTCGGCCACTTCGCCGACGAGGAGCACGGCGTCGACTGGGCCGTGCAGTGGCTGCCGGAGGGCGGCGAGCCGCTGCTCGAGAGCTACGTCAACCTGATCCCCACGCCCCAGGGCGGCACCCACGTCAACGGCCTGCGGGCCGGGCTGCTCGAGGCGCTGCGCGAGTTCTGCGACTACCGAAGCCTGCTGCCGCGCGGCGTCAAGCTGACCGCCGAAGACCTGTGGGAGCGAGTCTCCTTCGTGCTCTCGGTGAAGATGCTCGACCCGCAGTTCGCCGGCCAGACCAAGGAGCGACTGTCGTCGCGTACCGTGGCGGGCTTCGTCTCCGGGGTGGTCAAGGACGCCTTCTCGCTGTGGCTCAACCACCACGTCGACCAGGCCGAGGCGCTGGCCGAGCTCGTCATCAGCGCCGCCCAGCGTCGTCAGAAGAGCGCCAAGAAGGTAGCGCGCAAGAAGGTCACCTCCGGCCCCGCGCTGCCCGGCAAGCTGGCCGACTGTTCCGGCCAGGATCCGGCGGCCAGCGAGCTGTTCCTGGTCGAGGGCGACTCGGCCGGCGGCAGCGCCAAGCAGGCCCGCGACCGCGATACCCAGGCCATCCTGCCGCTGCGCGGCAAGATCCTGAACACCTGGGAGGTGGAGTCCCACGACATCTACGGCTCCCAGGAAGTCCACGACATCGCCGTGGCGGTCGGCATGGACCCGGGCAGCGACGATCTGGGCAAGCTGCGCTATCACAAGATCTGCATCCTCGCCGACGCCGATTCCGACGGCCTGCACATCGCCACGCTGCTGTGTGCGCTGTTCGTGCGCCACTTCCCGGCGCTGGTCGATGCCGGCCACGTCTTCGTCGCCATGCCGCCGCTGTACCGCATCGACCTCGGCAAGGAGGTCTTCTACGCCCTGGACGAGAGCGAGAAGGCGGCGATCCTCAAGCGCCTCGAAGGCAAGCGCGGCACGCCCAACGTGCAGCGCTTCAAGGGCCTCGGCGAGATGAGCCCACTGCAGCTGCGCGAGACCACCATGGCCGCCGATACCCGCCGGCTGGTGCAGCTGACCCGGGAGGAGGGCGACGGCACCCTCGAGATGATGGACATGCTGCTGGCCCGCAAACGCGCCTCCGACCGCAAGAGCTGGCTCGAGGATTACGGCAACCTCGCCGAGATCGAGGTTTAACTCGAAGCTCGAAGCTGGAAGAAAACCCGCAATGTTCCGGGGGCAACTTCCAGCTTCAAGCTTTCAGCTTCGAGCTTTTCCAGAACGTATCGTGCGGGCACGGCCCGCGAAGTTTCCATGATGGCAGATAGGGCCCCGAACCCATGACCATGGATATCCAGGTGGCGGAGGGCGACGTCGAGCGCCTGTCCCTCCGCGAGTACACCGAGAAGGCGTACCTCGACTACTCGATGTACGTCATCCTCGACCGGGCGTTGCCGCACATCGGCGACGGCATGAAGCCGGTCCAGCGGCGTATCGTCTACGCCATGCGCGAGCTGGCGCTGAACGCCAACGCCAAGTACAAGAAGTCGGCGCGCACCGTCGGCGACGTGCTCGGCAAGTTCCACCCCCACGGCGACAGCGCCTGCTACGAGGCCATGGTGCTGATGGCGCAGCCGTTCAGCTATCGCTATCCGCTGGTGGACGGCCAGGGCAACTGGGGCAGCCCCGACGACCCCAAGTCCTTCGCCGCCATGCGCTACACCGAGGCGCGGCTGTCCAAGTTCAGCGAGACCCTGCTCAGCGAGCTGGGGCAGGGCACCGTGGACTGGACCGCCAACTTCGACGGCACCATGCAGGAGCCGGTGGTGCTGCCCTCGCGGCTGCCCCACGTGCTGCTCAACGGCGGCACCGGCATCGCCGTGGGCATGGCCACCGATATCCCGCCGCACAACGTGGGCGAGGTGGTCGAGGCCACCTGCCACCTGCTGCGCCATCCCGAGGCCACCACCGTCGATCTGATGGAGCGCCTGCCGGGGCCGGACTTCCCCACTGCCGCCGAGGTCATCACCCCGCATCGCGAGCTGCGCAAGATCTACGAGAGCGGCCGCGGCTCGGTGAAGATGCGCGCCCGCTACGGCCTGGAGGAGGGCAGCGTGGTGATCTCCGCGCTGCCCTACCAGGTCAGCGGCGCCAAGGTGCTCGAGCAGATCGCCGCCCAGATGCAGGCCAAGAAGCTGCCGATGGTGGCCGACCTGCGCGACGAGTCGACCCACGAGGAGCCCACCCGGCTGGTCATCGAGCCGCGCTCCAACCGGGTCGACATCGAGGCGCTGATGGCGCACCTGTTCGCCACCACCGATCTCGAGAAGAACGTGCGCGTCAACATGAACGTGATCGGCCTCGACGGCCGGCCGCGGGTCATGCCGCTGCCCGACCTGCTCGGCGAGTGGCTGCGCTTCCGCCGCAGTACCGTGCGTCGTCGTCTCGAGCATCGGCTGGGCAAGGTCCAGGATCGCCTGCACATCCTCGAGGGCCTGCTCACGGCCTACCTCAACATCGACGAGGTGATCCGCATCATCCGCGAGGAGGACGAGCCCAAGGCCGCGCTGATCGAGGCCTTCGGGCTCAGCGAGCGCCAGGCCGAGGCGATCCTCGAGCTGCGCCTGCGCCACCTGGCCAAGCTCGAGGAGATGAAGATCCGCGGCGAGCAGGACGACCTCGAGGCCGAGCGCGCCCGCCTGGAGGAGCTGCTCGGCTCCGAGGCCGCGCTGACCGACCTGATCGAGGAAGAGCTGCGCCAGGCCGCCGCGGACTACGGCGACGCGCGTCGCTCGCCGCTGGTCGAGCGCGAGGAGGCCAAGGCGCTGTCCGAGGTCGAGCTGCTCGGCGCCGACCCGATCACCGTGGTGCTCTCCGAGAAGGGCTGGATCCGCGCCGCCAAGGGCCACGAGATCGATCCCGAGGGGCTCTCCTACAAGGCCGGCGACCGCTTCCACCTGGCCGCCCGCGGCAAGACCAACCAGCCGCTGGTGCTGCTCGACGACACCGGCCGCGCCTATACGTTGAGCGCCCACAACCTGCCCAGCGCGCGCAGCCAGGGCGAGCCGGTCACCGGCCGGGTCAACGTGGCCGCCGGCGCCCACATGGCCGGGGTGCTGCTGGCGCCACCGACCACCCGCTACCTGCTGGCCACCGACGGTGGTTACGGCTTCGTCGCCCACCTCGAGGCGCTGACCGCCAAGAACAAGGCCGGCAAGGCGGTGCTCAGCGTGCCCCAGGGCTGCAACGTGGTCGCGCCGCGGGCGGTGCCGGAAGGGGAAGGCGTTAGCGTGGCGGCGGTCTCCAACGAGGGGCGGCTGCTGGTGTTCCCGCTCGACCAGCTGCCGGAGATGGCCAAGGGCAAGGGCAACAAGATGCTCGACATCCCCGGCGCTCGGGCCGCGCGGCGCGAGGAGTTCCTGCGCGACCTGACGCTGCTGGCACCCGGCGATACCCTGGTGGTGCACGCCGGCAAGCGCAAGCTGACGCTCAAGGCCGACGATCTCGACTACTATCGAGGCGAGCGCGGCCGGCGCGGCAGCAAGCTGCCCCGGGGCCTGCAGAAGGTCGATCGACTCGAAAGCTTGAAGCAGGAAGCTTGAAGCGTGAAGAAAACCCGGCTCGGCGCTGGAAACCGGCACACTTCCGGCTTCCAGCTTCGAGCTTCTAGCTATCGGGGTTGCAATGACTAGACGACTACTCATCCGCGCCACCGGCGCCGCCCAGCCCGGTCAGCTGGCCGGCCTGGGCCGCGCCCTGGCCCAGAGCGGCGCGCGGCTGCTGGACATCAACCAGAGCGTGACCTTCGGCATCGTGTCGCTGGAGGCCCTGGTGGGGCTCGACCGCGAAAGCGACCTGGAAGGCGCGCTGTCCGCCGCCGGCGATCGGCTGGGGCTCGACGTCCAGGCGATCCAGGTCGGCGCCGAGGACTATCACCGCTGGAGCGTGCAGGCCAGCCAGCCGCGGCTGATCCTGACTCTGCTGGCGCCGCATCTGCCGGCCGGCATCCTGGCCGAGGTCGGCGCGCTGACCGCCGAGCAGGGCCTGACCGTGGAGCTGATCCACCGGCTCTCCGGCCGTGAGCCGCTGGACGGCGGCGTGCCCGGCGAGCATGACGCCATCCAGGGCGCCTGCGTGGAGTGCTGGCTGCGCGGCGACAACGTCGATCTCGAGGCCCTGCGCGAGAAGGCGCTGGCGCTGGGCGCGGCCCACGGCGTCGACATCGCCCTGCAGGAAGATTCCATCTGGCGCCGCCATCGCCGGCTGGTGTGCTTCGACATGGATTCGACTCTGATCCAGGCCGAGGTGATCGACGAGCTGGCGCGCCGCCACGGCGTCTTTGAGGAGGTGGCCGAGGTCACCGAGCGGGCCATGCGCGGCGAGCTGGACTTCCAGCAGAGCTTCCGCGAGCGCATGGCGAAGCTCCGCGGCCTCGACGAGTCGGTGCTGGCCGAGATCGCCGAGGCACTGCCGCTGATGGACGGGCTGGAGCGGCTGATGAGCCAGCTCAAGCGGCTCGGCTATCGCACCGCGATCCTCTCCGGCGGCTTCACCTACTTTGCCCATTACCTCAAGGATCGCCTTGGTTTCGACGAAGTTCACGCCAACGAGCTGGTGATCGAGGACGGCAAGGTCACCGGCGAGGTGCGCGAGCCGATCGTCGACGCCGACCGCAAGGCCGAGCTGCTGTGTCAGATCGCCGAGCGCGAAGGGCTCTCCATGGAGCAGACCATCGCCGTGGGCGACGGCGCCAACGATCTGAAGATGCTGGCCGCGGCCGGCCTCGGCATCGCCTTCCGTGCCAAGCCGCTGGTCCGCCAGCAGGCCCGTCACTCGCTCTCGACCCTGGGGCTGGACGCGGTGCTCTACCTGATCGGCTACCGTCAGGGTGACCTGGAGGAGCGTTGAGGCGGTTTTCGCTGGCGTCGTCGGCTCAGTCGGGGTAGCGTCGAAGGAGGCTCACGACAATGACAAGGAATGCGCCATGCCTCAGCCCAGCTACACGCCGGAACTGCTAGACGAACTCAAGATGCTTGGTATGTTCAATCCGAACAATCATCAGGAGGGCATCAAGGTGCACTCCAGCGCCGAGCCGGCGATGATCGAGGCCGCACGGCGTCTGCATCGCAAGGGCCTGGTGACACAGGACGATGGCGGCTATCTCACCGCCACCGGCCAGGAGGCCGCCGAGCATGCCCGCGACCTGCTGACCCTGCTCGGCACGGCAGATGCCACGACCTGAATGACGACCCGTCGGCCGGCGAGAGTTGACAAGGCGTCCGCGGGCTGATTTTCTAGAGAGCATGAACATGACATCGTACAGCCTCGTCCTCGACCTACGACTACTAGCCCGCCGCTGAGCGCGCCGGGCGATGCCGTCTGCATCGCCCATCTGTCCAGGTCGAATTCGAGGTTGTCACATGTCCCGCACCGCTACTGTCATTCCCATGAACATTGCCCCTGTCTGTGTCGTACGCGCCGCCCGACCGGTCCGTGGGGTCGCGATGGTCATGACCGAACACTTCGACGACGCCCCGACTGCCTTACGGCAGTCGGGGCGTCGCCGTTTCTGAATCCGATAAACGCTCCGGGAGAACGCCGCCATGATGCTCGATAACCCCTCCGCCAAGTACCGTCCCTTCGTGGCCGTCGACCTGCCCGACCGCCAGTGGCCGAGCAAGCGCATCGAGACGCCGCCCCAGTGGTGCGCCGTCGACCTGCGCGACGGCAACCAGGCGCTGATCGATCCCATGGACCAGGAGCGCAAGCAGCGCTTGTTCGACCTGCTGGTGAAGATCGGCTTCAAGCAGATCGAGGTGGGCTTCCCCTCGGCCTCCCAGACCGACTTCGACTTCGTGCGTTCGCTGATCGAAGACGACAAGGTGCCGGAAGACGTCACCATCCAGGTGCTCACCCAGGCGCGCCCGCACCTGATCGATCGTACCTTCGAGGCGCTCAAGGGGGCGAGAAACGCTGTCGTCCACGTCTATAACGCCACCGATCCGGTGTTCCGCCGCGTAGTGTTCAACGTCAGCAAGCCCGAGTGCATCCAGATCGCCGTGGACGCCACTACCCGCATCCGCGAGCACATGATGGCGGCCCCGGAGACCCACTGGACCTTCCAGTACTCGCCGGAGCTGTTCTCCACCACCGAGATGGACTTCGCGGTGGAGATCGTCGATGCCGTGGAGGCCACCTATGGCGCCAGCGTCGACAAGCCGATGATCGTCAATCTGCCGGCCACCGTGGAGTGCGCCACGCCGAACAACTACGCCGACCAGGTGGAGTGGTTCTGCCGCCACGTCGCCAAGCGCGATCATCTGATCGTCAGCGTGCATCCGCACAACGACCGCGGCACCGGCGTGGCCGCCGCCGAGCTCGCGGTGATGGCCGGCGCCGACCGCGTCGAGGGCTGCCTGTTCGGCAACGGCGAGCGCACCGGCAACGTCGACCTCGTCACCCTGGCCATGAACCTCTACACCCAGGGCGTGCACCCGAACCTCGACTTCTCCAACATCACGCCGATCATGCGCGAGGTGGAGTACTGCAACCAGCTGCCCGTGCACCCGCGCCATCCCTATGTCGGCGATCTGGTCTTCACCGCCTTTTCCGGCTCCCACCAGGATGCGATCAAGAAGGGCATGGCCGAGCGTCGTGAGGACCCCGATGCCATCTGGGCGGTGCCCTACCTGCCGATCGATCCGCTCGACGTGGGCCGCAGCTACGAGGCGGTGATCCGCGTCAACAGCCAGTCCGGCAAGGGCGGCGTCTCCTATCTGCTCGAGCAGGAGCACGGTATCGAGCTGCCGCGCCGCCTGTCGATCGAGTTCAGCCAGGTGGTGCAGGAAGTGGCCGATCGGCTGGGCAAGGAGATCACCTCCGAGATGATCTATCAGGCCTTCGTCGACGAGTACCTCGAGCAGCGCGAGCCCTTCGCCCTGATCAGCCATCGCATGTCCTCCGAGCCGGACAGCCCCACCGTGACCCTCGACGCGACCGTCGAGGAAGGCGGCGAGCGCCGCGTCATCCAGGGCCAGGGCAACGGTCCGCTGGCGGCCTTCGTCAAGGCGCTGGCCGGCGAGGGCCATGACGTCGAGATCATCGACTACCACGAGCACTCCCGCGGCCAGGGCGCCGATGCCGAGGCGATTGCCTACGTGGAGGTACGCGTCAACGGCGAGGCGGTGTTCGGCGTCGGCACCGACGAGAGCATCACCAGCGCCTCGATCAAGGGCGTGCTGAGCGCGATCAACCGCAAGCACTCCACCGAGGAGCCGGCGGCCAACGTGACCGCCGAAACGCTGGCTTAACAGCGCCAAGCTACAAGCGCCGAGCTACAAGAAAACCCGAAGGCCCAGACCTTCGGGTTTTCTTTAAGCTCGCTGTGGTAAGCCCGCTGTGGGGTCAGACCCTTAAGCCCCCTTAGGAACTCCGTTCCTAAGGGGGCTTAAGGGTCTGACCCCGTGCCGCCATCCGCCACCGGTGCTGTCTTATCCGGGCCGCCTACAGCGGCGTCTTGCTGGCCTCGCCCGGCACCTCGCGGACCAGCGTCGGCATCAGGAAGCCGGGCAGATGCCGGCGCAGCTCGGCGACCAGCGCACGGGCCGCCTCGTCGGTCACGTCGAAGTGGGCGGCGCCTGCCACCGGGTCCAGCACGTGCAGGTAGTAGGGCAGGATGCCGGCCTCGAACAGCCGCTCGGAGAGCGCGGCCAGCGTATCGACGTCGTCGTTGACCCCGCGCAGCAGCACGCTCTGGTTGAGCAGCGTCACGCCCGCGGCCTGCAGCCGCCGACAGGCCTCGATCACCGCCTCGTCGATTTCCCGGGTGTGGTTGATGTGCAGCACCATGACCTTCTGCAGCCGCGTACCGCCGAGCCAGTCGAGCAGGGCATCGTCGATGCGGTCGGGGATCACCACCGGCAGCCGGGTGTGGATCCGCAGCCGCCTGAGGTGCGGAATGGCCTCGAGGCGCTCGACCAGCCAGGCAAGCTGGCGGTCGCTGGCCGCCAGCGGGTCGCCGCCGGAGAGAATCGCCTCGTGAATGGAGGCGTCGTCGCGCAGGTAGGAAAGCGTCTCCTCCCACTGGGCCCGCGAGGGCGCGTTCTCTTCGTAGGGGAAGTGGCGGCGGAAGCAGTAGCGGCAGTTCACCGCGCAGGCGGGACTCGCGATCAAGAGCACCCGGCCGGCGTACTTGTGGATCAGCCCGCGCCGAGGGCTATGGTCGGCCTCCTCGAGCGGGTCGGCGACGAAACCGGGCGCGGCCTCGGCCTCCTCGCCGAGCGGCAGGACCTGTCGCAGCAGTGGGTCGCTTGGGTCGCCGGGGCGGATGCGGGCGAGATAGGCTTCCGGCACCCGCACCTCGAACAGCGCATGGCCGGCCTCGGCGCCGGGCATCCACTCCGGGGCGAGGCCCAGGCGGCGGCAGAGTTCGTGCGGGTCGCGGATCGCGCCGGCCAGCTGCGCCTGCCAGGCGCCGGGCGCAGGCGTGGCGGGCCGGCACTGCAAAGGAATCGGGCTTCGGGTTATCATGCGTGGCACACTTCGAGGCGAGCGAGGGCTTGTCCCTCGGCCATTGTCATTTGCTTGCTCGCGCCCGCGGCTTCGGCCGCCGGCGCGCTGGAATATGGAACGATCATCATGGCGAACTATTCTACCAACGAATTCAAGGGCGGTCTGAAGGTCATGCTGGATGGCGACCCCTGCGCCATCCTCGAGAACGACTACGTCAAGCCGGGCAAGGGCCAGGCCTTCAATCGCGTCAAGCTGCGCAACCTGATGACCGGTCGCGTCTGGGAACGCACCTTCAAGTCCGGCGAGTCCCTGGAAGGCGCCGACGTGCTCGAGCTGGACATGGAGTACGTCTACACCGACGGCGACATGTGGCACTTCATGAAGACCGATGGTTCCTTCGAGCAGTACGCCGTGGAGAAGAAGGCCCTGGGCGAGACCGACAAGTGGCTCAAGGAGCAGGTGGTCTACACCGTGACCCTGTGGAACGACAACGCTATCGCCGTGACCCCGCCGAACTTCATCGAGCTCGAGGTCACCGAGACCGACCCCGGCCTCAAGGGCGACACCGCCCAGGGCGGCTCCAAGCCGGCGACCCTGTCCTCCGGCGCCGTGGTGCGCGTGCCGCTGTTCATCAACCAGGGCGAAGTCTTGAAAGTCGATACGCGGAGCGGCGAGTACGTCTCCCGCGCTTGATTTCGGGCTTCGCCCGGGCTCGAGCTCGAAGCTGGAAGAGCGGCGCTTCGCGCCTGGAAGCTGGAAGTAAAGCCGACTCGGCTTCGCCGGGAGCTTGAAGCGCGAAGAAGCACTCTTGACTCAAGGGTTGGGCGACAAGCTGTTTTCCAGCTTCCAGCTTCCAGCTTCCAGCTTCCAGCTTCCAGCTTCCAGCTTCCAGCTTCCAGCTCCGAAGGCCACGTGTGCATGCGTGGCCTTTGTCGTTTGTGGAGAAAGATCGATGACCATTGATTGGCGGCCCACGGCCGAGATCGCGACGCTGCGCGAGCGCGCGCGGCTGATGGCCGAGGTGCGGGCCTTCTTCGCCGAGCGCGACGTGTGGGAGGTGGAGACGCCGGTGCTCGGGCATGGCGGCAGCACCGACGTGCACCTGGCCTCGCTGTACTGCGAGGCCGTGACGCCGGCCGGCCGCGAGCGGCTGTGGCTGCAGACCTCGCCGGAGTTCGCCATGAAGCGGCTGCTGGCCGCCGGCAGCGGAGCGATCTTCCAGATCGCCCGCAGCTTCCGCGACGGCGAGGTGGGCGGGCGCCACAACCTCGAGTTCAGCATGCTGGAGTGGTACCGCCCGGGCCTCGACCTGGACGGCCTGATCGCCGAGACCGATGCGCTGATCCGCCACGTGCTGCCGTCCAATCCCGGCCCGCTGCGCCGTCGCCGCTATCGTGAGCTGTTTTGCGAACACCTCGGGCTCGATCCCTTCCGCGAACCGCTCGATGCCCTGCGTCGCCGGGCCGCCGAGACCGGCGGGCTCGACATGGCCGCGGCCTCACGCGACGACTGCCTCGATCTGTTGATCAGCCTGGCCATCGAGCCGCAGCTGGGCCGCGATGGCATCGACGTGGTGGTGGACTATCCGGCCAGCCAGGCGGCGCTGGCACGTCGACATCGCGACCCGGAGGACGGCGAGTGGGTCGCCTCGCGCTTCGAGGTCTACCGGCACGGCCTCGAGCTCGCCAACGGCTACGACGAGCTCACCGATGCCGCGGAGCAGCGCGCCCGCTTCGAGGAGGACAACGCCGCCCGTCGCGCCGCCGGCCTGGCCGAGGTCGACGTGGACGAGCGCCTGCTGGCCGCGCTCGAGGCCGGCATGCCGGCGGGCAGCGGCGTGGCCCTGGGGTTAGATCGTCTGTTCCAGCTGGCGCTGGACCGGGACAGCGTGGCCGAGGTGATGGCTTTCGCCACGCCAAGGGCCTGAGGAGGGTGGCGAGAGCCGAGCCGACTGGCCTTCTGGCATGGCTCATGGTCCAATCGCCCGGGCGTATCGGCAGGTTGCCTCGTCCGGGCCGCTATTGGCTCAAAGACTTCGTAGACAAGATGGTGGGAAAAACATCATGAAAGATTCGGGTATCAAGATCGCCACCTATGTCTGCCCGGCATGCCAGGAACGGGTCGGCCTGCGGCATCGCCATGCGCTGCGCCTGCTGCGCAACGAGACGGCCGAGTGCCCCAAGTGCGGGGCCGACGATCTCGTGGCAGGGGCGTCGCGCGAGACGCTGTCCAGCCATCTTCGCCAGATGGAAGAGGCGGCGAAGAAGTATTCTCGCGTAGTGCTGGTGACGGTGCCGATCATCCTGGCCACCCTGGCGCTGCATTTCTTCGGCAAGATCCCGACGCCGGTCTTTGCGGGGATCTTCATCGTCGCCATGGGCGTTCAAATCCTGGGCAAGCCGAAGAGGGCCGTGCGCTTGCCGGTCGAGATCGAACTGGAGCGCTCGAGCTGAGCCTCTGGCGATCGTGACGTGACATGATCGGCCGGAAACGACAGGGCCCACTCATCCGAGTGGGCCCTGTTCGTTGGCGGCTCGAGGGTGACGCAGGGAGCCGGACGGTTGGTGTCAGCCGAACTCGCCGAGCCGCTGGCCCATCCTGACCGTCTGTTCCGCGTCCAGGCCGTTGAAATCGACCGGCTCGGCGAAGGTCATCACCACGGTGGAGCCGAGCTTGAAGCGGCCCATCTCCTCGCCCTGCTCGAGATGCACCGGGGAGTCGAAGCGGATGCGCTGCACGCCGCCGCGGGGCAGGGGCGTGATCTGCCCGGCCCACACGGTCTCGATGGCGGCGACGATCATGGCGCCGACCAGCACCAGCGCCATGGGGCCGTGCTCGGTGTCGAAGTGGCACACCAGGCGCTCGTTGCGGGCGAAGAGGTTGGGCACGTGGTGGGTGGTAGCGGCGTTGACCGAGAACAGCCGGCCCGGCACGTAGACCATCTCCTTGAGCGTGCCGGCCACCGGCATGTGCACGCGGTGGTAGTCGCTGGGCGAGAGATAGACGGTGGCGAAGCTGCCGTCGCGATAGCGCCCGGCGGCTTCCAGGTCGCCGCCCAGCAGGTCGGCGGCGGTGAAGTCGTGGCCCTTGGCCTGGATCAGCCGGCCGTGCTCGAGGCGCCCGAACTGCGAGAGGGTGCCGTCGGCCGGCGAGACCAGCCCCTCGCCGATGGGGCGGGCGCCGTCCTTCAGCGGCCGGGTGAAGAACGCGTTGAAGCTCGGATAGGCGCTCGGGTCCGGCTGGTGGGCCTCGCCCATGTCCACCTTGAACTGGCGGATAAAGGCGCGAATGGCGAGGTCCTTGACCCAGGACACCCGGCAGTCGGCGAGCCGGCCGATCAGCCGCGAGAGCAGGTGGTGGGGCAGGGGATACTGGATCAGGGCGAACAGCTTGGCTGGGGTCACGAGGAGAGCATTCCGGTTATGCGGTGAATCGGAGTTCGGCGATGTCGATGAGATCAATGATATGACCGGTTAGCTTGAAGCTGGAAGAGCGGCGCTTCGCGCCTGGAAGCTGGAAGAAAACCTTTGGCCGCTTGATGGCCGGGTTCATGCTTTTTTTCCAGCTTCCAGCTTCCAGCTTATTTCTCGATCGGCGTGTCGTCGCGGTTGCCCCATTCCTTCCAGGAGCCGGGGTAGGCGCGCATCTTCTCGAAGCCGAGCGCCTTGCCCACCAGCCAGGTGAGGCCGCTGCGGTGGTGGGTCTGGCAGTGAGTGATCACTTCCATGTCCGGCGTCAGGCCCAGCGTCTCGAGCTCGGTGATGAGCTCCGCGTAGTCGCGGATGCGCAGGTCGCGCGCCTTGTCCATGGCGTCGAGCCAGTCCAGGTTCACCGCACCCGGAATGTGGCCGAGCCGCTTGTTGTCGCCCTTTTCGCCGTCGTATTCGGCGCGGGTGCGGGCGTCCCAGATCGCGAAGCCCTTCTCGCCCAGGCGCTCGGTCAGCTCGACGCAGTCGATCGCCACCTCGGGATGGAGGATCTCGGCCTGATAGTCGCTGGGCGCGGGGGCGGTCGTCTCGGTGGAGGTCGGCAGCCCGGCGGCGCGCCAGGCGTGAATGCCGCCGTTGAGATAGGAGTAGCGGGTGTGGCCGATCAGCTCCAGGGTCCACAGTAGCCGGCCGGCCCAGCCGCCGCCCTCGTCGTCGTAGGCCACCACGTGGGTGTCCCGGGTCAGCCCCAGCGACGAGAACAGCGCCGACAGCGCCTCGGCGTCCGGCGCCTCGTTGGGCACGTCGCCCTCGCCGCGGAGCAGCCGCTTGGGGTCCAGATAGACGGCGCCGGGCACGTGGCCCTGCTCATGGCTCTCGGCCTTCAGCGGCACGTCGATGATCAGCAGCGAAGGGGCGTCCAGCTGCGCTTCGAGCTGCTCGGGCTCGACGATCAGCGGCAGCAGGTTGTCTTCTGAACTCATGGGGCTCTCCTTGATCTTTCTGGCCTTAACGTCCTGGCTCGGGCGTGCCGTTGTGCTCTCAGCTCTCTTCGAGACTATCGACGATACGGCGGTAGCTGGCAAAGCGGTCGGCGTGAATCTCGCCGCTCTCGACAGCGGCCAGCAGCGCGCAGCCCGGCTCCTTGCGGTGGCGGCAGTCGCGGAAGCGGCAGCGACCGATGTGCTCGCGGAACTCGATGAAGCCCTCGGCGACCTGATCCTCGTCCAGGTGGATCAGGCCGAACTCGCGGATGCCGGGGGAGTCGATCAGCTCGCCGGCCTCGGCGTCGTCCTGCTCGCTGGAGGCGAAGCGGTAGAGCCGGGCGGTGGTGGTAGTGTGGCGGCCCTTGCGCGAGTCCTCTGACAGCGCGCCGATGCGCAGTTCCTCGTCCGGCAGCAGGCGGTCGATGAGCGAGGACTTGCCGACCCCGCTCTGGCCGACGAACACCGAGGTGCGGCCGGCCAGCCGCCGATGGAGGGCGTCCAGGCCGCCGTCGCGGGCAGTGGTGGTGGTCACCACCGGATAGCCCAGCGCCGCGTAGCGTTCCAGCAGCGCGCCGAGCTCGCCGCCGTCCTCGGGCAGCAGGTCGGCCTTGTTGAGCACCAGCACCGGCGCGATGCCGGTGGCCTCGGCGGCCACCAGGTAGCGGTCGATGAGGTTGGCGTGGGGCTCGGGCTCCACGGCGAACACGATCAGGATCTGGTCGATGTTGGCGGCCACCGGCTTGAGCTGGCCCCGGGGATCGGGGCGCTCGAGCACGCTGGCGCGCTCGCCGCGGGCCACCACTACGCCGCTGCCGTCTTCGCCGGCGCGCCAGATCACCCGGTCGCCGGTCACCAGCCCTTCCAGGTTGGCGCGCAGGTGGCAGCGCACCGGGACGCCGTCGCCCTCCGGGCGCACGTCCAGGGTGCGGCCGAAGTGGGCGATCACTCGCCCGGGCTGTTCGGCGCCGTATTCGCCGGCGTCGAGCTTTTCGGCATCCTGCTGGCCGCGCTTGTCGGCGCGCTTGGCGCGTTCGGCCTGGATCTTCTCGATGCGCCAGCGCTGCTGGCGGGTCAACTTGCGTTTGCTCATGAGGGCCCGAAGGTCGGTACAATGGCGGCATTGTACTCATCAACGGGGCCGGCTGTCGCCGGCCGCACGACCAAGGAACGTCCCATGGCCGCGAACCAAGATGCCCAGGATCCGCGCACCCAGCGCCTGGTGTGGATCGACCTGGAAATGACCGGGCTCGACCCGAACCGCGAACGCATCATCGAGGTGGCCACCCTGGTCACCGACGCCGAGCTCAACGTGGTCGCCGAGGGGCCGGTGATCGCCGTCCACCAGCCGGACGCCCTGCTCGAGGGCATGGACGACTGGAACCAGAAGACCCACGGCGCCTCGGGGCTGGTCTCGCGGGTCAAGGCCAGCACCGTCGACACCGCCAAGGCCGAGCAGGAGACGCTGGCGTTCCTGAAGGAGCACGTGGCGCCGGGCAGCTCGCCGATGTGCGGCAACAGCATCCACCAGGACCGCCGCTTCCTCGAGCGCGAGATGCCCGAGCTGCTGGCCTTCTTCCACTATCGCAACCTGGACGTCTCGACCGTCAAGGAACTGGCCAAGCGCTGGAACCCGGGCGCGCTGGTCGGCTTCAGCAAGCGCAACGTCCATCTGGCGATGGACGACATCAAGGAATCGATCGCCGAGCTGGCGCACTATCGCCAGACCTTCCTGCGCCTCGAGGACGAGGACGGCGACGAGGAGGAGTAGTCCGGGCCCAGAATAATGAGGGGTCAGACCCTTAAGTGCCCTTAGGTGCTCCGCGCCTAAGGGCACTTAAGGGTCTGACCCCGTGGCGCTTCTCCTTACCCCTCACCGGCAACCGCAATCACCCGCTGCCGCTTCTCTTGCTGCCGCGCCAGCGCCCAGCGCACGTGCTCGCGGACCAGGTCCGAGGGATACGCCAGCCGGGCGCGCAGCGCGGCCTCCACCGTCTCGCTCCAGGGCGCATTGCCGAGCCCCACCGCCAGGTTGCGCAGCCAGCGCTCGTAGCCGATCCGGCGGATCGGGCTGCCGGCGGTCTTGTCCAGGAACTCCTCCTCGCCCCAGGCGAACAGCGCGACCAGGTCAGCGCGGTCCAGGTCGTGGCGCGGCGCGAAGTCGGCTTCCTGGCTGGCTCGGGTGAAGCGGGTGAAGGGGCACACCAGCTGGCAGTCGTCGCAGCCGAACACCCGGTTGCCCATGGCGGCGCGGAATTCCTCGGGAATGGCGCCGTGCAGCTCGATGGTGTGGTAGGAGATGCAGCGTCGCGCGTCGACCACCTTGTCCTCGACGATGGCGTCGGTGGGGCAGGCCGTGCGGCAGGCGCTGCAGCTGCCGCAGTGCTCCGCCTCGAAGGGCTCGTCGACCGGCAGCGGCAGGTCGGTGTAGAGCTCGCCGAGGAAGAACAGCGAGCCGGCCTTCGGATTCAGCAGCATGGCGTTCTTGCCGAACCAGCCGAGCCCGGCCTTGCGCGCCAGGCCGCGCTCCATCACAGGGGCGGAATCGACGAAGGCGCGATAGCCGAACGGGCCGATCTCGGCCTGGATCTGCTTGGCAAGGCTCGCCAGGCGCTTGCGCATCAGCTTGTGGTAGTCGCGCCCGACCGCGTAGCGGGAGACGTAGGCCTTCTCCGGCCGCGCCAGCATCCTGGTGGTTTCCACCTCCGGCGGCAGGTAGTCCAGGCGCACGCTGATCACCCGCACCGTGCCGGGCTCGAGCTCCGCGGGGCGGGTGCGCTTGGTGCCGTGCTTGGCCATGAAGCCCATCTCGCCGTGATGACCGGCGTCGAGCCAGCGCTGCAGGCGCGCCTCGTCCTCTGCCAGGTCGACGTCGGCGATGCCCACCTGCTGGAAGCCGAGTTCGCGGCCCCAGGTCTTGATGCGCTCGGCCAGCTCGGCCAAGTCGGTCTGTTGAGTGAGACGATCGGGGGCGTCGCCCGTGGGAGACGGCTGGGTCATGATTGAGGAAACACCGTTCGGAAAGGCGCCGCGACGCTTGGCGAGCGGCGGGAGACAGGACACACTTCGTGGAACGTCTATGGTAAAGCATCGCCTTGAAGGGAGACAGGGAATGACGGCATCGTCCGAGGCATCCGGCCGGGCGCTGTATCGCGCCGAGCAGGTCCGCGAGCTGGACCGTCGTACCATCGCCGCCGGCATCGCGGGCTTCGCGCTGATGCAGCGCGCCGCGGCATCGGCCTGGCAGCTGCTGCGCGAGGCCTGGCCAGAGGCCCGCTCGCTCAGCGTGCTGTGCGGCGCCGGCAACAACGGCGGCGACGGCCACGTGCTGGCGGCGCTGGCCGCCGTCGAGGGCTGGGCGGTGCAGCGTGTGGCGCTCAAGCCGGTGGAGGCGCTGACGGGCGATGCCCGCCTGGCCGCCGACATGGCCACCGCGACGGGCGTGGGGCTCGAGCCCTGGCGGCCGGGGCTCACGCTTGCCGGCGAGGTGGTGGTCGACGCGCTGCTTGGCACCGGGCTTGCCGGCGAGGTGCGCGGCGACTTCCGCGAGGCCATCGCCGCGATCAACGCGGCCGAGCGGCCGGTGCTGGCCATCGACATTCCCTCCGGCGTGCACGCCGACACCGGCGCCGAGCTCGGCGTGGCGGTGAAGGCCACGCGGACCGTCACCTTCATCGGCGACAAGCTGGGGCTGCACACCGGCCGCGCCCCGGCGCTGACCGGCGAGGTGATCTTCCGCGGGCTCGACGCCCCCGACTCGGCCGCGGCCGACATGGTGCCGGCGGCCGAGCTGCTCCACCGCGGCGCCATCGCCGCGGCGCTGCCGCCGCGCCCGCGGGACGCCCACAAGGGCGATGCCGGCCATGCGCTGGTGCTCGGCGGGGCGCCGGGCTTCGGCGGAGCGGCGCTGCTGGCCGCCGAGCACGCCGCCCGGCTGGGCGCCGGCAAGGTCAGCCTGGCCACCGCGCCGGAGCATGTCACCGCGAGTCTGGTGCGCCGCCCCGAGGTGATGGTCCACGGCGTGCGCGGCGCCGCCGATCTCGGCGAGCTGCCGTCGCAGGCCGATGTGCTCGTCGTCGGCCCCGGGCTGGGGCAAGGAAGCTGGGGCCAGGCGATGCTGCAGGCCGCCCTCGATGCCGGCCGGCCGCTGGTGGTCGATGCCGATGCCCTGAACCTGCTGGCGAGCCGCTTCACCGGGCTCAGGCGGGACGACTGGCTGCTGACGCCGCATCCCGGCGAGGCCGGCCGCCTGCTCGGCACGCGTGCGGCCGAGGTGGAGGCCGACCGCCCGGCGGCGGCCGCCGAGCTGCAGCGCCGCTACGGCGGCACGGTGGTGCTCAAGGGCGCCGGCAGCCTGGTCGCGGGGCCCTCGGGGCTCGCCGTGTGCCCCTACGGCAATCCGGGCATGGCCAGCGGCGGCATGGGCGATGCGCTGTCCGGCATCCTCGGCGCGCTGCTGGCCCAGGGGCTCGACGGCGAGAGCGCCGCCCGGGTCGGCGTGATGGTGCACGCCCTGGCCGCCGACGAGGCCGCCGCGGCGGGCGGCCAGCGTGGCCTGCTGGCCGGCGATCTGGCATCCTGTGCGCGAATTCTGGTCAACCCGACGATGGGCGAATGACGATGCAGCTGCGACTCGAGAACGAAGACCGTCAGGTGGCCTTCGGCGAATCCCTCGGCCGGGCCCTCGACGGCCACGGCCTGCTCTTTCTGGAGGGCGAGCTGGGCGCGGGCAAGACGACCCTGACCCGCGGCATCCTGCGCGCCTACGGGCATCGCGGCGCGGTCAAGAGCCCCACCTACACCCTGGTCGAGCCCTACGAGCTCGAGACGGTGCGCGTGAACCACTTCGACCTCTACCGCCTGGGCGACCCCGAGGAGCTCGAGTTCATCGGCGGCCGAGACCTGCTGGCCGACGACGCGCTGTGCGTGATCGAGTGGCCGGCCCGCGGCGAGGGCTGGCTGCCGACGCCGGACCTGACGGTGGCGCTGAGCCTGGACGGCGAGGGCCGCCGGGCGACGCTGGCCGCCGGCAGCGACCACGGCCGCGCGGTGCTCGAGCGCCTGGCCGCCGATGCCTCTTTGTCTGCAGCAGAGCGGCCCGAGGCAGAGCAGCCCGGGGCGACGGGTTCGCAAGGCGGCCGCCTCTCATGAGTCGGGGCAACGTGTCCCGGCGTCTGCTCGGCGGCCTGCTGGCGCTGGCGGCGCTGATGCCGTCCGCGGCCTTCGCGGCCAGCGTCGACAACCTGCGCCTGTGGGCGGCCCCCGACCATGCGCGGCTGGTGTTCGACCTGTCGTCCTCGGCCGAGGCCAATGTGTTCAGCCTCGACGATCCGCGCCGGCTGGTCATCGACCTTGCGGACACCCGCCTGGCCGCCGACGTCGAGCGGCTCGACCTCGAGGGCAGCGCCATCAGCGACGTGCGCACCGGCGTGCGCGACGGCGATGACCTGCGCGTGGTGCTGGAGCTCAATCGCGAGGTCGAGCCGCGCCACTTCAGGCTGGCGCCCAACGAACAGTACGGTCACCGCCTGGTGGTCGATCTCGAGTATCCCGGCGAGAGCGCCGTGGAGGACCCGATCGATCCCATCGAGGCGATGATCCGCGATCAGGAGATCGCCGCCGACCGCGCCCAGGCACAGGCTCGGGTGCAAGGGCGCGATGTCGTCGATTCGGCGCCGGTGCAGGAGCCGGCCCAGCCGCATCCCAAGCGCGATATCATCATCGCCGTGGACCCGGGGCACGGTGGCGAGGACCCCGGGGCGATCGGGCCCAGCGGCACCCGGGAGAAGGACGTGGTGCTGGAGATGGGACGCCGGCTGGCGCGCAAGATCAACGCCACCGAGGGCTTCAAGGCGGTGATGATTCGCGACGACGACTACTACGTCGGTCTGCGTCAGCGCACTCGCATCGCCCGGGAGCAGAAGGCCGATTTCTTCGTCTCGATCCACGCCGACGCCTTCCGCAGCCCGCGGCCCCACGGCAGCTCGGTGTTCGCGCTGTCCCAGAGCGGGGCGACCTCCGAGACCGCCCAGTGGCTGGCGGCCTCCGAGAATCGCTCCGACCTGATCGGCGGCGTCGACGGCAACCTGTCGCTGGACGACAAGGACGAGGTGCTGCGCGGCGTGCTGCTCGACCTGACCATGACCGCGACCCTGAACGACTCGCTGACCATCGGCGGTCAGGTGCTCGACCGGCTGGGGCGGATCAACGACCTGCACAAGCCGCGCGTCGAGCAGGCCGGCTTCGTGGTGCTCAAGTCGCCGGACATTCCCTCGCTGCTGGTCGAGACCGGCTTCATCTCCAATCCCGACGAGGAGCGTCGCTTGCAGCAGCCGGGCTATCAGGACCGGATGATGGACGCGGTGTTCGGCGGCATCCGGGCGCATTTCCGGCGCAACCCGCCGCCGGCCAGCCTGCTGGCCTGGCAGCGCGACCAGGGGCGCGACACCGGCGGCAACGAATATCGCATCCAGCCCGGCGACACCCTGTCCGAGATTGCCGCCCGCCACGGCGTGCCAGTGGCGCAGCTGCGACAGGCCAACGAGCTGAACGGCGACGTGATCCGGGTCGGGCAGGTGCTGCAGATTCCCCGTTCGTGAGCGGAGCACGGGAGCGTTATGAGCGATAACTCACATATCCGGATCCTCGATCCCCGGCTGGCCAACCAGATCGCCGCCGGCGAGGTGGTCGAGCGGCCGTCCTCGGTGGTCAAGGAGCTGGTCGAGAACGCCATCGACGCCGGCGCGACCCGCGTCGAGGTGGAGCTCGAGTCCGGCGGCGCCCGGCTGATCCGGGTGCGCGACGACGGCGGCGGCATCGACGAGGACGACCTGCCGCTGGCGCTGTCGCGTCATGCCACCAGCAAGATCGCCTCCCTCGAGGACCTCGAGGGCGTGGCCAGCCTTGGCTTCCGCGGCGAGGCGCTGGCCTCGATCAGCTCGGTGTCGCGGCTCGAGCTGGTCTCGAACACCCAGGACGATCCCACCGGTGGCTGGCGGGTGGTGGTCGAGGGCCGGCGCATGGAGCCGAGGGTCACGCCGTCGCCGCATCCGCGCGGCACCTCGGTGACGGTGCGCGACCTGTTCTTCAACACCCCGGCGCGGCGCAAGTTCCTGCGCACCGAGAAGACCGAGTTCGGCCACGTCGAGGAGGCCTTCCGCCGCCAGGCGCTGTCGCGGCTCGACGTCGGCTGGGTGCTGCGCCACAACCAGAAGACCATCCATCAGCTGCGCCCCGGCGGCGACCTGGTGGGCCACGAGCGGCGCCTGCAGGCGCTGCTCGGCAAGGGCTTCCTGGAGAATGCCCTGCACCTGGACCTGGAGACCGGCGGGCTGCGCCTGTGGGGCTGGGTCGGACTGCCGACCCATTCCCGGGCCCAGGCCGACCAGCAGTACTTCTTCGTCAACGGCCGGGTGGTGCGCGACCGGCTGGTGGCCCACGCCATCCGCCAGGCCTACCGCGACGTGCTGTTTCATGGCCGCCATCCGGTGTTCGTGCTGTATCTCGAGGTCGACCCGACGGTGGTCGACGTCAACGTGCACCCGACCAAGCACGAGGTGCGCTTCCGCGACGGGCGCATGGTCCACGACTTCCTGTTCTCCAGCCTGCACCGGGCGCTGGGCGAGGCCCGGGCCGGGGCCAGCGCCGGTGGCGACGCGGAGGAGGACGAGGCGAGCGGTGCCGCACCCGCCGAGGCGTCGCCCCGGACCGGAGAGGTCCGCGAGGCCGCGCCCCAGCCCGCCTGGCAGCAGCAGCCCATGGCGCTGCACGGCCGTGAGGAGGAATCGTCTCGCGGCGTGAACCCCGATCGGGTCAGGGCCTTTATGGAGGGCTATCGGGCGCTGCATCCCGAGCACGAGGAGAGCCTGCTGACGCCCCAGCCCGCCGCGCCGGGGGCCGGCGGAGCCGCCGCCGACGTGGCGCTGGCCGAGCGCCAGGCGCGCGCGCCGTTCGGTGCCACGGTCACCGCCTCTGCCGAGGGCCCGGCTGCGGCGCCGTCCGAGTCGACGCCCGGGGCCGCGCCTCGCCCGGCGATGCCGGAAGAGGACGCCACCAAGGCGCCGCCGCTGGGCTACGCCGTGGCCCAGCTGCACGGCGTCTATATCCTGTCCCAGACCGAGCGCGGGATGGTGATCGTCGACATGCACGCCGCTCACGAGCGCATCGTCTACGAACGCATGAAGACCCAGGTGCACGGTGGAGCGCTTGAAGCGCAGCCGCTGCTGGTGCCGGTGTCGCTCGCCGCCAGCGCCGCCCAGGTGGCCACCGCCGAGGCCGAGCACGAGGCCTTCGCCCGGCTGGGCGTGGAGCTCGATGTGGCCGGCCCCGAGACGCTGCTGGTGCGCCAGGTGCCGACGCTGCTGGTCGACGCCGACGTCGAGCCGCTGATCCGCGACATGCTGGGCGACCTCGAGCGCTACGGCCGCTCGGATCGCCTCGAGGCGCACATCAACGAACTGCTGGCCACCATGGCCTGCCACGGCAGCGTGCGTGCCAACCGTCAGCTGACGGTCGAGGAGATGAACGCCCTGCTGCGCGACATGGAGATCACCGAGCGCAGTGGCCAGTGCAACCACGGCCGGCCGACCTGGACCGAGCTGAGCATGAAAGAACTGGATCGCCTCTTCCTGAGAGGTCAATAAACGACGATGCATGACACCCGCCCACCCGCCATCTTCCTGATGGGCCCCACCGCCGCGGGCAAGACCGACCTGGCCATCGAGCTGCACGAGCGGCTGGGCTGCGAGCTGGTCAGCGTCGACTCGGCGATGGTCTATCGCGGCCTCGACATCGGCAGCGCCAAGCCCTCCGCCGACGAGCTTTCCCGCGCGCCGCATCGGCTGATCGACATCCGCGACCCGGCCGAGCCCTACTCGGCGGCGGAGTTCCGCGAGGACGCGCTGCGCGAGATGGCCGAGATCACCGCGGCCGGCCGAGTGCCGCTGCTGGTCGGTGGCACCATGATGTACTTCAAGCGCCTGCTGGAGGGCGTGGCCAATCTGCCCTCGGCGGACGCCGAGGTGCGCGCCGAGCTGGAACGCGACGCCGAGCGCCTGGGCCTGTCCGGCCTGCATGCCGAGCTGGCGCGGGTCGACCCGGCGGCCGCCGAGCGCATCCATCCCAACGATCCCCAGCGGCTGATGCGGGCGCTGGAGGTGTATCGCGTCAGCGGCCGGTCGCTTACCGAGCTGTGGAACGAACAGCATCCCGAAACCTTTCCCTGGCGGCCGCTGTCGATAGGGCTCGCGCCCGCCGATCGCGCCGTGCTGCACGTGCGCATCGCCCGGCGTTTCGACGCCATGCTCGAGGCCGGCTTCCTCGACGAGATGGCGGCGCTCAAGGCGCGAGGCGATCTGACACCGGACCTCCCGTCGATGAAGAGCGTGGGCTATCGTCAGGGGTGGGAGTATCTCGACGGCGAGGTCGATCATGCGACCTTTCGTCACCGCGGCATCGTCGCCACCCGTCAGCTGGCCAAGCGACAGCTGACCTGGATGCGCCGCTGGCCCGAGCTGCACTGGGTCGACAGCCTGGGCGCCGCGCCGCTCGACGAGCTCCTGAAACTGGTGCGCGAATTCGGGACTTAGCGTAAGATGGTCGTTTCGAGCGGCCGTACGACCGGGCTCATCGGTTACCCGTGTCGCCCCCGGACGGGGCGAGCACTGAACGATTAACTCCAGAAACAATTCAGGGAGAGCAACATGTCCAAAGGGCAGTCCCTTCAAGATCCGTACCTGAACATCCTGCGCAAGGAGCGCATTCCGGTCTCGATCTTCCTGGTCAACGGCATCAAGCTGCAGGGCCAGATCGAATCCTTCGATCAGTTCGTGATCCTGCTGCGCAACACCGTCAGCCAGATGGTCTACAAGCACGCCATCTCCACCGTTGTGCCGTCGCGCAACGTGCGGCTGCCGGCCCCCGATGCGCCGTCGGAAAGCAATGCGTGAGGTATTGATTGTTTTTTGAACGTCCCGACGCCGGTGAAACGGCGGTACTCGTCCATGTCGACTTCCAGGACGAGCAAGAGCGCGAAGACCCAGGCGAGTTCCTCGAGCTCGTGCGCTCGGCCGGCGCGGAGCCGGCCACTCTGCTGACCGGCTCGCGTAGCCGGCCCGACCCCCGTTCCTTCATCGGCTCGGGCAAGGCCGAGGAGCTGCGCGAGGCGCTGCAGGTCCACAAGGCCGAGCTGGTCATCTTCAACCATGCCCTGAGCCCCTCCCAGCAGCGCAACCTCGAGCAGTCGCTCCAGTGTCGCGTGCTCGACCGTACCGGCCTGATCCTCGACATCTTCGCCCAGCGGGCGCGGACCCACGAGGGCAAGCTGCAGGTCGAGCTGGCCCAGCTCGAGTACATGTCGACGCGCCTGGTGCGCGGCTGGACCCACCTCGAGCGCCAGAAGGGCGGCATCGGCCTGCGTGGCCCGGGCGAGACCCAGCTCGAGACCGACCGCCGGCTGCTGCGCGGGCGTATCAAGGCAATTCACAAGCGCCTCGACAAGGTCCGCAGCCAGCGCCACCAGAACCGGCGCGCGCGCTCCAGGGCAGAGGTGTCCAGCGTCTCGCTGGTCGGCTACACCAACGCCGGCAAGTCGACGCTGTTCAACGCCGTGACCGCCTCTCAGGTCTATGCGGCCGACCAGCTGTTCGCTACTCTCGACCCGACGCTCAGGCGCCTCGAGATCGAGGACGTGGGACCGGTGGTACTGGCCGATACCGTGGGCTTCATCCGCCACCTGCCGCACAAGCTGGTGGAGGCCTTCCAGGCCACCCTGCAGGAGGCCGCCGAGGCCACCCTGCTGGTCCACGTGATCGACGCGGCGGACGCCGACCGCGACCTGAACGTGAGCCAGGTGGAAGAGGTGCTCGACGAGATCGGCGCCCTGGAGGTGCCGACGCTCAAGGTGATGAACAAGATCGACATGTTCGACAGCGCCCCGCGCATCGAGCGCGGCGCCGACGGCATGCCCGAGACGGTGTGGCTGTCGGCCCGCGACGGCAAGGGCCTGGAGCTGTTCGAGCAGGCGCTCTCCGAGTGCCTGGCCGACGACATCATCGACTTCGACGTCACCCTGGAGCCTCAGCAGGGCAAGCTGCGCGCCGGCCTGCACGAGCTGGGCGCGGTGCGTGAGGAACGCTTCGACGAGATGGGCCGTACCCAGCTCGAGGTCCGGCTGCCGCGGCGAGATTTCCTGCAGCTGATGGCGCGGCTCGGCGAGCGCGCCGATGACTATCTGCCGGAGGCCCTGCAGGATCGCCCCCTCTGGGAGCAGTGAGCGGGGAACCGCGAGGCGCGGATGAGACAGGAACGAGCCCGGAACAGCGAGCCCGGAATCACGAGCACGTAATAAAGAGTCGCCTTCGGGTGCCGACACACCAGGGTCGGCACCACAAGGATCGCAACCGATGCCCGTCGCGCCGCAGCGCGCGGCGGAACGCAACGCAGAGTGGAGACGACGTATGGCCTGGAATGAGCCCGGTGGCGGCGGCAACCAGCACGACCCCTGGAGCGGGGGAGGGCGCCGCGGCGGTAACGGCGGCGGTGGCAACCGCGGCGGTGGCGGCAACAATCAGGGGCCGCCCGACCTCGACGAGGCCCTGAAGAAGTTTCAGGACAAGCTCAACGGCATGCTGGGCGGTCGCGGCAAGCGCGGCGGCAACGGTGGCAAGGGCGGTGGCGGCGGCAAGCCGCGCAACGCCTTCGCGCTGCCCGGCCTGCTGCTGATCGTGGCCCTGGCCATCTGGGCCGCGTCCGGCTTCTACCTGGTCGACCAGTCCGAGCGCGGCGTGGTGCTGCGGTTCGGCAAGTTCCAGGAAGTGGTCACCCCCGGCCTGCAGTGGAACCCGCCGCTGATCGATGACGTGCGCATGGTCAACGTGACGCGGGTGCGCTCGGTCAGCCAGACCCAGTCGATGCTCACCCAGGACGAGAACATCGTCTCCGTCGAGATCTCGGCCCAGTATCAGGTCGCCGATCCGCGCGGCTACGTGCTCAACGTGCGCAATCCGGAGCTCTCGCTCGAGAATGCCCTGGACAGTGCGCTGCGCCACGTGGTCGGCGGCACCGACATGATCGACATCCTGACCTCCGGCCGTGAGATCCTCGGCACCGCGGTGGCCAGCCGCCTGCAGTCCTACCTGGACAGCTACGGCACCGGCATCCGCCTGCAGACCCTGAACGTCGAGTCCACCTCGCCGCCCGACGCGGTGCAGGACGCCTTCGACGACGTCATCCGGGCCCGCGAGGATCGCCAGCGCACCATCAACCAGGCCATGGCCTATGCCAACGCCGTGATCCCGGCCGCCCAGGGCCAGGCCCAGCGCATCGTCGAACAGGGTCAGGGCTATCGCGAATCGGTGGTGGCCGAGGCGCGCGGTCAGGCCAACCGCTTCAACGCGCTGCTGACCCAGTACCAGGATGCGCCGGCCATCATGCGCGAGCGCCTCTACCTCGACGCCCTGACCGACGTCTACGGCGACACCGCCAAGGTGATGGTCGACGTCAACGACGACGCACCGCTGATGGTGCTGCCGATGGATCGCCTGAGCCGCGGCGGCACCGGTGCCGCCGGCGGCCAGGGCGACGACCGCGTGTCGATGGACCCTCAGCTCCTCGAGCGCCTGAGCGCCAGCCAGGCCGACGGCAGCAGTGACAGCCGCAGTGCTCGCAGCAACGGAATCAGCCGGGAGGGCCGTTAACGATGATCAATAACCGTTCCCTGCTCATCGTCGGCGGCCTGGCCGCCGTGGCCTGGCTGGCCAGCAACAGCCTCTACGTGATCGACGAGACCGAACGCGCCGTGAAGTTGCGTTTCGGTGAGGTGGTCGAGGAGAACATCCAGCCGGGTCTGCACTTCAAGATCCCGATCACCCAGACCATCCGCAAGTTCGACACCCGGGTGCTGACGCTGGACACCGATGCCAGCCGCTACCTGACTCTCGAGCAGAAGGCGGTGATCGTGGACTCCTACGTCAAGTGGCAGGTGGTTAACCCCACCCGCTACTACGAGGCCACCGCCGGCGACGAACTGCAGGCCGTGCGGCTGATCCAGCCGCGGGTCGACGAGAGTCTGCGTAACGAGTTCGGCCGTTTGAACCTCTCGCAGATCATCTCCGAGCAGCGCGACGAGCTGATGACCGGGCCTACCGAGGAGCTCAACGATCTGATGCGCGACGAGCTCGGCGTGGCGATCCTCGATATCCGGGTCAAGCGCATCGACCTGCCCGAGGACGTCTCCTCGGCGGTCTACGACCGCATGCGCTCCGAGCGCGAGCGCGAGGCCCGCGAGTGGCGTGCCCAGGGCCAGGAAGAGTCCGAGCGCATTCGCGCCAACGCCGACCGCCGCCGTCAGGTGCTGCTGGCCCAGGCCAACGAGCGTTCCGAGACCCTGCGCGGTGAGGGCGACGCCGAGGCCGCGGCCATCTATTCCGAGGCCTACGGCAAGGACGAGGAGTTCTTCTCCTTCTGGCGCAGCCTGGATGCCTATCGCTCGAGCTTCGAGGGCGACGGCAACATGCTGGTGCTGGACCCGTCCAGCGACTTCTTCCAGTACCTCAAGAGTCCGACCGCGCAAGGCAGCGAGTAAGCGCGACGAGTGATGGCTCACAGGGGCGGCCTCGGCCGCCCCTTCCATTCGTGCGGGGTTCCTCCCGCCGCCAAACGTGATAGACTCCTGTAACCGGGCGTGGCCCGGTTTTTTTGTGGCCGTTTTTTGTGGCCGACCACTCCCGGCATTCCCCTCCGGCGCTCCGCCAGGCGTGTGATTCACCCTGCCGCCAGGCTTGCCGAAGGCCAATCATCGTCTTGCAGGAAGAACGACATGACCATCGCTGACCGCTGGCTACTGCCCGACGGCATGGACGAGGTGCTGCCTCCTCAGGCCAGCCGCATGGAGGAGCTGCGCCGGGCGTTGCTCGATCTCTACCATCGCTGGGGCTACGACCAGGTGATGCCGCCCCCCGTGGAGTTCCTCGACTCCCTGCTCACCGGCACCGGCACCGAACTCGATCTGCAGACCTTCAAGCTCACCGACCAGATGACCGGTCGGATGATGGGCGTCAGCGCCGATGTCACGCCCCAGGTGGCGCGCATGGATGCCCACTCGCTGAAGCGCCAGGGCCCGGTGCGGCTGTGCTACTGCACTACCGTGCTGCGCGCCAAGGCCGACCCCCATCAGGGCGGTCGCAGCCCGGTTCAGGTCGGTCTCGAGCTGTTCGGCCACGCTGGCCTGGAGGCCGACATCGAAATCCTGCGCCTGGCGCTGACCAGCCTGCAGGTCGCCGGCGCCGGGGAGATCCACCTGGCGCTGGGCCACATCGGCATCTACCGTAGCCTGGTGGAAGCCGCCGAGCTGAGCGCCGAGCAGGAGAAGGCGGTGTTCGAGGCCCTCGAGCTCAAGTCGCCCGGCGAGCTGGCCGCGCGGCTCGAGGAAAGCGTCAGCGATCCGGCCATGGCGGCCATGCTGTGCGCCCTGGGCGAGCTGCACGGCGGTCCCGAGGTGCTGGAGCAGGCCCGCGAGGCCTTTGCCGAGGCGCCCCAGGCGGTGGGGGCGGCGCTCGATCAGCTGCGTGCCCTGCACGCCGGCGTGGTCGCCGAGCACCCCGACGTGGCGCTCTACTTCGACCTGGCCGAACTGCGCGGCTACCAGTACCACACCGGCATGATGTTCGCCGCCCACGTGCCCGGCTACAGTCAGGCGCTGGCCAAGGGCGGCCGCTACGATGACACCGGTCGCGCCTTCGGTCGCGCCCGTCCGGCCACCGGCTTCTCCCTGGAGCTCAAGCTGCTGGCCAACCTGGTGCCCAGCGAGCCGCCCCATGACGGCATCTGGGCGCCGGCCGAGGGCGAGGGCCTGGCCGAGGCCATCACGGCCCTGCGCGAGCAGGGCGAGCGGGTCGTCCAGGCGTTGCCCGGGCAGCGCACCGGTCCGCAGGAACACCGCTGCCGGCGGCACCTGGTTCCCGCCGACGGCGGCTGGCAGGTCGCGCCGCTGGCTGCGGCCAGCGATCAGGCCTGATCTCAGGCAGACACGATATCGGCACCGCCCGACGCTGGCGGCGCAGCAACGAGAGACGAGCAAATGGGCAAGAACGTAGTCGTACTGGGCACCCAGTGGGGTGACGAAGGCAAGGGCAAGGTCGTCGACCTGCTCACCGAGTCCGCCGGCGCCGTCGTGCGCTTCCAGGGCGGTCACAACGCCGGTCACACCCTGGTCATCGATGGCGAGAAGACCGTCCTGCACCTGATCCCTTCCGGCATCCTGCGTGACGACAAGACCTGCGTGATCGGCAACGGCGTGGTGCTGTCGCCGGAGGCGCTGCTCGAGGAGATCCGCGAGCTGGAAGCCAAGGGCGTGCCGGTGCGCGAGCGCCTGCGCCTGTCGCCGGCCTGCCCGCTGATCCTGCCGTACCACGAGCGCCTCGACCAGGCCCGCGAGAAGGCCCGCGGCGTGGCCAAGATCGGCACCACCGGTCGCGGCATCGGCCCGGCCTACGAGGACAAGGTCGCCCGCCGCGGCCTGCGCCTGGGCGACATGCTGCACCGCGAGCGCTTCGCCTCCAAGCTCGGCGAGGTGCTGGACTACCACAACTTCGTGCTGACCAAGTTCCACGGCGAGGAGCCGGTGGACTTCCAGCAGGTGCTCGACGACGCCATGCGCATGGCCGACGAGCTGCGCTCCATGGTCTGCGACACCGTGAGCCTGGTGCACGACGTGCGCAAGGCCGGCGACAACATCCTGTTCGAGGGCGCCCAGGGCTCGCTGCTGGACATCGACCACGGCACCTATCCGTTCGTGACCAGCTCCAACACCACCGCCGGCGGCACCGCCACCGGCTCCGGCGTCGGCCCGCTGTATCTGGACTACGTGCTGGGCATCACCAAGGCCTACACCACCCGCGTCGGCTCCGGCCCGTTCCCGACCGAGCTGTTCGACGAGCACGGCCGTCACCTGGCCGAGAAGGGCCACGAGTTCGGTGCCACCACCGGCCGCGCGCGCCGCTGCGGCTGGTTCGACGCCGTTGCCCTGCGCCACGCCGTGCAGATCAACTCCGTGTCCGGCATCTGCCTGACCAAGCTCGACGTGCTCGACGGCCTGGAGAACATCCGCGTCTGCGTGGGCTATCGCAGCAAGGACGGCGAGCTGCTCGACAACCCGGTGGACTCCGAAGGCTACGAGGCCATCGAGCCGGTCTACCAGGACCTGCCGGGCTGGAGCGAGTCGACCCTGGGCATCAAGAGCGTCGAGGCACTGCCGGCCAACGCCCGCGCCTACATCAGCTTCCTCGAGGAGCAGGTGGGCACCTCCATCGACATCATCTCCACCGGCCCGGATCGCAACGAGACCATCGTGCTGCGTAATCCTTTCGGTGAGTAAGCCGTTCGCTGAATGAGCGCCGCGGCGGGTAGGCCTTCGGGCCTTCCCCCGAACGACGACGGGCCGGCAGGAAACTGCCGGCCCGTCGTCGTTGGTGGCCTCTCGACATGAGAGGCCGATCGGTATCAGCGTTCGGCCGATGCCACCTGCAGCGCCTGCATGGCGTCCTGGTCGGACAGCAGGTCATGCAGCGTCTGGGCGGCCATCTCGCCGTCGCCGTCCATCACCTCGTCGAGCCACAGCAGCGCCTGCTCGCGGTTGGCGTTCTCGAGCCCGTTGGCGGTGAGATAGGCCTTGGCCAGGGCCAGGCGCGCGGTCTCGTGGCCCTGACGCGCGGCTTCCAGCAGGTAGTCGGCGCCCTGGCGAAGATCCTGGCCGAGGGTCTCGCCGCGCAGCAGCTCCCGGCCAAGGGTGGCCTGGGCCCCGGCGTGGCCCTGCTCGGCGGCCTGTTCGAGCAGGCGGCGTCCCCGAGCGGCGTCGACGCTCATGCCGCCTTCCCCGCGCAGCAGCGCGGTGCCGAGCAGGGTGCGCGCCGAGAGGCTGCCGGCCTCGCTGGCCTGAGTGAGCCAGGTCTTGGCCTGCTGCGGATCGGGCTCGACGCCCTTGCCTTCGAGATAGGCGGCGCCGAGGCGCTGGGCGGCATGGTCGTTGCCGGCCTCGGCGGACTCGCGCAGCAGCTCGATGCCGCGCTGGGTGTCCTGGGCGACGTGCTCGCCCTCGAGCAGCGCATCGGCCAGGGCCAGGCGGGCACCGCTGTTGCCGCGGGCGGCGGCCTGCTCGAGCATGCGCATGCCGCGCTCGGGGTCGGCGCTGACGCCCTCGCCGGTGAGCAGCAGCTTGCCCAGGTCGCCGCGGGCCCCGACGTGGCCGCCGGCGACGGCTTGCTGCAGGTAGCGGGCGCCCCTGGCCGGGTCGCGTGCCACGCCCTTGCCCTCCAGATACATCCGCCCCAGATCGGCGCTGGCGCCGGGATGGCCCTCGCTGGCGGCGCGCTGCAGCCAGGAGCGCGCGGCGCCCAGGTTCTGCTGCACGCCGCGGCCGTTGAGGAAGGCTTCGCCGAGCCGCGCCATGGAGCCGGGGTGGCCGTCTTCCGCGGCCTGCACCAGGGCTTGGATGTTGCCGGCCTTGCCCTGGTCGTAGCGCAGCCGTGACAGGGCGTCCTCGGCCGAGCCGTGCCCGGCCTCCCGGGCGCGGTTCAGCCACTCGCTGGCCTTGCCCAGGTCGCGGGGCACGCCGTCGCCCTTGCGGTAGGCACGGCCCAGCACCACCATCGCGTAGGCGTCACCCTCGCGGGCGGCCTCCTCCAGCAGGGCGACGCCGCGCGAGGGCTGACGCTGCTGGAGCGTGCCCTCGAGATAGCCGGCGCCCAGCGCCGTCTTGGCGGAGGCGTCGCCGGCGTCGGCGGCCTGTGTCAGCAGCTCCTCGGCCTTCGACGGATGGTAGGGCAGCACCTCGCCTTCCAGGTAGGCCTCGCCGAGCATGCGCAGGGCGGCGGTCTGGCCCTGGTCGGCGGCGTCCTTCAGCAGGGCCTCGGCGCGCTGGCCGTCGGCCGGCACGCCGTTGCCTTCCAGGTACATCTGCCCCAGCTGCTGGGTGGCGTAGGGATGGCCCAGCTCGTTGGCGCGCTCCAGGTACTCGCGCGCCTGCATCGGCTGGCTGGCATGGCCCTCATCGCCGAGGTAGTAGGCGCCGAGCAGCGCCAGCGCCAGGGCGTCGTCCCGTTCGCCGGCCTTCTTGAGCAATTCGACGCCGCGGCGCGGATTGACGGGCAGCCCCTCGCCCTCGAGCAGGGCGCGACCCAGAGTGACCTGGGCATCCACCGAGCCTTGGGCGATGGCCGCGCTCAGCCAGTGCTGGGCCCGCTCCGGGCTGGCGGGCACGTTGGCATTGCCTTCCAGCATCAGCTTGCCCAGCGTTTCCATGGCCGAGGTATCACCGTCCAGCGCGGCCTGCTCGAGCATCGCCAGGCCACGCTGGGGCGCGTTGCCTTCCACCAGCGCGCGTCCGGCGCGACTCAGGGCGCCGGGATCGCCGGCCTCGGCGGCCTTGTTCAGCCAGTGCATGTGGCGCTGGGGCTGGCTGCCGAGCAGGCCGCCTTCGGCGAACACGCCGGCCAGCTGATTCATGGCGCCGACGTCGCCGGCGCGGGCGTCCTGCTCCAGCAGCTCGGCGTAGCGCTGGGCGTACTGGCTGGCCAGGCCGCGATCTTCCGCCAGCCAGCCGCCGGGACCGTGGGCCTTGGCCAGGGCCTCGAGGGCGGTGGCGTTGTCGGCCTCCGCGGCGCGCCGGTATAGCGCCGCGGCCTGCTCGGGGCCGGCCTTGACGCCGTTGCCGCCCTCGACGAGCAGCTCGGCCATGGCGGCCTGTGCCCGGGGGCCGACCTCTTCCTCGATGGCCTGCTGGATCAGGTAGTAGGCGAGCACGTCGTTGCGCTCGACGCCGCGCCCTTCGCGGTAGAGCTTGGCCAGGTTCAGCGAGGCGTTGCCGGTGATGTAGGAGGGCGTCTTGATGGCCTCGGAATAGAGCCGTGCCGCGCGCTCCGGGTCGGGAGGCACGCCCTTGCCCTGATCGAATATCTTGGCCATCTCGTAGTAGCCCTTGGGCAGCCCCTTCTGCATCAGCGTCTCGAGCTCGGCGATGGCCTGCTGGCTGCGGCCCTGCTCGAGCAGCTGTTGAGCCTTCTCCACGGTGTTCTTGTGCATCCATTCCAAGGTGCGCGGCTGCCCGCCGTCGAACCAGTCCGCATACTGAGGCGGCACGGGAGCGGTGACGTGGGCGTCGGGCTGCGGCGTGGTGGCGCAGCCGCCGAGCCAGGCCACGAGGGTGGCCGAGGCGGCCAGTCTCAGACCCGTGGGCTGGCGAGGGGATGAGATGTCGCGTGGAATCTGGATCATGATGTCAGTTTGCCTCGAAGTGATGGATGAACGTCGGGGCGAGCGTTCACTGCTCGCTCAGGCCCTTGAACGCGGCGTCCTCGCGCTGGGTCTCATCCATGACGATGTTCTGCTGGGCGTCGGGGGCCATGAAGTAGAGCGTCATGTAGCCGCCGGCACTGCGGTTGTAGATGGGACGCTGCCGCTGGACGAAGTCGGCGATCCGCGAGTCGTGGTAGCGGGTCTGGTAGATCTCCATCCAGGCGAAGTACTGGTTGTCCTTGAGGAAGCCGGTGTACTGCTCGTGGGGCGCCATGTCGCCGAGAGCGGCCGGGTCCTCGAAGATATCCAGGGCGAAGTCGACGGCGTCGTGGATGCGGTGGCCGTCCACTTCCAGATCGAAGATGTCGTAGCCCTGGCGCGCGATGACCTGCATGTTGGTGATCAGGTAGAGCAGCGCGTAGTTCTGGTAGTGGGTCGCGCGGCGGCCGCGGGCGATCTCCATGGGCAGGGCGCCTTCGTCGGTGATGTCGTGCAGCGCGGAGTAGATGGCGCTGACGCCGAAGCGGAACAGCTCGTTGTCCTCGGTCAGCACGCCGACCATGCTGGCGTAGAGGGCCCGGCGGTAGAAGTGGTTGTTGCAGCAGCTGTTGCCGGGCTGCCCCTGGATGTCGGAATGCTGATGGGCCAGCTCGTTGAGCCAGGCATCGATCCGTTCGCGCTCCTCCTGCATGCCCTCGATCTCGGGGCGGACCACCGAGTAGGCCATGGCCGCGGCGAAGATCATCGACTCGGTGGCGAACCAGGCCTGGGGCTCCATGGAGTCGTAGTAGAAGTTGGTCAGCGCCTCGTCCTGGGACCACTTGTCGAGGAAGCGCACCAGGCACTCGGCGTAGTACGCATCGCCGGTGGCGACGTAGCTGCCGGCCAGGTGCGAGACGTTGTCCTCGAACTGGAACAGCGGCTCCGAGGCCAGCTCCCACTCCTTGGGGCTGGGGTAGTAGCCCGGGATCCGCATGCGGGTGTCGATCGGCTTGTACTGCAGCAGCTGCGAGCAGCTGGTGCCCGTGGACAGCTGGTCGATCTCCTGCAGCAGGATCGCGTTGTCGGTGCCCTCGAGCAGCGCCATGCGCTTCTCGACGTCGAAGTAGGAGGCGTCGGGAGCCGTCACCTCGTAGTTCGACAGATCGAGCTCGGCGCGCGCCTCGAGGGTCATGGCCTGGGCCGTGGACAGCCCACCCGCGCCCAGCCCGCACAGGGCCAGGGACAGGCCGGCGAGCAGGCGACGGGGCAGGGCGCCGCGGCGTGGGCCGGTGGAGAGGGACAGAGACATCGGGATTCCTCGGGATCAGGATCGGGGGGCATAGAAGCGGAAGCCGGCGAAGTCGACGTGCTGGTCGCGCGGCGTGCGCCAGTCCTTGCCGTGCCCGCCGAAGAAGGTGGAGAACATCAGGCCGTCGATGGTCACCGACTCGCTGGTGCGATAGACGATGCCGCCCTGCTCGAGGATCGGATGCCCGTCCACCCACACCCGGGCCATGCCGTTGTCCTGGCCGGGATCGTTGAGGATGACCTCCTGCTCGAGGGTCACCCACTGGCCGGTGGGGAAGGTCCAGCGGCCGCGGCCGACCGACTTGCCATAGTCCTCGTGCTGGTCGACGGCATATTCGTAGAGCTCGCCCTGGCCGTTGGCCCGCCACATGTAGCGCATGGAGAAGCCGTTCTCGCCGTCGGCCTCCTCGCCGCCGCTGGGTGCCTCGCCGCCGTACAGGCCGGGCAGCTTGCCGCCCTTGACGAAGTCGAAGCCCGGCTCGAAGCGTACCCGGTACTGCAGGCAGGCGCGCTCGGCGCCGGCCAGGGCGTCGGGGGCGGCATAGAAGCCGGCGCCGCCCTTATCGGTGTCGCCGGGTGACGAGGTGCCCTCGGGATAGTGGATGCGCAGGCCGGCCTCATCGAGGCCAGTCTCGCCGGCCGCGAGGCGCTCGGCGTTCTCGGTGCCCCAGTCGCGCTGGGTGCCGAAGCCTTCGCGGATGGCGGCCTGGGCATCCTCGGCCTGCAGGGCGGGGGAGGGCGCGGCGACCTGGGGATAGCGGGTCGAGCAGGCGGCCACGCTCGGTGAGGTGATCGCGGGTCCCTTGCCCTCGGCCAGGGCCGGGGCGCTCAGGCCGGGCAGCAGGGCCAGCATCAGCAGGGCCAGGGGACGCTTTCTCGGGATGACGTGTTCGGCTGACATATCGGGCTCCGGTCGGAGGCCGCCGCGAGGGCGGCCGGGATGTCCTCGTGAGAGGGCGCTCGGGCTCAGCTCGCCTGGCGTTCGCTGTCGGCGAGCGGCGTCTCGTCGTCGTTGGCGCCGGTGACGCCGTCGACCAGCTGGCCGACCGAACGGGCGCCCTGCCAGACCCACTCGGCGGCGCTGCCGACCAGCGGGGTCTCGGTGAAGCGCACGTCCACCGGGGTGCCGACGCTGTCGGCCGGCAGCGGCTCTTCAGGCACCAGCAGCACGCTGGCCACGTTCTGCTGCTGGCGCACCCAGCTGGGGAAGCCGGCACGCGGCTGGCGCTCGATGTCCAGCGCCACGCTGCGCACCCGGGCGCTGATCGGGCCGGCGGTGTTGGGCAGCGAGATGTAGGCCTTCTGGTCCGGGCCGATGCGATCGATGTCGTCCATGTGCACCAGGGCCTCGACCATGATGTCGTTCTCGCCGGTGCGGATGAGCGTCATGATGCGCTCGCTCTCGTTGATGTAGGTGCCGTCGGAGCTGCTCAGCGCCCAGGCCACCAGGCAGTGGCAGGGGCTGTAGACCTCGTTCTGGGACTGGCGGGCCTCCAGCGCGGTGATCCGCGAGCTCTGGAAGTCGCGCGCGGTCTCGAACTGGTCGATGCGAGCCCGGGCGATCTCCGGCGACACCGTCTCGAAGCTCACCGACTCGCCGTTGGCCGGGCGGGCGGAGTTGGCCAGGCTGACCTGGCTGGCGCCGCCATCGATGTTGTTCTGCAGGTTCTCGATCAGCTGGCTGTTATAGCTCTGGGCGGCCTGGGCCAGGATCAGGTCCGATTCGAGATCGACGTTCTTGACGCTGGTCAGCTTCGCGTCGCGCTCGACCCGATCGCCGGCCTTGAGGTCATGGGCCTGCAGGATGCCCGGACCCGGCGCGCGGATGTCGATGCGCGGCGCGGTCACCGCGGCGAAGCTCGGCTCGATCAGCATGAAGTTGCGATAGGCGGTGGCCGCCGCCACCAGGCCCAGCACGCCGATGGCCATGAACAGCGCGACATAGCGGCCCAATGGCTTGGGCGGACGCTGGGCCGGCTGCGGCTGGCCGGCGCCACCGCGCTTGCGGGGCGTCTGCGGGTCCTCGCCGGACATCATGCCCTCGAGGTCCATCTCGCGGGCGCTCAGGCTGGCGCGGATCAGGCGGCGCAGCAGTTCCTGGTGGCCGGGGCTGATGTCGGTGAACTCGAAGCCGGCGGTGTAGCCCTGCTCGCCGGTCGTGCAGTGCCGGCACTCGGCGGACACGGGCACGGTCATCTCGGCGCCGCCGGCCTGGATCAGCAGTGAGGCCTGGACCCGGGCGCCCTCACGGATCGGCCGCTGGCTGCGGATCGCGAAGCCGCCTTGGGACAGGTCGACGCCGTCGAAGACCTGGCCGTCATCCATCTTGACCTGGAAGGCACGTTTTACACGCAGGTAGCGCCGTTCGTCGCGGCGCTCGTGGGCGATGCCGGCGCCAGGCGTCTGGTCGGGGCCCCGGCCTCGATGGCCTGCCTGGCCGCGGCTGTCATGGCTGTCCTGGCGCCGATCGCCCAGGGTGGGCTCGCTTCGATCGTGGTTGTCGGCGTAGTAATCGGTCATGGGGAGTCTCTCTCCAATGGTTGCCTCCCGGCGGCGTCCTGCGAGGTCAGGAGCGGCCGGGTTGCACGCTGATATTCAGGTCGACGAGGGCCACCTTGCGGCCGTCGAGTTCGAGGGCGCAGCCCAGGGTCGTGTGGCAGGTCGCGAGCTGTCCGGCATCGAGCGGGCTGCCGCTGGCGTCGTGGATATGACGGGCCAGGTCGGGGCTGATCTCGAGCGTGGTCGGCTCGTCGCCGGGCGCGCCGGTGAGGCGCTCGGTCCGCATGCGCTCGGTGGTGGCCACGATGTCCAGCAGATTCTCGTCCAGCGTGAGCCGCGACGGCGGCAGGGTGACGTTGCCGCTGGGGGAGCCGTCGGCGAGGGTCATGGCCAGCCAGCGGTTGTCCGTGCCGGTCCCCGCCTGGCCCTCGGCGGCGGGGCCATGGAGGATGGCCATGGCGGTGCGATCCGGTGGCTGCAGCACGCCGGTGGCCAGCACCAGCACGTAGAGCATCACGGCGACGAAGGCGCCGTGCAGCACGTGGCCCATGCGACGCTGGCGGCTCACCGCGGCCGGGTCTTTCGGCTCGCCGGCGGAGATCCCCTGGCGGGACCATTTCTGGCGATTGAAGCGGAAGCTGACGTAGGTCTTGAGCAGCGCGCCGAAGACCTGGTTGTAGTAGATCAGCGGAATCCACAGCAGGCTGAAGCGGCCGCGCTGCCAGGCCAGGATCAGCGTCGAGATGCTGCGCGTGAACAGGATCCACAGCGCGTAGGCGAAGATGAACGAGGGGCGCACGAACAGGGTCACCAGGATCGCCACCGTGGGGCCGATCAGGGTCGTCCACATGGAGAGTCGCTGGTCGACCAGGCTCCACCAGGTGAACATGCCCATCGGGCGCGGCCCCAGGGCGATCGCCCGGCCGCTGGTGCGCAGCATGTTGCCGTACCAGCGTCGCATCAGGTCGGTGGTCGACTTGAAGAAGCGTCGGCGGTCCGGCAGCTCCTCGAAGCCGGTGACGAAGACGTCGGGCAGATACAGCATCCGCCAGCGGTGCTTGAGCAGCCAGTACCAGGTCGACTTGTCGTCCCCTGAGAGGAACGTGAAGTTGCCGAAGCGCCAGTGGTCGACCCGGTCGTTCTCCACCAGTTCGATGAAGCTCGGCTGGGTGGCGAGGTCGAGGCGGAAGGCGCTGTAGCGCCCGGTCAGCACCAGCAGGCGCCGCGACACCGAGCCGGAACTCATTACCAGATGGCGCTGGGCATAGCGCAGGTCGTACCACTCCTTGGTGGCGTCGCCGCCGGTGACGATGGCGCTGTTGTTGGTGGTCAGCGCGCCCAGATCCTCGTTGGTGCGGAAGAACGACAGCGAACGCTCGAGGGTCCGGGGCTCGAGCAGGATGTCGCCGTCCATCGAGACCAGCAGGGCGTCCGGGGCCGGGGCGCGGCGCGAGATGGCACGCAGCACTTCCGCCATGGCGGAGCGCTTGCCGTCCCCCTTCTGGAACATGTAGCGCAGCTCGACGTTGCTCGGCCAGCCGAGGTCGTCCATCACGTGGGTGATGATGTCGACATCGGTGCGGTCGGCCAGCGAGGCGAAGATGGTGGTCGGGACGCCGTAGTCCCGGACCTCGCGCACCAGCGCCTCATAGACGCGATAGCTGACGTCGGCATCGATGCGGAACGAGGTGCACAGCACGTACAGTTCGCTGGGCTTGCCGGCCTCGCCGGCGGCGTCCGCCGCGGCGCGCAGCCGCGGAAAGATGCGCCGGTTGTACCACACCGAGCGCAGCGCCTGGACGAACCACCAGGAGTAGCGCCAGGCGCCGATGGCCCCGATGGCCCCGATGGCGAAGAAGAAGCTCTTCGACGCCGGCGAGAAGACCTCCGACGGCAGCTCGGAAAGCAGCAGCACCAGCAGGGCCAGCATCAGCAGCAGGGCGGTGACCTCCGTCACCTTGCTGGCGACGGAGGTGTGGTCGGGGAGCTTCGACATGGCGAGGCCTCAGGCGACGACGGGACGGACGGAAGCGCCTCGACCGATGGCGTAGTAGGTGAGCCCGGCGTCCCTGGCGCTCTCGGGCGAGAAGAGGTTGCGGCCGTCGACCACTACCGGCTCGATCAGGCGCTCGCGGAGCTTGACGAAGTCGACGGTGCGGAAGGCCTTCCACTCGGTGCAGATGACCAGCGCATGGGCCCCCTCGAGGGTCTCGTCGCGATGCTCGGTGAGGTCCAGGTCTTCGCGGTTGCCGTAGATCCGCAGGCACTCCTCGGCGGCCTCGGGATCATGGGCCTGGACCCGGGCCCCGGCCTGCCACAGGGCCTCCATCAGCGCACGGCTTGGCGCCTCGCGCATGTCGTCGGTGTTGGGCTTGAAGGCCAGGCCCCACAGCGCGATGGTCTTGCCGGCCAGGTCGCCGTCGAAGGCGTCGCTGACCATCTCGAACAGGCGGCTCTTCTGGCGCGCGTTGACCTGCTCGACGGCGTTGATCAGGTGGGCCGGGTGACCGGCGGCCTCGGCGGTGTGGGCCAGCGCCTTGACGTCCTTGGGGAAGCAGGAGCCACCGTAGCCGCAGCCCGGATAGATGAAGTGGTAGCCGATGCGCGGATCGCTGCCGATGCCGTGGCGCACTTCCTCGATGTCGGCGCCCAGGCGCTCGGCCAGGTTGGCCATCTCGTTGATGAAGCTGATCTTGGTGGCCAGCATGGCGTTGGCGGCGTACTTGGTCAGCTCGGCGCTGCGCACGCCCATGAACATCAGCTTGTCGCGCTGGCGGTTGTAGGGGCCGTAGCACTCACGCATGGTCTGGCGCACGCGCTCGGACTCGGTGCCGATCACGATGCGCGAGCCGCGCGAGAAGTCCTCGATGGCGGCGCCTTCCTTGAGGAATTCGGGGTTGGAGCAGACGTCGAACTCGATGTCCGCGCCGCGCGCCTCGAGGGTGGCGGCGACGGTGCGCTCCACCTTGCTGGCGGTGCCGACCGGTACCGTCGACTTGTCGACGATGATGCGGTACTCGGTCATGTGCGTGGCGAGGGTCTCGGCGACCTTCAGCACGTGGCGCAGGTCGGCACTGCCGTCCTCGTCGGAGGGCGTGCCCACGGCGATGAACTGGAGCAGGCCGAACTCGACCGCGGCCTTGGCATCGTTGGTGAAGTGCAGGCGGCCGGCGTCCAGGTTCTGGTGGATCAGCGTCTCGAGGCCGGGCTCGTAGATCGGCACTTCGCCCTGGCTGAGGCGGGCCACCTTGTCGGCGTCCACATCGACGCACATCACTTCGTGGCCGACGTCGGCGAGGCAGGCGCCGGTGACGAGTCCTACGTATCCGGAACCGAAGATGGTGATCTTCATGGGCGTCTTGCTCCTGGTCATGGTCGGAAACGAACGTCATGTCCCTGGCCCCCGTCGGGGAGCGAGAGTCACGGACGATCATGGATCTACCAGGGAGAGGGGCAAGCATCGGGCCGTAATGAGAAAAAATAATCTATATCAATATGTTAAGTGATTTATGGCCGTGGTGTGGCCGTGTGGCGACTCGCCTGTGGCGTGTGGAGAGAGGAAAAGCGTCGCGATCAGCCAACAACATGCCGTGTCGGTCGGCGAGGGAGGTGGGATTCGAGGCGCCGTCGGCGTCGGCTGTCGCGCTCTGACATCACCGGCGGGAACTGTCGCAAAGGCCCGCACCGCATGGCCGGTGCGTGATCGGGTAGCGGGGGAACGACATTACATTAGGTAAGGGATATGTACGGGTGTTGCATCGTATCGACACCCGGCCCGGATCGGCGCCATGGCGTGACGCCCGGGAACGACGCCCCAACGAAAAAGGCGGCCCGAAGGCCGCCTCTTGGTGCGTCAGGGAAGCGCTCAGGTTCCCTTGGGCTCGCTTCTCAGCGCCTTGACCAGCGCGAAGCAGCCGATCAGCAGGACGATGGTGAAGGGCAGGCCGGTGGAGACGGCCGCCGTCTGCAGGGCCGTCAGACCGCCGCCCAGCAGCAGGGCGATGGCGATGGCGCCTTCGATGATCGCCCAGAAGATGCGCTGGGGCTTGGGCGCGTCGACCTTGCCGCCGGCCGTGATCGAGTCGATGACCAGCGAGCCGGAGTCGGAGGAGGTCACGAAGAACACGATCACCAGGATGATGCCGACGAAGGAGGTGATGGCTGCCAGCGGCAGCTCACCGAGCATGGCGAAGAGCTTGATCTCCAGCGCGGCGTCCTGGACGCCCTGGAAGCCGTCGGAGATGACCTGATCGATGGCGGTGCCGCCGAAGGCGGTCATCCACAGCACCGAGACCAGGGTCGGCACCAGCAGCACGGCGGTCAGGAACTCGCGCACGGTACGGCCGCGGCTGACGCGGGCGATGAACATGCCGACGAACGGTGACCAGGAGATCCACCAGGCCCAGTAGAAGGCGGTCCAGCCCTGGCTGAAGTTGGCGTCTTCGCGGCCGAACGGCATCGACAGCGCGGGCAGGTTGACCGCGTAGGCGACCAGGTTCTCGAAGAAGCCGGTGGCGATCAGCAGGGTCGGGCCGACGACGATCACGAAGGCCAGCAGCAGGAAGGCCAGCACCATGTTGAGCTGCGACAGGCGCTGCACGCCCTTGTCGACGCCCAGCATGATCGAGCACAGCGCCACGGCGGTGATGCCCATGATCAACAGCACCATGGTGATGTTGCTGTTGGGCACGTCGAACAGATAGTTGAGGCCGGCGGCGGCCTGGGAGGCGCCGAGGCCCAGCGAGGTGGCCAGACCGAACAGGGTGGCGAACACCGCCAGGATGTCGATCAGGTGTCCCGGCCAGCCCCAGACGCGCTCACCCAGGATCGGGTAGAAGATCGAGCGAATGGTCAGTGGCAGACCCTTGTTGAAGGCGAAGATCGCCAGGGACAGGCCGACGATGGCATAGGCGCCCCAGGGGTGCAGGCCCCAGTGGAAGATGGTGGCGGCCATGCCCAGCTTCTGGGCGGCGGCCTCGTCACCGGCGGCGGCGCCCAGCGGCGCCCAGTCGGTGCGTACGCCGTTCTCCATGCTGGTGCCACCCAGGGCGGTGCCGAAGTGGGTCAGCGGTTCGGAGACGCCGTAGAACATCAGGCCGATGCCCATGCCGGCGGCGAACAGCATCGCGAACCAGCCGGCATAGCTGAAGTCCGGCGTGGCATGGGCGCCGCCGATGCGCACCTTGCCCAGCGGCGATAGCACGATGCCGAGACTGACCAGCACGAAGACGTTGCCGCCCAGCAGGAAGACCCAGCTCAGGTTACCGGTCAGGAAGCTGAAAATGGTGTCGAAGACCGGCTCGATCTCGGCCTGCAGGGCCAGCGTCAGGATCACGAAGACCAGGATCACTAGCGACGACACGGTGAAGACCTTGCCGTGCAGATCGACATCGAGGCCGAACTTGTTGGTTCTGATGTTGTCCTGACCGATCACGTAATCGGTATCGATCAGGTTGGCCGGGCCTTCCGGGGCGGGAATGCCCTCACCCGGGCCGCCCTCTTGGGCTTTGTTGTCGTTCGTCACGGGATCTCTCCTTGTTGACGTCGAGGAACGAGTGGGGCGCATCAGTCCTGGGGGCGGACCAGAAACACCGATGCGTCGGTATGGGTGGCGATCTTGCCGCCGTGCGAGGGAAGCACGACATCCAGGTGCTTCGGGGGATGGGTCTGCATGATCACCAGATCGGCGCCTTGCTCGTCGATCGCCTCGACCAGCACATCATCCAGATCGGCGGTGGGGTCCGGACAGACCAGCGCCTTGGCGCTGACCGGCTGGCCGTGGACCTGGGCGCGCTCCTGGGCGAAGGCTTCCAGTTTCTGCTGGTACTCGTCCGGGGTGCGGGCCACGCTGCCCGGGGTGTTGGCGATGACCGCCACGTAGCAGACTTCCGCACCGTAGTGCTTGGCCTGATCGGCGACTATCTGCAGCGATGGTTCGAACACGTCGGGATGTGCCAGGTCCACCGGCACCAGAATCTTCTTGAACATGCCTGCGCTCCTTGTGGGTTGCGTCCGCGCTCACACGCTCAGTGTGGCCGTTGGACGACGATTTGGGAGTGCCGCGCTTTCAACGGCAGCGGGCCGGCAATCGGCGTCGTTCGGGGGAGGCTTGCCCTTGTTTTCCTTGTATTCCGAGGGGCCGCGGCCCGATCGGATAAGCGATTTTAATCAAGAATGCGGCTGTTGATAACAGCCAATTAGCAATACTGGGTGGAGGATCGGCTGCGTAGTCGAAGGCGACATCCAGATGACGCCCCTCGCCCGGAGTCGACAGCGTTGACGCCGGCCAGGTTGGCAACCGATCGGCGGCGCTCTCTAGATAGATAATTATGATTCTAAAGGCATAATAAATATATTTTATTTAATCAAGGCGGGCTCCTAATGTGAATCTCACAAGACAACAAGGAGACCTTTCCATGACCGAGCCCGTTTTCGACACAGAATACACCGATACCCTCGTGGTCGGTGGCGGTCAGGCCGGTGTGGCCATGAGCGAGCATCTGGGCAACCTGGGGGTGCCCCACCTGGTGCTCGAGCGTGACCGCATCGCGGAAGCCTGGCGCACGCGCCGTTGGGATTCGCTGGTGGCCAACGGGCCGGCTTGGCACGACCGCTTCCCGGGTATGGAGTTCGAAGACGTCGACGCCGATGCCTTTGCCCCCAAGGAGCGGGTGGCAGCCTATTTCGAGGCCTACGCGCGCAAGATCGGCGCGCCCATCCGTACCGGGGTGGAGGTCAGGAACGTCGAGCGCAATCAGGGGCGGCCCGGCTTCACCGTCGAGACGTCCACGGGGATCATCGAGGCCCATCGCGTGGTGGCGGCCACCGGGCCCTTCCAGCGGCCGGTGATCCCGCCGATCGCTCCCGAGGACGAGCGCCTCACGCAGATCCACTCATCCGAGTACCGCAATCCCCGGCAATTGCCCGAGGGCGCCGTGCTGGTGGTCGGTGCGGGGTCCTCCGGGGTGCAGATCGCCGAGGAACTGCAGCGTGCCGGCAAGCCGGTCTACCTGTCGGTGGGCCCCCATGATCGTCCGCCGCGCGTCTACCGCGGTCGCGACTTCTGCTGGTGGCTGGGCGTGCTCGGTCATTGGGATGCCGAGGTCATGAAGCCGGGCACCGAGCACGTCACCATCGCCGTGAGCGGCGCCAACGGCGGCAAGACGATCGACTTCCGCGAGCTGGCCCATCAGGGCATGACGCTGGTCGGGCGCACTCAGGCCTTCCAGAACGGTGTGGCCACCTTCGACGCCGACCTGGCCGACAACCTGGCCCGCGGGGATGCGAACTATCTGGCGATGCTGGATGCCGCGGACGACTATGCCGCGCGCAATGGCCTCGATCTGCCGGAGGAGCCCGAGGCGCGGCGGATCCCGAGCGATCCGCCCTGTGTGACCGAGCCGCTGAGCGAGCTTGACCTGGAGGCGGCCGGGGTGACCGCGATCGTCTGGGCTACCGGCTTCTCGGTGGACTATGGCTGGCTGGACGTCGACGCCTTCGACGGCAACGGCCGGCCGAAGCATCAGCGCGGGGTGTCCAGCGAGCCGGGTGTCTACTTCGTTGGCTTGCCCTGGTTGTCGCGGCGCGGCTCCAGCTTCATCTGGGGCGTTTGGCACGATGCCAAGCACATCGCCGACCATATCGCCACACAGCGCAAGTACCTGGCCTACCATGAGACCGCCCAGTGCCAGGACGCTCCCGTGCCGGCCGAGTCAGCCATCGACGATACCAGCGCAGAGAGGGTCAACTGATGCCGACGCACACCCGTATCCGCATGTTCAACACCAAGGAAACGTATCCCAACCAGACGTTGGACAACGATCTGTGCCAGGCGGTAAGGGCGGGCAACACCGTTTATGTCCGTGGTCAGGTAGGCACCGACTTCGAGGGCCGCCTGGTCGGTCTCGGGGATCCGCGGGCCCAGGCCGAGCAGGCCATGAAGAACGTCAAGCAGCTGCTCGAGGAAGCCGGGGCCGACCTCAGCCATATCGTCAAGACCACCACCTACATCACCGACCCGCGATTTCGCGAGCCGGTCTATCGCGAGGTGGGCAACTGGCTCAAGGGCGTCTTCCCGATCTCTACGGGCCTGGTGGTGGCCGGGCTCGCCCAGCCCGAATGGCTGATGGAGATCGACGTCATCGCCGTCATTCCCGAGCAGGAGGGCAACGCATGACCTTTTCCATCGCCGGCTTCTGCCGCGAGACCGGACAGTTCGGCACCGCCATCAGCTCCTCGAGCATCTGCGTGGCCAGCCGCTGCCCCTTCATCGCCCCCGGCAAGGGGGCGGTGCTGACCCAGAACGTGACCAATCCCGAGCTCGGCCAGCTGGGCGTGCGGCTGCTCGAGGAGGGGCTCGACGCCGAGAGCGTGCTGGCGCGGCTCGTCGAGCATGAGGCGCACCCCGAATGGCGTCAGCTCCAGGTCCTCGATGCCGAGGGACGCAGCGCGTTGCACAGCGGCGCCGAGACGCTGGGCATCCACGCCACCCGGCAGGGCCAGGACTGCGTGGCCGGCGGCAACATGCTCGCCGATGAGGCCGTCGTCGATGCCATGGTGGCGTGCTTCGAGTCCCACGACGGCGAGCTGGCCGAGCGGCTGCTGGCCGCCATGGACGCAGGCCTGGCCGCCGGCGGCGAGATGGGCCCGGTGTTCTCGGCGGGGCTCAAGGTCACCGATCGGGCCAGCTGGCCGGTGGTCGATCTTCGAGTCGACTGGCACGTGGCGCCTCTCAGCGAGCTGCGCATGATCTGGGATCACTACCTGCCGCAGCGCGACGCCTATGTGCTGAGGGCGGTGCGGCCCGACGACTCACCGTCCTACGGCGTGCCGGGGGATGAGCGCTGATCGTCATCCGCCGATGCCCGCCGGAGGTGGCCATGGCCCATGGCCACCCTTTCTCGCTTGCCTGACCATTCGGGGGTTCCATGTCCCAAGAGTCCGTCGTCGACCTGCTCGCCGAGCTGGTGGCCTTCGACACCACCAGCGATCGCTCCAACCTGCCGTTGATCACCTTCATCGAGGCGTACCTGGCCCGCCACGGCGTGGCTTCGCGGCGGGTGACCGACGCGACCGGTGAGAAGGCCAACCTCTATGCCACCATCGGGCCGGTGGATCGCCCCGGCGTGATGCTCTCCGGGCACACCGACACCGTGCCGGTCACCGGCCAGGCCTGGCGCGTCGACCCCTTCCGTCTTACCGGCGAGGGTGAGCGGCTCTACGGCCGCGGCACCGCCGACATGAAGGGCTTCCTGGCTGCCGTCCTGGCCGCCGTGCCGATGATGGTCGAGGCCGATCTCGCTGTCCCCGTGCACCTGGCCTTCTCTCACGACGAGGAGGTGGGCTGCGTGGGCGTGCGTACCCTGCTCGCGGATCTCGCCCATCAGCCGGTGCGCCCGGCGGCCTGTCTGATCGGCGAGCCGACGTCCATGCGGCCGGCCACCGCCCACAAGGGCAAGATCGCGGTGCGGCTGCACGTGCGTGGCAAGGCCTGCCACTCCGGCATGGCTCCCGAGGGCGTCAATGCCATCCATGCCGCCGCGCGTCTGGCCGCCTGGGTCGAAGAGACCGCCGCCGCCAAGGCCCTCCGCGGGCCCTTCGATGCGCGTTTCGCGATCCCCCACACCACGCTGCAGGTGGGCACCATCCAGGGCGGGGCGGCGCTCAACATCGTGCCCCAGGACTGTCGCCTGGACATCGAGATTCGCAACGTCGCCGAGGACGATCCCGAGGCGCTGCTCGGCGAACTGATGGCCTTCGCTGCCTCCCTGGAGGCCGAGATGCGCGAGACCTCCCCCGAGGTCGGCATCCGGCTGGAGCGTCTCAGCGACTACCCGGGCCTGTCGATGGACGACGAACATGTCCTGGTGGCCTTCATCCTCTCGCTGCTCGACTCGAGCGAGCTGGAGCGCATCGGCTTCGGTACCGAGGGCGGGCTCTTCCAGCAAGAGCTGGGCATCCCGACCCTGGTCTGTGGTCCTGGCAGCATGGCCCAGGGCCACCAGCCGGATGAGTTCGTGACCCTCGACCAGCTGGCACGCTGTCAGGCCTTCCTGACTCGGCTGATCGAGGCGATGTCCGGCCCCGAGGCGCGGCGTCGTCTGGCCGTCGGCGATCTGCTGGCCACCGACACGGCCTGATTCGTCGTGCCCGCGCCGGGGCCGGGGCACGCAGCGGCTCCAAAGGCTGTCACCGCAGGCGTCGTCGTGGGTACGTGCACCGCGATGTCCCTGGGGCATCCGGCGTCGGCAGCTGGTATGCTGGAAGGAGCCGCCCCGCATTTCGTGGGGCGGCATGGTTTTCCAGCGGCGGTGGCGAGTCGATGCGTCAATTCACCCTCAAGCAGCTGCGCTACTTCGTGGTGGCCGGCGAACTGTCCAGCGTCACCCAGGCGGCCCGCAAGCTGCACGTGTCCCAGCCCTCGATCTCCGCGGCCATCCAGCAGATCGAGTCGGTCACCGGACTGCAGCTGTTCGTGCGTCACCATGCTCAGGGGCTGTCGCTGACGCCCTCGGGCAAGCAGCTGATGCAGCGCGCGCGTCAGCTGCTGCGCGATGCCGAGGGATTGGAGAAGTACGCGCTCTCGCTGGGCGAAGAGATCGGCGGTGAGCTGCGCCTGCTGGCCTTTCCCACCTTCGCGCCGCTTTTCCTGCCCCGGCTGCTGCGTCGCTTTGCCGACCGCCACCCCTCGGTGAGCCTTTACTGCGACGAGATGAACCAGGTGGATATCGTCCGCGGGCTGGGTCAGGGCGACTACGAGCTAGCGTTTACCTACGATCTCCAGGTGCCGGAGGAGATCGACTTCACGCCGCTGTATCGCTTTCCACCCTATGCGGTCGTCGCCGCCGACCACCCGCTGAGCGAGCGCGACAGCATCAGCCTCGCCGAGCTGGTGGCCTATCCCATGGTGCTGCTCGACTGGCCGCTGAGCCGCGAGTACTTCCTGTCGATCTTCACTCACCACGGGTTATCGCCCGCCGTGTCCCACCGCGCCAAGTCCATGGACATGCTGCGTGGACTGGTGGCCAACGGCTTCGGCTTCTCGCTGTTCAACACGCCGCTGTCGGCCTTCGATGCCCTCGATGGCGGCGGACTCAAGCCGTTGCGGATCGAAGAGGATGCCCCGTCCTTGTCGATGGGCATCGCCTGTCTGCGCGGCCTGCGCCTCAGTCCTGCGGCCGAGGCCATGCACCGCCTGGCCAGCGACCCCGACGCCAGGGGGGCGGTCTTCGCCCGGCTCGGCGATGACCAGGCCGAGCCGGCCGGCAACTGACCGACCCCCAAGGATGACCCACCGAGCGTGACGCCTGCCAGGATGGCTCCGGGCGGCGGCGATGCGTCATTGCATAAGAAATCATGATGCTGTTGTTACAATAATAATATTTTATTTAATCAGAGCCGCAGGGCTATCGTGGCATCAAGGTCGTGATCCATGCCGACATGACCTCGACAACAATGACACTGACAATGGAGACCCACCCGATGGCGGCACATGATCTGTCCTTCTGGCGAGACCTTCGCTCCCGGCTGACCCTGCCGGATGGGGCCTTCATCGACGGCCGGCGCGTCCAGGCCGGCGATGGCGAGACCTTGACCACCTGGAACCCGGCCACCGGCGAGGCCCTGACCGAGGTCGCGGCCTGCGGCGCCGAGGACGTGGAGCGCTCGGTCGCCGCGGCCCGTCGCAGCTTCGAGGCCGGTGACTGGTCACGGGCCGCCCCCGCTCAGCGCAAGGCGGTGCTCCAGCGCCTGTCGGCGCTGATGATGGAGCATCAGGAAGAGCTGGCCCTGCTCGAGACCCTGGACACCGGCAAGCCGATCCGCGATGCCTTCGAGCTCGACATTCCCGGTGCGGCGGGCTGCTTCGGCTGGTATGCCGAGGCTACCGACAAGCTCTACGGCGAGGTGGCACCCACCGACGGCGACAACCTGGCCACCATCACCCGCGAGCCGGTCGGCGTGGTGGCGGCGGTGATCCCCTGGAACTTTCCCCTCGACATCACCGCCTGGAAGCTGGCCCCGGCGCTGGCCGCGGGCAACAGCGTGATCCTCAAGCCCGCCGAGCAGTCCCCGCTCACCGCCCTGCGCCTGGCCCAGCTGGCCACCGAGGCGGGCATCCCCGACGGCGTCTTCAACGTCCTGCCCGGTCACGGCCACATCACCGGCGAGGCCCTGGGCATGCATCCGGACGTGGACTGCCTGACCTTCACCGGCTCCACGGCTACCGGCAAGCGCTTCCTGGAGTACGCCGCCCGCTCGAACATGAAGCAGGTGTGGCTGGAGTGCGGTGGCAAGAGCCCCAACGTGGTCTTCGCCGACAGCGACCTGACGGCGGCGGCGAAGACCGCCGTGCAGGGCATCTACTTCAACCAGGGCGAGGTGTGCTCGGCGAACTCGCGGATCCTGATCCAGCGCGAGGCCAAGCAGGCCTTCGTCGAGCGCTTCGTGGCCGCGGCATCCGAGCTGGTGGTCGGCGATCCGCTGGACCCGGCCACCGACGTCGGCTCGCTCATCGATGCCGATCATGCCGGCAAGGTGCGCGGCTATATCTCGCTGGGCCTGGAGGAGGGCGCGCGTCTGGCGCTGGGTGAGGCACCCAGCGGCGAGGAGCAGGGTGCCTTCGTGTCGCCGACGCTGTTCGAGAGCGTGACTCCGCAGATGACCATCGCCCGGGAGGAAATCTTCGGCCCGGTGGCGGTGCTGATCGAGTTCGCCGATGAGGACGAGGCGGTGGCGATTGCCAACGATTCCATCTACGGCCTGGCGGCTTCGGTATGGACCGAGAACCTGTCGCGGGCGCATCGCGTCTCGCGTCGCCTGCGGGCAGGGACCATTTCGGTGAATACCGTGGACGCCATCGACTTCACCACGCCCTTTGGCGGCTACAAGCAGTCCGGCTTCGGGCGCGACCTGTCGCTGCATGCCCTGGACAAGTTCACCCAGCTCAAGACCACTTGGGTGCGCCTGTGAGTGTCTGTTGAGCCTGCCCGACGGTGAGTCTCCGTCGGGCATCTAACCCCACAACAACAAGAGGGTGGATGACAATGCAAGATGCCATGTCCCAATCGACGGCGGCCTCGGCCGCTACCGGCAAGAAGGCGCGTGGGGTCCTGGGGCTCAAGTCCCTGATGGCTGTCGCGGTCGGCCTGGTGGTGTCCCAGGGCGTCATGGTGCTGATGCTCCAGGGCGTCGGTATCGCTGGGCCCGCCTTCATCGTGCCGCTGGCCATCGCCTGGGTACTGGCGCTGTGCTATGCGGCGTCCTTCTCCGAACTGGCCCTGCTGGTCCCCCGGGCGGGCAGCCTGAGTGCCTACACCGAGGTGGCCCTGGGGCACTTCCCGGCGATCCTCTCGGTATTCTCCGGCTACGTGGTGGTGGCCATGTTCGCGCTGTCCGCCGAGCTGCTGCTGGTCAACTTCCTGCTTGGCGTGCTCTACCCGGCCGTGGAGGGCACCCACTACGTGGCCTTCGGCATTCTCGGCGTGTTCACGGTGCTCAACCTGCTGGGCATCGACGTGTTTGCCAAGCTGCAGAACCTGCTGGCCTTCGCCATGGTGGTGGCCCTGACCCTGCTCGGTGTCAGTGCCCTGACCGGCGGTTTCGCTCCCCACGCTTTCGAAGCCACCGAGCTGGCGGCCGGTTTCAACCTGGGGGATGGCGCCTTCACGTTGATCGCCCTGGCCATCTGGGGGTACGTGGGGGCCGAGTTCGTCTGCCCGATGGTCGACGACGCGCGCCGCCCCGAACGCTACATCCCGCGCTCCATGTACCTGGGCCTGACGGTGATCTTCGTCGTCTTCGCCCTCTACTGCCTGGGGGCGCTCTTCTACCTGCCGCGTGACGTCCTGATGAGCGCGGACTTGCCCCATCTGGAATATGCCATCGCCGCCTTCGGCGGATCGGGTACCTTCCTGCTGGCCGTGGCCGCGATCACGGCGACCTGCAGTACGGTGAACACTTCGCTGGCCGCCGTGCCGCGCATGCTGCAGGGCATGGCCGAGCAGGGTCAGGCCTTCCCGGTACTAGGCTGGAAGACCCGGTCCACCCGTGCGCCCTGGGTCGCCGTGCTGTTCACCGCCGGCGTCACCGGCCTGCCGCTGCTGATCTGGGGCAACGATGCCGGCACCGTGGGGCTGCTGCTGATCTCCGCCGCCATCGCCTGGTTGATCGCCTACATCATCGCGCATGTGAACGTCATCGCCCTGCGTCGGCGCTATCCCGATGCCGTACGCCCCTATCGCTCGCCCTTTTACCCGCTGCCGCAGCTGATCGGCATCGCCGGCATGGTCTACGCCATCGTCTATGCCTCGCCGGCCCCGGAGCTGACCGCGGAGATCTTCATCAACGCCGGTGTCGTGCTGGGCATCGTAAGCGTCGTTGCCGTGGCCTGGATCAAGCTGGTGATGAAGAAGCCGCTGTTCAAGCCCGAACCGCTGAATGCACTTGCCAAGCGTTGATATGTGACGCTGCACGCAATTCCGTGGGGCGCCTCAGGCGTCCCCGATCCTGAAGGAGAACCACAATGACAAGTCAAAACGTATCTGCCCAACTCGATAAACAGGAAATCTGGCAGAAGGACCGCGATCACTTCATGCACCCCTGGACCGACTTCTCCACCTTCAAGGAGAGCGGTTCCATGATCTTCAACCAGGCCGATGGCGTCTCCATTCAGGATGCCGATGGCAAGCGCTACCTGGACGGGATCGGCGGGCTCTGGTGCGTGAACATCGGCTACGGGCGCGACGAGATCGCCGAGGCCGTCGCCGATCAGATCCGCGACATCCCCTACTTCTCTACCTTCGGCCATCACACCACGGCTCCGGCCGCGCGGCTGGCTGCCAAGCTCGCCGAGCTGGCGCCGGGCGATCTCAACCACGTCTTCTACGGCTGCGGTGGCTCGGTGGCCAACGACACCGCCGTGCGCATGATCCACTTCTACTTCAACCAGCTCGGTCAGCCGAGCAAGAAGCAGATCATCTCGCGCATCGATGGCTACCACGGCAGCACCTACATGGCGATGTCGATCACCGGGGTCAAGTTCGACCACATCGGCTTCGACATCGACCAGCAGCTGGTGCATCACATCTCCTGTCCCAACCCCTACCGTCGCCCCGAGGATCAGAGCCTCGAGGCTTTCTGCGACGAGAAGGTGAAGGAGCTGGAGGACAAGATCCTCGAGCTGGGTCCGGATAATGTGGCGGCCTTCTTCGCCGAGCCGATCATGGGCGCCGGCGGCGTCATCGTGCCGCCCGAGGGCTATCACAGGAAGACCCTGGAAGTGTGCCGCAAGTACGACGTCCTCTACGTCTCCGACGAGGTGGTCACCGCCTTCGGCCGCCTGGGCCACATGTTCGCTTCCGAGGACGAGTTCGGCATCGTGCCGGACATCATCACCTGCGCCAAGGGCCTGACCTCCGGCTACCTGCCGCTGGGGGCGACCATCTTCTCGGACCGTATTTACGAGGTGATCAGCAAGCCGCAGGCCGATGGCGCCATCTTCACCCATGGCTTCACCTATTCGGGCCATCCGGTGAGCTGCGCGGCGGGCCTCAAGAACATCGAGATCATGGAGCGCGAGGGGCTGTGCGCGCACGTCGAGGACGTGGGCGACTACTTCGAGCGCCGTCTCCACGAGCTCGAAGACCTCGAGATCGTGGGCGATGTCCGTGGCCGCAAGTTCATGATGTGTCTGGAGAATGTCGCCGACAAGACGACCAAGGAGCTGATCGCGCCCGAGGCCAAGGTGGGTAACCGCATCGCCGACGAGTGTCAGCAACGGGGCCTGATCGTGCGACCGCTGGCGCACATGAACATCCTCTCCCCGACGCTGATCCTGAATCGCGAGCACGTCGACTTCGTGGTGGCCACCCTGCGCGAGAGCATCGAGGCCGCGACAGAGTCGCTCAAGGCCGACGGCTACCTACCGCGCTGAGCCCTGACGGCCCGGTCTCATGCGAGGCCGGGCCTTTTTTCCTCACGACCCGACTGCTCCGGCGCGGCCAGGAGAGGGCGTGTGCCGTCAGCCGCGCCAGGCGGGATGGACGGCTAGCTGATCCGGCCGCATGTCCCGCCGAGTCGACAAAGAAGAGGGGGAGATGCCTTGCGGCATCTCCCCCTGCTGGTTGGTCGGAAGGTCGGCGAGAAGCCTTAGGCTTCCGGCAGCCACTCCTGGACCAGGTCCTGGTTGTCCTCGACCCACTGCTTGGCGTTCTCGTAGGGGTCGGAGTCCTTCTCCTGGTTCATGAGCATGACCTCGCCCATCTGCTCCGGGGTCCACTCGAAGGCGTCCAGGATGGCGTAGGCGCCCGGCATGTCTTCCTCGAGGCCATCACGCACGATGGTATGGATCTGCTCGGCGCCGCCATAGACGTTCTTGGGATCCTCGAGGTACTTGAGGTCCCAGCGGGCGAACATCCAGTGCGGCGTCCAGCCGGTCACCGCGATCTCTTCCTGGTTGTCGATGGCGCTCTTGAGCGCCGCGGTCATGGTGGCACCGCTGCCGCTCTGCACGTCCAGGTCGAGGTCGTAGTCGTCCACCACCTGCTCGGTCAGGCTCATGATGCCGGCGCCCGGATCGATGCCGGTGATCTTGCCTTCGAAGGCCTCGGCATGCTCGTTCAGGTCGGCGATGGAGTCGGCTTCGCTGTAGGCCGGAACCACCAGGCCGAGCTTGGTGCCGTCGAGATTCGGGCCCAGGTCGTCGACCTGATCGCCGACCCGGTCGAGGTAGTCGGCGTGGGTGGTCGGCAGCCAGGCGGCGACGATGCCGTCGGCATCGCCGGTGGCCACGGACTGCCACATGGCGGCGGCGGACAGCGAGGTCATCTCGACCTCATAGCCGGCCTGTTCCAGCACGGCGCGCATCACGTTGGTGGAGGCGACTTCCGAGGCCCATTCGACATAGGCCAGGTGAACGCTGCCCTTGTCCTGGGCCTGGGCCGTCGCCGCGGTCAGGCTGGCGCCCGCGATGAGGGCCAGGCCAGCGATGCGCATCGGTTGCTTCGGCATTGTGCTTATCTCCGTTAGGAATGTATTCATGAGCATGCTGAGACGAGCCGCCGGTTGCAACCGGCGGTCGTTCAACGGCGTGACGTCAGCTCTTGCCCTGCTTGCGCAGCGACTGGGTCAGGCGGTCCAGCAGCATGGCCAGGATCACCACGGCGATGCCGGCCTCGAAGCCGTCGCCCGGACGCAGGCGTTGAATGGCGCGCCAGACCTCGCTGCCCAGGCCGTCGGCACCGATCATGGCGGCGATCACCACCATCGACAGCGCCAGCATGATGGTCTGGTTGATGCCGGCCATCACCGTGGGCAGCGACAGCGGCAGCTGCACCTTGACCAGCTTCTGGCCGCGGGTGGCGCCATAGGCGTCGGCGGCCTCCACCAGGTCGGTGGGCACCTGGCGGATGCCTAAGGTGGTGAAGCGGATCGCCGGCGGCATGGAGAAGATCACGGTGGCGAAGATCGCCGATACCGAGCCGATGCCGAAGAACGGGATGGCCGGGATCAGGTAGACGAAGGCCGGCATGGTCTGCATGAAGTCCAGCACCGGCATGATCGTCTTGTAGAGCCGCTCCGACAGCGCCGCGGCGATGCCGACCGGCAACGCGATGACCACCGCCACCAGGGTGGCGATCACCACCAGGGTCAGGGTCTCGATCATCGGCTCCCACAGGCCCAGGTTCATGATCAGCGCCAGCCCGGCGACGGCGCCGATGGCCAGGCGCACGTTGGCCAGCCACCAGCACAGCGCGGCGATGATCACCAGCAGCGACCAGTCGGGCAGCCACATCAGGGCGTCGTTGAGGCCGTCGATGCCGGTCTGGGTGATGCGGGAGATGCCGCGGGTCACGGCGGAGTATTCGCTGGTCAGCCAGTTGAGGCCGTTCTCGATCCAGTCGCCCAGCGGCATGCGCGGGAATTCGATAGCCATCAGTGGTCTCCTGCCTGTGCGAGTTCGTCGAGGACGGCGCCTTTCACGACCACGCCCTGGAGCACCTGGTCGTCATCCACCACGGCGATCGGGAAACGGTTCTCGCTGAACATGGCGAACAGGTTGTGCAGCGGCTCCTCGCGGGTGACCTTGCGGAAGTCCTGGGTCATCACCTCGGTGACGGTCTGCTTGCCGTCCTCCAGCGCCTGGCTGGCGGCGTCGGCGTCGATCAGGCCGATCAGGCGGCGGTCGCGGTCGAGGATGTAGATGGAATCGAGGCTGTGGTCGCGCATCTTGCGTAGCGCGGTGCGCGGACCGTCGGTGTCGCGCACCGTGGAGCGGACCTTGCGCATGGCGCTCTCGGCGCTGAGGATGCGCGACTTGTCGACGCCCTCGATGAAGCGGCGCACGTAGTCGTCGGCGGGCTTGGTGAGGATCTCCTCGGGGGTGCCGATCTGCACCACCTCGCCGTCCTTGAGCAGCACGATGCGGTCGCCGATGCTCAGCGCCTCGTCGAGGTCGTGGGTGATGAAGACGGTGGTCTTCTTCATGCGGTGCTGGAGCTGCAGCAGCTCCTGCTGCATGTCGCCGCGGATCAGCGGGTCCAGCGCCGAGAAGGCCTCGTCCATCAGCAGCACGCTGGCATCGTTGGCCAGCGCGCGCGCCAGGCCGACGCGCTGCTGCATGCCGCCGGAGAGCTGGCGCGGATAGGCGTTTTCCCAGCCTTCCAGGCCGACCTGCTTGAGCGCGTTACTGGCGGTCTCGCGGCGCTCGGCGGGATCGATGCCGCGGATCTCCAGACCGAACTCGGTGTTCTGCTGCACGGTACGGTGGGGGAAGAGGGCGAAGTTCTGGAACACCATGGAGAAGTGGCGGCGGCGGCATTCCAGCAGCTCCTTCTCCTTGAGGCTCGGGATGTTCTGCCCGTCGATGACGATCTCGCCCTCGGTCGGGTCGATCAGACGGTTGAGGCAGCGGATCAGGGTCGACTTGCCGGAACCGGACAGCCCCATGATCACCAGCAGTTCCCCTTCGTAGACATCGAAGTCGATGTTCGACAGGCCCAGGGTCTGGCCGGTCTTGTCGAGGATCTCGGGGCGCTTCAGCCCCTGGTCGCGCAGTTCCAGCGCCTTCTTCGGCTGGTTGCCGAAGACCTTGCTGAGGTTGCGCACCCGAATCTTGACGTTTCGGTTGTCACTCATTGGCGAGCCTTGTGTGGTGCCGCGCTCTGGACAGGGCGGGCAAAATGGTTGCGTTGAATGTAACCCCAGAGTGACAGCCGCCAGCGTTGACTCGAACCGGACGCCAGCAACCCGGGAGTTATTGAATAACCGTTCAGAAATATGCCGGGGGCGTGCCGGGGCGGTCTATTCAGGGCAGGCCGAAGCGCCCGCCTGGCCGGCAACGGCCGGCGTCAGGCGCCAGAGACCGGCCTCGGCGGCGTCGTTGAGTATATAGAGCGTGTCGTCGTGCCCCTGGTCAACGGTGCGTAGGCGGCCGATCTCCCCATCGAGCACTTTCTCGCGTTCGATCACCGTGTCGCCCTCGAGGCGCAGTCGCAGCAGCGCCTCGCCGCGCAGCCCGCCGGCCAGCAGATCGCCCTGCCAGGGGGCGAAGGCCGGCGAGGTCACCCGGGTCAGGCCCGAAGGCGCGAACCGGCCGTCGAAGACATGCACCGGGTCGCGCATGCCCGGGGCGCTGTCGCGGCCGATCGGCAGGAAGGTGACGTAGTCGCGGCCCCGGGAGACCTCCGGCCAGCCATAGTTGGCGCCCGGCACCAGGCGATTGAGTTCGTCGCCGGTGCGCGGGCCGTGCTCGGTGGACCAGGCCGTGCCGTCGTCGGCGACGATCAGCCCCTGGGGATTGCGGTGGCCGAGGCTGAAGATCTCGTCGCGCACCTCGGGGTCGCCCACGAAGGGATTGTCGGCGGGCACGCCGCCGGTCTCGGTGAGGCGCAGGATGCTGCCGGCGTGGTCGCCGCCGTCCTGGGCACGCTCGGGGCTGCCGCGTTCCCCGACGCTCATCAGCAGGGTGCCGTCGGGGCGCCAGGCCAGTCGCGAGCCGAAGTGGCGACCGGCGTCGGTGGCGCGGTTCTGGGTGAAGAGGGGCTCGATGCCGATCAGGCGGCCGCCCTCGAGGCGTGCCCGGGACAGGGCGGTCGCGGCGCCGTCGGCCACCGGCCGGCTCCAGGTGAAGTAGAGCCAGTCATGCTCGCCGCTCTCGTCCTCGCCGAAACGGGGATGCAGGGCCAGGTCGAGCAGCCCACCCTGGCCACGGGCCGCGACCTCGGGCAGGCCGGCGATGCTCAGGCGCGAGCCGTCCGCGGCGATCCGCGTCAGGCGACCGCCGCGCTCGCCGACCAGCAGGGCGCCGTCGGGCAGCTGGGCCAGCCCCCAGGGGTGGCGGAAGCCATCGGCGACGCGGCTCAGGCACAGCGTCATGTGCCGGGTGTCCAGCCGCATCGGAGTGTCCTGGGCCTGGCTCGGCAGGGCGGAGGCCGTCAGCAGCACGCTCAGGACCGCCGCCGGCAGGCGCGAGGATGGACGGGGGCGAGAGAGGATCATGGGCCGACTCCTTGTCGATGGCGCCCCCAGTATAGAAGGCGCCGGCGAGGCGTCGGCCTGTCGGTTGCCTGTCCGGCTACATCAGCCACGCCAGCAGCAGCGGCAGGTAGATCAGCGACAGCAGGGTCGAGCAGAACACCAAGCTGGCCACGTATTCCGGCTCGCGACGGGCCTTCTGGGCGAACAGGTAGTTGAACACCGCCACCGGCATGCTCATCTGCAGCACCAGGATGGCGTGAGCCATGGGCGGCAGGGCCAGCAGCGCGCCGATGCCCCAGGCCAGGCCCGCGGCCAGCGGCAGGCGCAGCAGGCAGAAGCCGAGGCCCGAGCGCAGGCTCCTGACCTGGATGTTGGCCAGCGACACCCCGAGGGTGATCAGCATCAGCGGCACCGTGAAGCCCGAGATCAGATCCACGCTGTTGGCCAGCCACGGCGGCAGGTCGGTGTCGGTGAGCAGCAGCGCCAGGGCGATCAGGATGGCGTAGACCGTGGGCGTCCTGGCCAGCGACTTCAGCGGGTTGCCGCGGCTGGTCATCAGGGTGCCGAGGGTGAACTGGAACAGCGACACCGTGACCATCACCGTGATGCCGAAGGCGAAGCCCGCCTCGCCGAAGGCGTAGAGCACCACCGGCAGGCCCATGTTGCCGGTGTTGGGATACATCATCGGCGCCAGCAGCACCCGCCAGTCGCGCCGCAACAGGCGGGCGGAGACCACGGTGGCCGCCCCCATGGTGGTCAGTACCAGGGCGGTGGCCAGCATGGTGCGGCCGAAGCTGTCGGCGTCGATCTCGGCGCCGGCCAGCGAGGCGAGCACCAGCGCCGGGGTGCCGATGTTGAACACCAGGCGGGTGACGAAGGCCACGGGATAGTCGTGGCCGAGCCGAACCCAGCCGAAGCCCAGTCCGGCGCCGGCGATGACCGGCGCCATCACGGCGAAGAGTTCGGCGAGCATGGAGTGTCTCCTTGGTTGAGAGAAATGAAGGAAAGCCGTGCCGACGTCGGCCTCAGGCGACGTCCGCCTGCGGCGGTGGTGGCACCAGGCCTCGCGAGGCCCGGGCACGTTGGGCCTGGCGCTCCAGCGACAGTTCGAGGCGCTGCGCCAGTCCGGCGAGCCGGGCGTGCTGACGCTCGCTCAGTCCGGGCTGGTGGCGCACGGCCTCGACGAAGGCCTCGCCGGCCGGCTGCACCGCGCTCGGGGAGTGGCCCCTGGCGCTGTCGGCGTAGGCTTGCGCCAGGGCGGCGAAGAAGTCTCGCTTGGCGCGATGCAAGGGCTCGTCCGGCAGGTCGTCCAGGCGGCGGCGCACCTGCAGGCAGGCATAACCGATGTCGAGCCCGGTCAGCCCCAGGGTGAAGAGGTGGCGCTGGTCCTCGGGCAGCACGTCGTCGTGCTTGGCCAGGTGCAGCAGGCGATCGGCCATGCCGCCGACGAAGCGTGCCTCCGCCTCGTGGATCGGCGGTGAGGTCAGGCGCCGCAGGTCGCCGACGATGGCGCCGACCAGCCGGCGCTTGCGCAGCCGTGAGCCGAAGCCGGGCAGCAGCCGGAAGCCGGCCACCACCGCGGAAAGGCCGATCATCACCGCGATGGCGCGGTTGATGAAGGCGTCGAACGAGAAGTCCATGCCGTTGCCGGGCATGGTCAGCAGGATGTTGCCGATGGTGAAGGCCAGGCAATAGCCCATCAGCCGTGGCACCGCCGCGCCCAGCAGGCCCAGGAACAGGGGCGGCATCAGCAGCATCGCCAGCATCGGGAAGCCGCTGGCCTGGGCCAGCAGCACGTGGCCGAACAGCAAGGCGCTGGGAATCGCCGCCAGCATGCCCTTGGCGAACATCATGCAGACCACCACGGGATTGTCGCGGGTGGCGAAGAAGGCCGAGAACAGGGTGCCGAGCAGCATCGCCACCTGGCCGTTGTCCCAGCCGGTCGCCAGCCAGAAGGCGGCCAGCAGCGAGAAGATCAGGCCGGCGCGCAGGGCGTTGAGCCCGGCGATCAGATGATCGCGATGCCAGGCCAGCGCCGCGCCGCGCAGGCGCATGCGGCCGGGATGGGAAATGGCATCGCGGGCGTCGAGCATCACCACCGCATGGCCCAGCGCCTCGCGCAGGCCCAGCAGGCAGCGCTGTTCGAGGGGCGTCCAGTCGTCGTCGGGGCAGTCCTTGACCCGATGGCGCAGCGCGTGGAGGCGGCGCTGGGCGGGGGCGACGCCGCTGACCTCCGCCGACTCGCGAAAGCCTTCCGCCAGCTCGGCGGCCAGCCGGTGGATCGTCGGCGAGAGGCGCTCGCCGTAGTGGTGAAGGATCTGCTGCAGGGCGTGCAGGGTAGCCATCAGGCGCAGGGTGCGGCGGGTCAGCACGTGGCTGGCGCGGATGCGCCCAGGGCCCTCGGGCCCTTCGTAGCGGGCGGCCTGGCTGTCGGTCTCGAGCTGGGTGAGCGGCTCCAGGCTGTCGGTCAGGGTCTGCTGCAGCGCGCTCGGGTCGTCGCTGTCGCTCAGCCTCAGGGCGGCGTGGCGGAAGGCCTGGTTGACCACCGCGTCGGCCTGGTGACCGAGATGGTCGCCGACCTTGATCGGCCACAGCAGGGCGCTGACCAGGGTGGCGCACGCCGCGCCCAGTGACAGCTCGGAGAGCCGGGCCACGGCGATGGAGAAGATGCCATCGGGCTGGCTGGCGCCGATCACCACGATCAGCATCGCCGTCACCGCGCCCATGATGCAGCCGTAGGAGGCATTATTGCGCAGCAGCGAACTGCCGTAGGTGCAGATCATGATCCACAGCGTCAGGGTGGCCAGCGCGGGAATCGGCGCCTGGGCGAACAATCCCATGATGACGATGCCGGCACCACAGCCCACCAGGGTACCGCCGATCTGGCTGAGTCCCTTCTCCACCACCATGCCGCTCATCGGCCGGACCTGCAGGAAGGCCGCCGAGATCAGCGCCCAGTAGGGCCGCTCCAGGTCGCACCACAGCGCCGCGTAGAGCGCCAGCAGCATGGCCAGGGTAGCCTTGACGGCGAATTTCACCGCATCGGCGCTCGGGGTGAGATAGGCCTGCAGCCAGGGGGACATGCGCCGTTACTCCGTCGGCTCGGCGTTCGGCTCCACGTACACCGAGGCCGTCATGCCGGCGCTCAGGGTCGTTCCCTCGGGAATCTCGTCCAGCGCGATGCGCACCGGAATGCGCTGGGCCAGCCGCACCCAGCTGAAGGTGGGCTGCACCCGGGGCAGCAGCTGGCTGTTGGGGTCGGTGTTGGGATCGGCGATGGCGCGGCCGATGCTCTCCACGTGGCCCCGGATCTCGGTGTCGCCGCTCATCAGCGTCACCCGGGCCGGATCGCCGACCGAGAAGTGCGGGGTCTTGGTCTCCTCGAAGTAACCGGTGACGAAGTAGGAGCCTTCCTTGATCAGCGCCATCACCTCCTCGCCGGCGCTGACGTAGTTGCCCTCGCTGAGCTGCAGGTTGAGCACGTGGCCCGCCGCCGGCGCCGCCACCGTGGTGCGCTCGAGGTCGAGCCGGGCGCTGGCCAGATCGCTCTGGGCCTGGTCGAGGCTGGCGCTGGCCACCTGGCGGTTGATGCGAGCCGTCTCCTGACCCTCGGCGCTGATTGCCTGGCGGCTCAGGCGGCTGCGTCGCGAGGCCTCGTCCTGGCTCAGCTGGAGCTCGGCCTGGCGCTGGGCCACCACTGCCTCGGCCCGGCTCACCGCCGTCTCGTAGCGCGATCGATCGATCCGGAACAGCGTCTCGCCGGCGTCGACGCGCTGGTTGTCGGCCACCGGCAGGGCCACCACACGCCCGGCGACGTCCGGGGCGACGGTGATCACCTCGGCGCGCACGCGGCCGTCGCGGGTCCAGGGCGTGTAGAGGTAGTAGTGCCACAGCCACAGGCCGGCGGCGATGGCCAGGGCGACGATGACCAGGGTGACGAGGCTGCGTAGCAGGGTGCGCATGTTCAGACGTTCCCGGTGGCGGAGGAGAGGTAGGCGATGACGGCGGTGAAGATCACGAACAGGGCGGTATCGAACCAGGCCTCGTACCACAGGCGGTTGGCGCCCAGCAGACGATAGAGCCCCGCGCGGATCAGCAGCGTGGCGCCGAAGCCGAGCAGGGCATACACCAGCAGGGGGGAGAGATAGAGGCCGCCGACGGCGATTTCACGAAGTCCCATGCTCGCTCCTTGAGCGTCGTCGAGGGCTCCATTCTAGCAATCGCGCTCGCCGGAGGCACGGCGGGTGGCTCAGGCCTCGACCGGAGCGGCCGCCGGCAGGGTGGTCCAGGCGGCGGGACAGGCCTCGCGCAGGAACTCGAGCAGCGCCGTGACCTTGCGCGGCAGGTGGCCGTGGGGATAGAGCAGGCTGACCGGCGCCGCCGAGGCCTGCCACTCGGGCAGGCAGCGCACCAGCTGGTCGGGATGGGCCTGCCGGCGGAGCTCGGCCATCCATACCGGCAGCACGCCCAGGCCGTGGCCGCGGGCGATGGCGTCGGAATGCAGCAGCAGGCGGTCGACGCGCAGCCGCGAGCCGGGCGGGCAGACGTCGTGGACGCCCTCGCGGGGATGACGCAGCGCCAGGCCGGACTTGGCCTCGCCGAGCAGGTCGATCCAGGCATGGCCGTCCAGGTCACGAGGGTGGGCCGGCGTGCCATGGCGGGCCAGGTAGTCGGGGTGGGCGTAGAGCCCGCGAGGCAGCCGGGTCATCGTCTCCTGGCGCAGGGAGGTCTCGCCGGGGTCGCCGTACCACACCACCACCGACTGGCTGGCCGCCTCCGACGTGAGTCGGTCGCGGGTGTGCAGGTTCAACTGGAGGCCGGGATGTCGGGCCATGAAAGCGTCGAGGGCAGGGGCCACCCAGCAGCGGGCCAGGGCCTCGTGGACCTCCAGCGTCAGCTCGCCGCTGACTTCCTCGCGCAGCTCGTCCAGGGCCTGGCGTCCCTTGTCGGCCAGCGCGATCAGCCGCAGGCAGTAGTCGTGGAAGACCCGCCCGGCCTCGGTGGGCTCCAGGCGGTTCGATTGACGGCGCATCAGCGGCTGGCCGAGCCGTGTCTCCAGCTGCTGGAGGCGGCGGCTCAGGGTCGATTTCGCCACGCCCAGCCGGCGAGCGCTCAGGGTCAGGCTGCCGCTGTCCATGACGTCGGCGAAGGCGATCAGTTCATCGGCATCGTGCATGGGGTAAAGCCGTAGGATGCTAACGGAGCCGCCATCCTACCAATACCTTTGTTGAAAATCATTCGCGTTGTGATGGGCAAAGGAGAATCCCTGCCAGCCGTTGCGCGTTTGGCAACGCGGCGTACGAGGACGTGGGCGAACGAATATGGAAGAATGTGAATGATAAAAATTCCTATTAACTAAAAGCCGGCCCAGCGGCCGGTGGGATCTTCAGGAGTCGCAACCGATGTCGTTTCCCTCTTCCCGCTCCGTCCTTGCCACGCTGATCGCCGGCCTGGCGGCGTCTACCGCCGCGGCCCAGGAAACGGCCCGGCTCGACGATGTGGTGGTCACCGCCGCCGGGTACGAGCAGCAGGTCCAGGATGCCCCGGCCTCGATCAGCGTGATCACCCGCGAGGAGCTGGAAGGCCGCGCCTACCGGGACATCACCGATGCGCTGCGCAACGTGCCGGGCGTGACCGTCACCGGCGGCGGTTCGTCCCAGGACATCAGCATCCGCGGCATGGGCGCCAAGTACACCCTGCTGCTGGTCGACGGCAAGCGCCAGGGCTCGCGGGAAACCCGCCCCAACAGCGATGGCCCGGGCATCGAGCAGGGCTGGATGCCGCCGCTGTCGGCCATCGAGCGCATCGAGGTGATCCGCGGGCCGATGTCGTCGCTGTACGGCTCCGATGCGCTGGGCGGGGTGATCAACGTCATCACCCGCAAGGTGCCGCAGGAGTGGGGCGGCGAGGTCTCGACCGGCATGACGCTCCAGCAGGACTCTGCCTCCGGCGACGAGCACAACAGCCGCTTCTACGTGGCCGGTCCGCTGGTGGCCGAGCGGCTCGGCCTGCAGGTCTACGGGCAATATGACCAGCGCGACGAGGACGCCATCATCGGCGGCTACGCCGACCAGCGCCTGGCCAGCGGCACCGCGAAGCTGACCTGGACCCCCGACGACATCAACGAGATCGGCCTGGAAGCGGGCTACAGCGAGCAGCGCCGGATCACCAATCCCGGTGAGTCCGTGGCACTGGTGGGGCGTCGGGGGCCGAACGAGCGCTCCGAGCAGAAGTACGACCGCCGCCACTTCGCGCTGAGCCACGACGGCTACTTCGACTTCGGCAGCACCGAGAGCTACGTGCAGCACGAGGAGGTCGACAACCCCTCGCGCGACATGAACTACCGGAGCACCGTGGCGGACACCAAGGCGGTGCTGCCGCTGGGCGCCCATATCCTGACCCTGGGCGGCCAGTACGAGAAGCAGCGTCTGGAGGACGGCGGCAACGAATCCGCGACGTCCAGCCTGAGCGAGCTGGAACGCTATCGCTGGGCGCTGTACGCCGAGGACGAATGGATGCTGACCGAGGACGTCTCGCTGACCGGCGGCGTGCGCCTCAACGAGGACGAGAAGTACGGCAGCCACTGGTCGCCGCGCCTCTATGGCGTCTGGCACCTGGACGATCGCTGGACCCTGAAGGGCGGCGTTTCCTCGGGCTTCCGGGCGCCGGATCTGCGTGCCACCAACGCCGACTGGGTCCAGGTCAGCCGTGGCGGCAACATCTACGGCAACCCGGACCTGGAGGCGGAAACCTCGCTCAGCCAGGAACTGGGCCTGCACTACGCCGCTGACAACGGCCTGCTGGCCGGCCTGACCGTCTTCCATACCGACTTCGAGGACAAGATCACCCGCGTGGCCTGTCCGACCTCCGTGTGCACCGAAGGGGCCAACCAGTTCGGCTCCGATCCGACCTACCGGCTCAATGTCGACGAGGCGGTCACCCGAGGCGTCGAATTCTCGCTGTCCACGCCACTGGCCGACAACCTGGACCTGAGCACCAGCTACACCTACACCGACTCCGAGCAGAAGACCGGCGAATACAAGGGCGAGCCGCTGAACCAGCTGCCCAAGCATCAGGTCACGGCGTCGCTGGACTGGCAGGCCACCGAGCGCCTGAGCCAGTGGACGCGCCTGACCTATCGCGGCGAGGAGAGCCAGCCCACGACCGGCCCGTCCCGGGATGCCATCGTCGCCCCGTCCTACACCTTCGTCGACGCCGGCCTCGGGTATCAGCTGACGCCGCAGACCACCCTCAACGCCGGCCTCTACAACCTCTTCGACGAGGACATCACCGAGGAAGAGTACGGCTACGTCGAGGACGGCCGCCGCCTGTGGCTGGGCATCAACGTCGAGTTCTGATCGCCGCCACCGAGCAGGACACCACGCCGCGGCCGGGCACTCCGCCCGGTCGCGGTCGAAGATGGGCAATTCACGGATGAACCACAGGAGAGCATGATGACGAACGGATGGTTACGCACTGCGGTGATGGTCGGCGCCTGCGCCGCCCCGATGATGGCCCAGGCCTATGACGTCGAGGGCGAGGCGCACGGTCCCGCCGTGGTCAGCTTCGACTGGGGCGCCGCGGACACCCTGGCGGCGCTGGGGCTCGAGGAGCATCTGGTCGGCGTGCCGCATCAGGCGGCCCCGGCCTATGTGGCGGCCCTGGCGGAAGGGCGCGCCGACGTCGGCGGGCTCAAGTCGCCGGACCTCGAGGCGATCGCCGGCCTCGCGCCGGAGCTGATCCTGATTACCGGCCGCCAGTCGGCCTCACAGGGTGACCTCGAGGCGCTGGCCGAGACCCGCGACGTCACCCTCGCCGAAGGCGACTACTTCGCCGCGCTGAGCGACAAGGTGCAGGCCCTGGCCGCGCCCTACGGCGCCGAGGCGCAGGCCAGCGAGCGTCTGGCGGCGCTTGAGGCCGAGATCGAGGCGGCCCGCGCGTCGCTGGCCGATGATCTCGAGGCGGTGGTGGTGACCCACAACGACGGTGGCTACTCGCTGCGCCAGGAGCCGGTGATCGGCGAGCTGCTGGGCATCGACCAGCCGGAGGTGCCGGCCTCGGTGGAGCCGGTGAGCCATGGCAGCCGCACCTTCACCCCGCTGGCCCCGGCCGATATCGCCGCGATGGCCCCGGACGCGCTGTTCGTGGTCGACCGCAGTGCGGCCATCGGCGACACCCCGCTGGACCTCGCCGGGCTGGAAGCGGCGCTGGCCGAGGCGGGCGGAGAGACGATCGACGTGACGGTGCTGACACCGGACCTGTGGTATCTCTCCGGCGACGGCCTGCAAAGCGTCCACGCCCAGCTGGGCGACGTCGTCGACAGCCTCTAGTTCCGCTTCCTGCGCTCCTGCTTCGGCATCGGTTGCCGTTGCGAAACGCCGAACGCGACGTTGCGGTGCGCAGGGCTGAGAACTGGTTTGAGATTCATTATCATCGGTAATCATTCGCATGATCGGGCGCGTCAGCGCCCGGCAAGCCCAGGAGCTTCCATGTCAGTTTCCCTGCCCAAGGCCTCGACCCTGATCGGCGCCTGCCTGGTGGCGGCGTTCGCCGCCGCGGTCACGCCGGCCCAGGCGCGCATGCTGGATACCGCCCACGGCGAGATCGAGGTCCCCGACGCGCCCGAGCGCGTGGTCACGCTCTATGAAGGTGCCCTGGACACCGCCCTGGCGGCCGGCGTGATGCCGGTGGGCGCCGTCACCACCCGCGGCGGCGACGACGTGGCCCGCTACATCGAGCCGCACCTCGGCGATCAGCGTCCGGCGATCGTCGGCGTGGTGCGCGAGATCAACATGGAAGCGGTGGTGGGCGAGCGCCCGGATCTGATCCTGGCCGGGCCGCGCCTGCCCGATGCCCAGTACCGGCTGCTGTCGCGCATCGCGCCCACCGTGGTGCCGCAGAGCCCGGGCATCACGCCCGACGCCTGGCAGGTCGAGGGCCGCCAGTTCGGCGAGGCCCTGGGCCGCGAGGACGCGGTGAACGCGGCCATCGATCACGTCGAGGCGCGCACCGCCGAGCTGCGCGAGACTCTGGGGGGCGCCGAGGCCCGGACCGCGAATCTGGTGCGCTGGATGCCCCAGGGCCCGCTGGTGATGTCCGATCAGCTGTTCTCCAGCGGCATGCTGGAAGCCGTCGGCCTGGACGTGGCCTCCAGCGGTCTGGTCAACGACGGCGGTGTGCACAGCGATCCGCTGAGCCTGGAGAACCTGTCACGGCTGCAGGGCGACTGGCTGTTCCTCGCCACCCTCAACGAGGAAGGTGACGACGCCCTGGCCGCGGCCAAGGATTCCCCGGCCTTCGCCCGCCTGCCGGTGGTCGAGAACGGCCAGGTGGTGCCGGTGGACGGTCAGCTGTGGACCAGCGCCAACGGCCCGCTGGCCGCCGAGGCCATTCTCGACGATATCGAAGCGGCGCCCGTGCCCTGATGTCGAAGGCAGCCACCGTCAAGATCGAGCCCCGCCCATCGGCGGGGCTTTCCCGTGTCATGCTGATGCTTTCCGGGCTGCTGGCGCTGGCGGTCCTGGCCAGCCTGCTGTGGGGCGCCGGCGAGGTCGGCCCTGGTCGTGCCCTGGCGGTGCTCGCCGGCCACGCCGACGGCGAGGCGCGCTTCGTGGTCGAGACCCTGCGCCTGCCGCGGACCCTGATCGGCATTGCCGTGGGGCTGTCCCTGGGCGTGGCCGGGGCGCTGCTGCAGGCGGTGTCGCGCAATCCGCTGGCCGAGCCCGGGCTGCTCGGCGTCAGCGCCGGGGCGGCCTTCGCCGTGGCCGTGGCGCTGTGGCTGGGCGCCAGTGCGGCGACACTGCGCGTGGCCGTGGCCCAGATCGGGGCCCTGGTCGGCTGCTTCGCGGTGATGAGCGTGGTGCGGCTGCGCGGCCTGGGCGACGATCCGGTGCGCCTGGTGCTGGCCGGCGCCGCCTTCTCGGCGCTGCTGGCCTCGCTGACCTCGCTGCTGCTGCTGTTCGATCAGCGCACCGCCGACGAGATCCGTTTCTGGGTGGTCGGCAGCCTGGCCGGCCGCCGTCTCGACGACCTTGCCGCCGTGCTGCCGAGCCTGGGGCTGGCGCTGGTCGTCACCGCACTGATCGCCCGGCCCCTGGCGGCGCTGGCGCTGGGCGAGCGGGTCGCCTCCGGGCTCGGCCATCGCCCCGGCCGGGTGAGGGCCCTGGTGGTGATCGCCGTGGCGCTGCTGGTCGGTGCCGCCACCGCCATTGCCGGGCCGATCGCCTTCGTCGGACTGGTGGTGCCCTTCGCGGCGCGCGCCCTGGCCGGTCCCGATATTCGTCGCACCCTATGGCTGTGCCTGCCGCTGGGCCCGCTGATGGTGCTCACCGCCGACGTGGTCTCGCGGCTGGTGGTGGCGCCGTCGGAGCTGCCGCTGGGCGTGCTCACCGCCCTGGTCGGTGCCCCGGTGCTGGTCGCCGTGGTGCGCGCCCGTCGACTGCCGACCCTGTGAGCCGGAGACCCTGATGTCCGAGACCCAGATGTCCGATACCCTGCTGATGCCTTCCCGCGCCGACGCCCCGCGCCTCGAGGCGGGCGCCGCCGAGCGCATCGCGCCGCCGCCCGGCTACTGGCGCCTGGCACGGGGCGAACGCCATCTGCTGGTCGAGCGCCGCGCACTGCTCGTCGGCCTGCTGCTGCTGGGGTTGCTGGCGGCAGCCTCGCTGGCCTATCTGTGCCTGGGCCAGCAGTCGCTGTCGCCCGCCGGCGCCTGGGCGGCGCTGCGCGGAGAGGGTGATCCGCTGGCCGGTTTCCTGGTGCAGGAGCTGCGTTTCCCCAGGCTGCTGGCGGCCTGGCTGACCGGGGCGGCGCTGGCCCTGGCCGGCTGCCTGATGCAGACCCTGGCCCGCAACCGCCTGGCCACCCCCGGCATCATCGGCATCGACAACGGTGCCACCGCCTTCGCCGTGGCTTCGGTGGTGGGGCTTGGCGTGTCGCTGGCGCCGCCGGCCATGGCGCTGGTCGGTGCCGCCACTGCCGCAGCCGTCACCTTCGGGGTGGCCACCGGCGGCGACACCCGCGGCTATCGCTTCATCGTCGCCGGCATCGGCGTCGGCGCGGTGTTCGGCGCGATCACCCAGCTGCTGCTGGCGCGGGTGGACATCGATACTGCCAACCAGGCCTACCCGTGGACCGTGGGCACCCTGAATGCCCGCCCGGGCGGCGCCGTGGCGGTGCTGGGCATCGGCCTGGCGATCGGCTGGCCGCTGGCCATGGCGTTGGCCCGCTCGCTGTCGCTGATGCGCTTCAGCGATGCCGTGGCCCGCGGGCTCGGCGTCGGGCTGCGCCGCCGGCGCGCCCAGATTCTCGGGCTGTCGGTGCTGTTGACCGCGCTGGCGGTGGCGGTGGCCGGGCCGGTGGGCATGGTCGGGCTGATCGGACCGGAGATCGCCCGCTCGTTGTCCACGTCGCGGGGCGTGCCGCTGGTCGCCTCGGCCCTGGCCGGCGCCCTGGTGATGGTGCTGGCCGACCTGACCGGCCGGCTGCTGCTGGCCCCCATCGAACTGCCGGTGGGCATCGTCACCGCCGTGGTCGGCGGCCCCTGGCTGCTGTGGATCCTGATGCGTCCCGCCAATAGGAGAGTTTCATGAACGCCCCGCAACGCCTGCAGGCCGAGGCGCTGAGCCTGAGCCACGGCCGCCGAACGGTCATCGCGGACCTCGCCGTCGCGCTGCCGCCGGGCAAGGTGACCGCCATCGTCGGCCCCAATGGCTGCGGCAAGTCGACCCTGCTGGCCGGCCTGGCGCGGTTGCACGCGCCGGACGCGGGCGCGGTGCTGCTCGACGGCCAGGACATCCAGCGGCTGCCGGCCCGAGAGCTGGCGCGGCGCCTGGCGCTGCTGCCCCAGGAGGCCACGGCGCCGGAGGGGCTGACCGTGGGCGACCTGATCCGCTTCGGCCGCCAGCCGCACCAGGGCTGGCTGCGCCAGTGGTCCGGCGACGACCAGCGCGCGGTGGAGGCGGCGGTGGCTGCGGCGGGGCTGGAGGCGCTGGCGGATCGGCCGCTGGAGGCGCTCTCCGGCGGCCAGCGCCAGCGCGCCTGGATTGCCATGACCATCGCCCAGCAGACGCCGCTGCTGCTGCTCGACGAGCCGACCTCGGCGCTGGACCTGGGCCATCAGCTGGAGGTCTTCGAGCTGGTCCGGCGCCTGGCCGCCGACGGCCGCACCCTGGCGCTGGTGCTGCATGACCTGGCCAGCGCCTGCCGCTATGCCGATCACCTGGTGGCCATGCGCGACGGGCGCATCGTCGCCCAGGGCACGCCCGCCGAGGTGGTCACCGAGGCGCTGGTGCGCGAGCTCTACGGCGTGACCTGCACCCTGGTGCCCGATCCGGCCACCGGCACGCCGATCCTGACCGACCTGCGTCGGGCCTGAACGCGATACGCCCCGGCAGGGCCGGGGCGTATGGGCGCGTGACGGCGTGTCGCCGAGACGGGATTATTCGGCGGCCTTCTGGGCGCTCTCGCCGGCGTTCTGCAGGGCCTGGCCGATGCGGTCCAGGGCGGTGGACGCGCCTTCCTGGGTGGTTTCCCAGGCACTGGCGGCGCCTTCCCGGGTATCGGCCCAGGCGTCACGCATGCTCTCGCGGGCCTGGTTCCACCAGCCATCGGTGTATTCGGGCTGGTCGCGCAGGCTGGCGGCGTCGAGGCTCAGGGTGACGCGGTATTCGATGTCCTCGATGCGCTCGCCGTGGCGGGTCTCGACCTTGAACTGGTCGGCCTCGACCACGTACTGCTTCTCGTTGAGGTCAAGCAGGCTACCGGAGTCGATGACCAGGGCGCGCAGGCGCATGTCGTCGTCGAGCAGCACGTCTTCCACTTCACCGATCGAGCGCTCGGGATCCTCCTGGGTATAGACGTCGGCATCCAGCAGCTCGTCGGCGGAGTAGAGACCCTGGGGCGCGGCCGAGGCCGTGGCGCTGACGGTCAGGCCAGTGGCGAGCAGGGCGGCGGTGATACTCGTCTTGCGCAGGGAATCGCGGGTCATGGCGTCTCTCCTTGAGTCGGTGTCCATGTGGCCGTCTTGCGTCGACGACACCCATTAGTGTCGTCTGATGTCCATGAGTTTCAAGTCGTCGTGTAACAGTGTGTGAGACGCGACGCTTTTACCTCGGCGTGGCCGGGGTGTTATATCTGCGGGGGCGGCACACCGGGAGGGACAAGGATGCGGATGCGATGGATGAGCATGGGGCTTGCCATGGCCCTGGGGAGCGGGCCGCTGCAGGCGGCGGAGCCGCTGGAGACGGTGGTGACCATCGGCATGCTCGGCGATGTCGCCGAGCGGGTCGGTGGCGAGTGCGTCGAGGTCACGGCGCTGATGGGGCCGGGGGTGGACCCGCACCTCTTCCAGGCCAGCGCCCGGGACGTGGCGACCCTGCAGCGTGCCGAGACCATCCTCTATTCGGGTTACAAGTTGGAAGGCCAGCTCGGCGACGTGCTGGAACGCTTCGCCGAGATCACGACGACCGTGGCGGTCTCGCCCGCCGCCATCGGCGAGGACGCGCTGATTCGGGTGCAGGATGCCTACGGCATCGATCCCCACCTGTGGATGGACGTGTCGCTGTGGGCGCAGACCCTGCCGGTGCTGGCCGAGACCTTCGCCGAGGCGCGCCCCGAGTGCGCGGCGACGATGCGGGCCAACGCCGAGGCCTATGGCCGCGAGCTCGCCGCCCTGCACGACTGGATCGCGGCCAGCGTCGCCTCCATTCCCGAGCAGCAGCGTATCCTGGTCACCGCCCATGACGCCTTCAACTACTACGGCCGGGCCTATGACATCGAGGTCGCCGGCATCCAGGGCATCAGCACCGAGACCGAGACCGGTGTGGCCGATATCCGGGCCATGACCGAGGCGGTGGTGACCCGCGGGGTGCCGGCGGTGTTCGTCGAGAGCACCATCAATCCGCGCACCGTCCAGGCGGTGATCGACGCCGCCCGCCAGCGCGGTCAGGAGGTCTCGATCGGTGCCCAGCTGTACGCCGATGCCATGGGCGAGGCGGGAACCGCGGAGGGCACCTACATCGGCATGCTGCATGCCAACACCCGGCACATCGTCGAGGCGCTCGGCGGCACCCCGGCGCCGCTGCCCGAGGCGCTGGCCGACTGGGCCGCCCGCTGGGAGATTCCCGCTCCCTGATCTTCCTTCCACGCATCTCACGCATCTCACGCATCGAATAGGCCCACCATGACGCAGCCGCTGCATGAACCCGATCTCGCCCTGCACGTCGAGGACCTGACGGTCAGCTACCACAGCAAGCCGGTGCTGTGGGACATCGACTTCGACGTGCCGCCCGGGGTGATGGCCGGTATCGTCGGTCCCAACGGGGCCGGCAAGAGCACGCTGATCAAGAGCGTGCTGGGGCTGGTGCCCTCGGTGGCCGGCCACGTGCGGCTGTTCGGCCTGCCCTACAAGTCGCATCGCCGTCGCGTGGGCTACGTGCCGCAGCGCTCCAGCGTCGACTGGGACTTTCCCACCACCGCCCTGGACGTGGTCACCATGGGGCTCTATGGTCGGCTGGGCTGGCTCCGGCGTCCTGGCCGGCGCGAGCGCCGGGAGGCCATGTCGGCGCTGGAGCAGGTCGGCATGGCCGACCTCGCCGGACGTCAGATCAGCCAGCTCTCCGGTGGCCAGCAGCAGCGGGTGTTCCTGGCCCGGGCGCTGGTCCAGCAGGCCGACGTCTATTTCCTCGACGAGCCCATGGCCGGGGTCGACGCCACCACCGAGCGCGCCATCGTCGACATCCTTCGCCGCCTGCGCGACCAGGGCAAGACGCTGATCGTCGTGCACCATGACCTGCAGACGGTGCGCAGCTACTTCGACTGGCTGCTGCTGCTCAACGTGCGGGTCATCGCCCAGGGGCCGGTGCGCGAGGTCTATACCGCCGACAACCTGCGCCGCGCCTACGGCGGCCAGATCGCGCTGCTCGACGAAGCCGGCATGCTGGCCGGGGAGGGCGACGCCTCGTGATGGCCTCGCTGCTGAGCCTGTTGAACGACTACACCCTGCAGAACGTCATGGCCGGCGCCGCCCTGCTGGGGCTGATCAGCGGCGTGCTGGGCTGCTTCGCGGTGCTGCGTCGCCAGAGCCTGCTCGGCGACACCATGTCCCACGCGGCGCTGCCCGGGGTCTGTCTGGGCTTCATCATCGCCGGTGGGCGTCACATGGGCAGCATCCTGACCGGCGCGCTGGTGACCGGCGCCCTGGCGGCGCTGACGATGCTGCTGCTGACGCGCCTCAGCCGGCTCAAGACGGACGCCGCCCTGGGCATCGCCTTGAGCGTCTTCTTCGCTCTCGGGGTGGTGCTGCTGACCCATATCCAGGGCATGAACAACGCGTCCCAGGGCGGCCTCGACGCCTTCCTGTTCGGCCAGGCGGCGGCCACCCTGCGCGCCGACGTGTGGATCATGGCCGGCATCACCGCGATCGCCCTGGCACTGGTGGCGGTGCTGTGGAAGGAGTTCAAGCTGGTGACTTTCGACGCCGAGTTCGCCGCTTCTCTGGGCTTGCCGGTGGTCTGGCTCGAGGCGCTGCTGACGATGATGGTCGCGCTGGCCGTGGTGGTCGGCCTGCAGATGGTCGGCGTGGTGCTGATGGCGGCCATGATCATCGCCCCGGCGGTGGCGGCCCGGCAGTGGAGCCGGCGTCTCGAGGGCATGGTGACGCTGGCCGCGCTCATCGGTATGGCCGGTGGCGTGCTGGGCGCGCTGCTCAGTGCCCTGTCGCGTGGCCTGGCCACCGGACCGCTGATCATTCTCAGCGTCTCCGCCGTGGTGCTGCTGTCGATCGCCCTGGCGCCGGGGCGCGGCCTGGCATGGGAGGCACTTCGGCTGTGGCGGGGGCGTCGACGCCTGCGTCAGCAGCAGGTGCTGACCACCCTCTACGGGCTCGCCGCTCGCCACGAGGATCCGGTGTTCCGCTCCGAGCAGGGGCTGATCGACAGCTACCACGGGCTGCGCACCCGTACCGCGCTGCGCAAGCTTGAGCGTCGCGGCCTGGTCGAATGGGGCGAGGCGCCGCCGGGAGAGCCGGGGCCGTCGCGGCGCTGGCTGCTGACGCCGGCGGGGCGTGCCGAGGCCGAGCGGGTGCTGGCCTCGCTGTACGAGGAGGGCGCCTGATGCTGGCTGCGCTGTTCGACAATCCCGCGGCGATGATCATGCTGGTGGGCGCCCTGGTGGGCATCGCCTCGACCCTGGTGGGCACCTTCCTGGTGCTGCGCGGCAACAGCATGCTCTCGGACGCCATCGGCCACGCCATCGTGTTCGGCATCGTCATCGTGTGGCTGGTGACCCACCAGCAGAGCGGGCCGCTGCAGCTCCTCGGTGCCGCGCTGACGGGGCTGCTCACGGTGGTGCTCACCGAACTGCTGGTCAGCACCCGGCGGGTCAAGCAGGACGCGGCCATCGGCCTGGTGTTCCCGGTGCTGTTCTCGATCGGCGTGCTGCTGCTCAATCTGTATGCCCGGGACGTGCACATCGACACCCATACCGTGCTGCTCGGCGAGATCGGCTTCGTGTGGCTCGATACCGTCACCCTGGGCGAGTATCGGGTGCCCCAGGCGCTGCTCTCGATGGGCGCCATGACGCTGCTCAACGCCGCCTTCGTCGGCTGTTTCTTCAAGGAGCTCAAGCTGGCCACCTTCGACGAGGGGCTGGCCCGGGCCCTGGGGTTGGCCCCGGGGCTGTTGTTCCATGGTCTGCTGCTGCTGACCAGCGGCACCGCGGTGGCGGCCTTCGACGCCGTGGGGGCGGTGCTGTTCGTGGCGTTCGTCATCGTGCCGCCGGCCACGGCCTATCTGCTGACCGACCGGCTGTGGCTGATGTTCGTCTACGGCATCCTGGTCTCGATCCTGTCCAGCATCTCGGGCTATGTCCTGGCGGTGGCCTGGGACGTCTCGATCGGCGGCATGATGGCGGTGATGACCGGCGCGTTCCTGCTGGTGGCCTTCCTGGCCGGTCCACGTTACGGAGTGGTCGCCCAGTGGTTCCGGCGTCGCGGCCAGCGGCGCCTCAACGAGATCCGCACCCTGGCCGTGCACCTCTACAACCACGAGGGCAGCCCCGAGCAGCACGAGGAGAACGTCACCCGGGCGCTGCGCGAGCACCTGCTGTGGGACGATGCCAAGGCGCGCCGGGTGGTGGCGCGCAGCCGCGAGCAGGCGCTGATCGAGCGCAACGGCGAAGCGCTGCATCTGACCCCGGGCGGCCGCGAGCTGGCCCGGGAGATCCTCGAGCCGGGGCGTCGGGCCACGGACGGACAGGGGTAGGCGGCGTTCAGGCCTCGCCCGGCGGGAGGGGCTCGACCTCGACGGCGCGCCAGACGGGGCTCGGCGTGGCGCCGTCGCTTTCCAGGTCGGCGCAGGTGTCGAGACGCATCACGGTGTCGACCCGGCAGTGCACGACCAGCCGGCCGACATGGACGCCGTCTTGCCAGTCGAACGTCAGCCGGCGGGCCTCGTCGTCGCCGTCCTCTGTCGCGAGGCGTGGCATCGCGACCCGCTCCCGGTTCTCGAGCCAGCCCAGCGCGGCGTGCTGGGCGCACTGCTGCACCGGCGACAGGTGGCCGTCGCCGCGGTAGCAGGGCAGGTAGGGCCTTCCCCGGGCCTCGGCTTCGAGCAGCGGCAGCACGTCGGCCTCGGTGATGCGCCCGTACTTGCGCAGCGCGGGAAACAGGATGGCGCTGGCGGCCAGCCGGCAGCCGCCCAGGTGGCTGCTCTCCCAGACCTCGAATGGCAGGTCGTGGGCGTCGATCGCCATGGCGAGCGCCTTGTAGGCGGCGAAGCCGAACTTGGCGCAGCACTTGTCCTTCTTGCCGTGGGTGCAGCACAGGAGCAGCGCGCCGGAGGGCGCCTCGGTCTCCCAGCGGGCCAACGATTCGCCGTTGTCGAAGGCGGCCAGGAACGCCGGCAGCGCCTCGCGCTCGACCTCGAAGCCGCGGTTCTCGGGCATCAGGTAGAGGCGATGGCGGTGGCTGGGGTGCCCGTGGCGGTGGATCAGGTTGACCCGGCGGCCGGCCTCGGCCAGGGCATCGAGCCGGGCCAAGATTTCTGCCGGCATGTCGCTGGCGTGGCGCAGGTTGCGCTGCCACTTGGCGCTCGGCCAAGCGAGCAGCAGATTGCGCTCGGCGTGGGTGGCGGTGCCAGCCAGGGGATCTTGGACGGCGGCGCTCTCGACCGCGCAGAAGCGCCGGCTCATGCGCTGACCTCGCGCTGGGCTTCTCGACGCGAGCGGGCCAGGGGCGACTGGAGAGGCACGCAAACTGGGCCGCCGCCCTGGGGATCGTCGATGACATGGGCATCAAGGTCGAAGACCCGCTTCAGGTTCTCGGCGGTGAACACTTCGGTAGGCGTGCCTCGCCGTTCGATGTGTCCGTCGCGCATCATCACCAGTTCGTCGGCATAGGCCGCTGCCAGGTTGAGGTCGTGCAGCACCACCAGCAGAGTGCGGCCCTGATCGTGGGCCAGTGCCACCAGCAGTTCCAGCAGTTCGACCTGGACCTTGAGGTCGAGGAAGGTGGTGGGCTCGTCGAGCAGGATCAGGTCCGTCTCCTGGGCCAGCACCATGGCGATCCAACAGCGCTGGCGCTGGCCGCCGGAGAGGGCGTCGACGCTGCGCTCGGCGAACTCCGTGACACCGGCGTAGGCCATCGCCTCGCGCACCGCGCGGGCGTCGCCCTCGGCGTCCTGGCGCCACAGCCGCTGGTGGGGGAAGCGGCCCATGGCCACGAGCTGGCGGACCGTCAGGCCCTCTGGGGCATCCGGCCCCTGAGGCAGGATGCCCAGGCGCTGGGCCACGTCCCGGGTGCGGCGACGGTGGATGTCCTGGCCGTCGAGGTAGACCCGGCCGCCGTCCGGCGTCAGGGTCCGCGCCAGGGTCTTCAGCAGTGTCGACTTGCCACAGCCGTTGGGGCCGAGCAGCACCGTCAGCTTGCCTTCGGTCACCGCCAGGTCGACGCCGTCCAGCACGGGGCGGGCGTCGTAGCCGGCACGCAGGGCTTCGCCCGTCAGGCGGGCCGTCGGGGCGGCGATCTTGGACATGGGAAAGTGTCGATCCGGGCTGGAAGGAGGCAGGGCAAGGTAAGACAAAACATTCTCATTTTCAACGTATGCCGGGCCGGCGGCCGAGACTGCCTCGGGCGCCCGTCCGCCGGGCGCTGTCGTCGTGTGCTGGCTCCGTTTCAACGGCGGCTGCGATACAGCAGATAGACGAAGAAGGGCGCGCCCACGCCCGAGACGAAGATGCCGGCCGGCAGGTCCTTGGGCAGGAACGCCACCCGCCCCAGCAGGTCGGCGTATAGCACGATCAGGGCGCCGATCAGCGCGGCGACGGGCGCCAGCCGAGCGAAGCCGCGGCCCACCAGGCGCGCCGCGATATGGGGTGCGATCAGGCCCACGAAGCTGAGCCCGCCGGCGAAGGCCACGGCCGCGCCGGCCAGCGCCACGCTGCAGGCCATCAGCAGCAGCCGGCTGCGCAGCAGGTTCACGCCGAGCCCCAGGGCCACGTGATCGCCCAGCGCCATGGCGTCCATGTGTCGCGACTGAGTCAGGCACAGCGGCACGGCGACCAGCAGCCAGGGCAGCAGGCCCATCACGTCCGGCCACTGGGCGGCATAGAGGCTGCCGGTCAGCCACACGTAGGCGCCCATGGCGGCGCTGTCGTCGCTGATCACGATCAGCAGTGTCGTCATGGCGCCCATGGCGGCGGAGAGCCCGATGCCGACCAGCACCATGCGCGACGGCGAGAGGCCGCGCCGCCAGGCCAGCGAGAACACCAGCAGGGCGCTGAGCAGCGCGCCGCCGAGCGCCGAGGCCGGCAGCCAGTGGCGGTCAAGGCCGGCTCCGATCAGCGCGAGGAAGGCCACGGCGGCCAGGGCGGCGCCGCTGGTGATGCCGATCACGTCCGGCGAGGCCAGCGGATTGCGCACGATGCCCTGGAGGATGGCGCCCGCTACGGCCAGCGCCGCGCCGACCAGCACGGCCAGCAGCAGGCGCGGCAGGCGCAGTTCCCAGACGATGAAGGCGATGTCGCTGTGCCGGGGCGCCATCAGCGCATGCACGACCTCATCGAAGGCGGTGGGGAAGCTGCCGAGGGTCAGCGACAGGCCGACGCTGGCCAGCAGCGCCAGGCCCAGCAGCGCGAGCACGATGGCGTGGCGCGATGCCCGGGATTTGCCGTCGTCGTCAGCCGGGTGTGGCAGGGAAGAGGAAGGCGTCATGAGCGGGCCGATGTCCTGCGTGCCAGATGAATGAAGAAGGGCGTGCCGATCAGCGCGGTCATCACGCCCACCGGCACGTCCTGCGGGGGCATCAGGAAGCGCGAGGCGACGTCGGCCAGCAGCAGCAGACTGGCGCCCAGCAGTGCGCAGGCCGGCAGCAGCCAGCGATGGTCGACGCCGAACAGGCATCGCGCCATGTGCGGCACGATGAGGCCGACGAAGCCGATCATGCCGGCCAGCGCCACCGAGCCGCCGGCGAGCAGGATCACCGCCAGGCCGAGCAGCAGCTTGACGGTGCCGGCGCGCAGGCCCAGCCCCTGCACCGTCTCGTCGCCCAGCATCAGGGCGTTGGCGTGGCGGACCAGTGCAGCGCACAGCAGCAGGGCGGCGCCGAACAGCGGCAGCAGCGGCACCACCAGCGACAGCTCGCGCCCGGAGACGGAGCCGGCCAGCCAGTACAGCACGCTCTCGAAGCTCTGCCGGTCGACGATCAGCAGGCCTTGGCTGAATGAGACGAACATGGCGCTGACGGCCACGCCCGCCAGCACCACTCGCAGCGGCGACAGCTCGCCGCGTCGGCCGCGGCTCAGCAGCGCGATCAGGCCCGCGGCGACGAAGCCGCCCAGCAGTGCGGCCCAGACGATCTCGCCCGGCGCATGCAGGGGCAGCCACGAGACCGCTATCACCACGAAGAACATGGCCCCAGCGTTGATGCCCAGCAGGCTCGGTGAGGCCAGGGGGTTACGGGTCAGGGTCTGCATCAGGGCGCCAGCGATGGCCAGGCTAGCGCCGACCAGGGCGGCGATCACCGCCCGCGGCAGGCGCTCGGTGCGAATGATGAGATGCGCGACCCGGGCGGGATCGTAGTGCCAGAGGGCCTGCAGAAAGGTCGGTGCCGGGATCTCCGTGGTGCCCAGCATCAGGCTCGCGACGAACGCCGCCGCCGCCAGCATCAGGCCCAGTAGCAGCCCGGCGAGGCGCGATCGTCGGCCGTTCAGCATGCGACGGCCTCCTCGTCGGGCGCCGCGCATGACGAGGCCGGTGGCGTCAGCCCGTAGTGGGCATAGAGATCGTCGAGCATGGCGTTGGCGGCCAGGATGCCGCCGCCCATGATCCAGTTCACCGCATCCACCTCGAACACGCGGTCATGGCGTACCGCGTTCAGGCGTTGCCACAGCGGGTGGGAGCGCCAGTGGCGGTAGTTGCGGGCAATGGCGGGATCGTCCGGTTCCAGCAGCACGAAGATCACGTCGGCATCGATGACCGGAATGTTCTCCTCGCTGGTCAGCTTCATGCCCCAGCCCTGGTCCTGCACGGAGCTCGGCTGTTCGAAGCCCAGCTCGTCGAGAATCGAGCCGGCGAAGCCGGTGGAGTAGATGCGCACGTGGTCGCTCTTGAAGCGCACCACGGCGGCCCTCTGCGGCCAGGCGTCGCCCAGCGCGCGCCGGATGCGGCGGCGGAAGTCGGCCACACGGGCGTCCCAGTCGTGGAGCAGCGCCCGGGCACGCGCCTCCCGGCCCGTGGCCTTGGCCAGCAGCCTCAGGCTGGCCTTGAAGTCGAAGACGCTTTCGCTTGCCACCGTCGGTGCCATGGCCTCGAGCAGCGGCCGGACTCGCTGATGGCGAAAGCGCGTGGCTACGATCAGGTCCGGGTCCAGCCAGGCGATCTTCTCGAGGTTGGGCTGGGTCTCCAGGCCGACGTGCACCACGCCATCCAGAGCCTCGCGCAGATAGCGATACATCGGCGGTTCCAGCCACGAATCGACGACGCCGACCGGAGTGATGCCGAGCGCCACCGCGCTGTCTGTCGCGCCCTGGTAGAGGGTGACGACGCGCTGTGGCATGTCGGGAACGGACGTGTCACCGAAAGCGTTGGTGACGCCATGGCCGCCGGAGGGCACGTCGGCGGCGACGGCGCCTAGCGGCATCAGCAGGGCCAGCAGCGCTGCCAGCCATCGGCGCAGGCGAACGGCGTCCGTCCAAGCGCGATTCGAGTGGGAAGCAGTGTCGGGCATCGCGATCGGGCCAGCAGTAAACGGAAAGGAGCGGCATCCGGAGATGCCGCTCATGAAAGGCGTCATACGACGGCGGCTCAGAAGTTGAGCTGATAGCTCAGGGTCAGAGTGCGGCCGCGACCCTTGAAGTAGTACTCGTCGCTGTTGCGGGCGGCCTGGGAGTAGTAGGTGAAGTAGTCCTCGTCGGTGAGGTTCTCCACGCCCAGGCTGGTGCGGCCCACCGGCAGGCGATAGGTCAGCGAGGCGTCGACCAGGCCGTAGCCGTCGAACTCCAGCTCGGGGTCGTCGACGCTTCGGTTGAAGTAGCGGCTGAACTGCAGATGCGTGGAAAGCTCGTCGTTCCAGGCCGCGCTCCAGGCCAGCTTGAGGGTGTCCGGAGCGATGTTGATGCCGGTCAGCTCGGTGTCGACGCTGCCGTCGCCGTCGGTGTCCGACTCGCCTTCGGCGTGGGTGTAGGACAGCCGCAGCCGGTGGCGATCGCTGACCCGGGCCTCGCCGGTGACCTCGACGCCCTGGCTCTCGGTCTTCTCGCGACTGCCGACCCAGGTGCCGTTCTCGAAGGCCAGGCGCTCGCCGTAGTCGGAGTTCGACTCGTAGTAGCTCAACTCGAGGCCGTAGCGATCCCAGTCGAAGCGGGCGCCGATCTCGCGGTTATCGGTGACGATGGGCTGCAGCTGCAGCAGGCCGTCAACGCTCTGGCCGGGTTCGCCGATGCCGCGTAGCACGCGGCCCACGTCCGGCATGCCGAAGCCTTCGGAGTAGTTGGCGTAGAGCTGCGCCCACTCGGTGGCCTGATAGACGATGCCTGCGTTGTACAGCGTCTCGTCGAAGTCGGGCGTGCCGCCCTCGACGCTGACGTTGTCCTGGGTGACGTTGCTGCGGTCGATGGTCGAGAAGTCGTCGACGTCGAGCTCGGCGCGCTCGTGGCGCACGCCGGCGTGCAGGCTGACCGCATCGGTCAGGCTGTAGTCGCCCTGCAGGAAGGCGGCGACGTTGCGGAACTGCGTCTCCGGTACGTAGGTGCGGTCGGTGTGCACCAGCATCTGCCGCGTCTCGTCCTCGAGCAGGTCGAGGCCGGTGGTCAGGGTCAGGCGATCGTTCAGCAGGCCGTCGCGGGACAGGGTGAACTTGGCGCCGACCTTGTCGGACTCGTTGCGGGTCTGGTCGTAGCGGGTCGTGCCGTCGTCGCCCTGGTAGGGGAAGTAGGGCGTGGTGCCGAACTGGGCCCGGAAGCGCTGGGTATAGAGCTGAGCGTCTACGCTGTTGCCGAGCCAGTCGTCATGGGAGTACGACAGCCGGGCGGTGGTGACCTCGTTGAAGCCGGGATCGCCGATCGGATCGCCCTTGCGCGCGGTGGTCGCGATGCCCGCGTCGCGGTCGCCCGTTACCGGGACATAGTCTCCGTTGCCCTCCAGCTCGAAGCGGTTGAGCGAGACCTCGACGTTCTGGCGATCGTCGATCCAGTAGCCCGCCTTGGCCATCAGGTCGTAGCTCTCGGCGTTCTGGATCTCGCCGGGATAGGCGATGCCGACCTCGTCGTCGCTGCCGTCGTAGAAGACGCCCCGCTCCTGGCGGCTGGCGGCCAACACATAGTCCCAGTCGCCGGTCTGGCCGCTCAGGCGATAGTCCAGCTTGTGGCCGAAGCCCTCGGACTCGAAGTCGTCGTCGCTGGTCAGGCTGATGCCGGCGTGCTGGCTCACCCCGGCGCCGTCGGGACGCTTGGTCACGTAATTGATGATTCCGCCGGTGGCGCCCAGACCGTGCTCGGCGCTGGCGCCGTGGATGACTTCGATGCGCTCGACCATCGAGAGGTCGATGGTGTAGCTGTCACGCCCGCTGTCGCGCAGTGGGTTGGACTGGGGCACGCCGTCGACCAGGAACAGCGGTGCGCGACCGCGGAAGGTCTCACCGGCGTTGGAGAGCTTCTGGCGGCTGGGCGAGTAGGAGGGAATCAGGTTGCTGAGCACCTGGCCCGGATCCTGGGTGATGGCCAGCTGCTGCTCGATCTGTTCGCGGGTGATGACGGTGACCTTCTGGGGCGTCTCGTCCACGCGGCTTTGATTGCGCTTGGCGGTGATCACCAGCGGGTTCATGGCCTGGGCATCGGTCGCGTTCGGCGCCTCGCTGGCGGACTGGGCCAGCGCCGTGACGGGCAGGGTGAAACCGAGGACGAGCGGCAGCATCGGCAGCCGCTGGAGATGCGGATGTCGGAGAGTGGGCATGTCGTGATGATCCCTTGTTCGATCCGGGGGATGGTTATCGTTGTGTGTCGAGGCCGATAGTATGTCTCGATATTGCAAACGATAATTCTTTTCATTGTGTTGCGCAATTCGGGAAGGCGTGTCCCGTGTGACGCAAGATGGCGGCATCGCCGTGCCCGCATTGACGCCTGCCCTCACAGGCGGACAATGCCTCCTTTCCTATCGCCCCATAACAAGGATGCATCGTGGAACTGCTGCGCGTCGTCTATCGCCATTACCGCTGGCCCTTCCTCGGCGTGATGCTGCTCAGCCTGGCCAGCGCCGGGCTTGGCATCGGTGCCATCGCCTTCATCAACCGGCGGCTGATCGACACCGTCGGCGATCCTGCCGGCGTGCTGCCGGCCTTCCTCGGCGTGGTGGTCGCGCTGCTGGTGGTGACGCTCGCCTCGCAGCTGGCGCTGACCATCCTCGGCCATCATTTCGTCCACGGGCTGCGCGGGCGGCTGGTGAAGCAGATCCTCGATACCGACGTCGAGCGCCTCGAGCGCCTCGGCAGCGCCGAACTGCTGGCCAGCCTGTCGAGCGACATCCGCAACGTGACCATCGCCTTCGTGCGCCTGCCGGAGCTGATCCAGGGCCTGGTGCTGACCGTCGGCTCGGCGCTTTATCTGGGCTGGCTGTCGCCGGGCCTGCTCGTGGTCACAGCCGCCTGGCTGGCCGTCACCATCGCCGTCAGCTCGTGGCTGGTGGCGCGGGTCTATCGGCATCTCTCGCGGGTACGCGAGAGCGAGGACCGGCTCTACCGCGACTACGAGGCGGTCATCCACGGGCGGAAGGAGCTGGCGCTCAACCGCGGACGGGCGCGGCGCCTCTACGACGAGCGCTACGAGGTCGATGCCCGCGACTACCGCGGCCAGATCATCCGCGCCGACACCTATCACCTGAGCGCGATCAACTGGTCGAATATCATGATGCTCGGCGCCATCGGCGTGGTGTTCTTCCTTGCCAACGGCCTGGGCTGGGCCAGCACCTCGGTGGCGGCGACCTACTCGCTGACCCTGCTGTTCCTGCGCACGCCGCTGCTGCAGGCCATCGGCGCGCTGCCGACGCTGATGAGCGCCCAGGTGGCCTTCGACAAGATCGCGGCGCTCGAACTGGCCGAGGCCGAGCGCGATTTCGCGGTGGCCGAGGCCGAGCCGGGCGAGTGGCAGACCCTGAGCCTGCACGGCGTGCGCTTCGCCTACACCGGCGCGGACGGTGAGGCCGGCTTCGCCGTCGGCCCCCTGGACCTGACGCTGCGGCGCGGCGAGATGGTGTTCCTGATCGGCGGCAACGGCAGCGGCAAGTCGACCCTGGCCAAGCTGCTGACGGGGCTCTATCGGCCCCAGGAGGGCGAGCTGTTGCTGGACGGCGAGCCGCTGAGGGATGCCGCGTCCTACCGGCAGCGTTTCTCCGCGGTGTTCAGCGACTTTCACCAGTTCGCGGATCTGGTCGGGCCCGAGGGCGCCCAGGCCGACCCCGCCCTGGTCGAGGCGTGGCTGGAGGAGCTGGCGATGCGCGACAAGCTGGCCTTCGACGGCCAGAGCGTGACCAATCCCGAGCTCTCCCAGGGGCAGCGCAAGCGGCTGGCGCTGCTGATGGCGGTGGCGGAGGAGCGCGATCTGCTGCTGCTCGACGAGTGGGCCGCCGACCAGGACCCGCAGTTCCGCCGGGTCTTCTATCGCGACCTGCTGCCGCGGCTGCAGGCGATGGGCAAGACGGTGTTCGCCATCAGTCACGACGACCATTACTTCGATCACGCCGACCGGCTGCTGGAGATGCACGGCGGCAGGCTGAGCGAACTGACGGGCGACCAGCGGCTGAGCGTCAGCCGGGACGCGGTGGCCCGGCTCGACGAAGTGAGGGGCTAGCCGGTCGGAGGGGCGGGATGCGTCATATTTGTTTCCGCAAATAAAAGCCATTAGCATCTGTGTGCCGCCGTCTCGAACGTGGCGTTCCGCGCTGGCGGCTCCCTTGTCCCCCGAATCGTAAGGCACACACCAATGACTCGCGTATCCCGCCGCTCGTGGCGGCTGTCCCCCCTGACCGCCGCCGTCCGCTATGGCCTCGGCTTCACCCTCATCGGCGCCGCCGGCGCGGCGCTGGCCCAGCAGGACGCCACGGAGGTCGAGACCGACACCGTCGTCGTCAGCGCCACCGCGCTCAAGGTCGCGACGCCGACCATCGAGACGCCGCGGGCCGTGTCCGAGGTCGGGCGCGACGAGCTGGACAAGCGCGCGGTCAACAGCTTCGACGAGACCTTCCGCTATCGCAGCGGCGTGCAGGCGACCCCCTATGGCAGCGACAACGGCGTCGACTGGTTCAACATCCGCGGTTTCAGCGGCGAGAACTCGACCTACCAGGACGGCCTGCGCCTGTTCCGCGAGAGCGGCTACTTCTGGTGGGTGACCGAGCCCTACGGCCTGGAACGCGTGGATCTGCTCAAGGGGCCGGCGTCGATCCTCTACGGCGAGGCGCCTCCCGGCGGCGTCGTGAATGCGATCAGCAAGCGCCCCACCTTCGAGCAACAGGGCGAGCTCGAGCTGCAGGTGGGTAACAAGGGGCATCGCCAGATCGGCATCGACAGTTCCGGGCCGGTCACCGGCACCGACAACATGCGCTATCGCATGGTCGGCCTGTTCCGTGAGGCCGACGGCGAGCTGGAGCATACCGATAACGAGCGGGTGTATCTGGCGCCGAGCCTGGCGGTGGATCTCTCCGACGATACTACCGTGACCTTCCTGGCCAGCTACATGAAGGATCACGGCACCCCGAGCAAGGGTTTCCGGCCGGTCGAGGGCTCGCTGACGAGCACCGAGTTCGGCCGCATCGACCGCGACACCAACCTCGGCGAGCCGGACTACGAGCGCCAGGAGCGCGAGCAGGTGTCTGTCGGCTACGAGCTCGAGCACGATATCGACGACAGCTGGCAGTTCCAGCAGAACCTGCGCTATAGCCACATGGATCTGATGCTGAGGACCCTGTCGCCCTTCACCGCCCTCAACGCGGATCACCGCACGGTGGGGCGCTACCTGACCTATCGCGACGGCAGCTACGACGCCTTCACGGTGGACAACCGCCTGGTCGGGCAATGGTTCACCGACAACACCGAGAACACGCTGCTGTTCGGCGTCGACTATCAGAACCTCGATGTCGACTATCGCAATGGCGATGGCACCGGCAATTTCTCCGGCTTCGACGTCTTCGATCCCGAGTATGGTGACTACGCGCCCGGCTCGCTCCGCTACGACGCCGAGGAGAAGAAGGAACAGATCGGCGTCTACCTGCAGGATCAGCTGCGGCTAAACGATCGCTGGATCCTCCTCGGGGGCGTGCGCCACGACACCGCCACCGTGGAAAGCTACAGTGATGATCCGGCCGCGAACCAATACGACCAGACCGATCGCCAGCTGTCGTTCAGCGGCGGCGTGATGTACCTGGGCGACTACGGCATCTCGCCCTACCTCAGCTACAGCGAATCCTTCACCCCGAACGGCGGGCGCGGCCCGGACGGCCAGGCCTACGAGCCAAGCGAAGGCGAGCAGTGGGAGGCCGGGATCAAGTACACGCCCGACTGGCTGGACGGTTACATGACTGCCTCGGTGTTCGACCTGAAGGAAACCCATACGCTGTACACGGACTCTCAGTTCGTACAGTCGCAGGGAGGCGAGCGGCATTCGCAGGGCTTCGAGCTTGAGGGCGTGGGTTATCTGACTGATCAGTTGCAGCTCACGGCGGCCTACACCTATCTGGATACGACGGTCGAGGATCCCGACCGTGGCGAGTTTCGTGCCGGCCTGACGCCGCGCCATCAGGCGTCGCTGTGGCTCGACTACGGCTTCGAGGGTGGCGCTCTGAACGGCCTGGATATCGGTGCCGGGGCGCGCTACGTCGGCGAAAGCGTCAATGCCGCGGCTGATAGTAACGATGAGGTCTCGTCCTACACCGTCTACGACGCCATGGCACGTTACGAGATCAACTCCTCCTGGGAGGCCCAGGTCAACGTCACCAACCTGACCGACAAGGAGTACATCAGCGGCTGTGATTCCTGGTGCTACTACGGCGAATCGCGCAGCGTGATCGGCAGCCTGAGCTACCGCTTCTGAGTCACGCCTTTCACCATGCCAAATGCACCGCGCCCGGCCATTTCAATGGCCGGGCGCGGTCGTTCCTGGGCTGGCTGTCGTGCGTGAGGCGCTAGCCGCCGAACGGCGAGGGCGAGGTCGTGGGGGCGCCCTCGAGCAGCGGCGGCGCGTCGGGTGACTGGGCCCCGGCCACGAACAGTGAAAGCCCCAGCATCAGGATGAGGGCACCGCCTGCGAAGCCGGCCGCTCTCAGGCAGCGTTCCAGGGTCGCGCCACGCGTCGAACGCTGCAGGCGGCGCTCGGCCCAGCCCCGGGCCATCACGCTGGCCAGGGCCAGCGCCGAGACCGTCAGGGCGGTACCGGCAGCCATGGCCAGCACCGCCAGCACACCGCTCCAGTAGTGCCCCAGCAGCGAGGCGGCGCCGACCAGCAGCACGCTGCCGCTGCAGGGACGCATGCCGATCGAGGCCACCACGGCCAGGGCACCGCGCCAGTCCGAGGCCTGTTGGGGCGTCAGATGGTGGGCGCAGTCACACTCGTGCGGGTCATGGTCATGGTCATGGTCATGGTCATGAGAGCCTGGCGCGTGCCGATGGCCGGCCAGGGCCCGCCAGCACAGCCAGAGCCCGAGTGCCGCGACGAGCAGGTAGCTGGCCTGCTCCAGCCATACCACCGAGCCCATGGCCTGGCGGGTCAGCCAGCCCAGTCCATGGACCAGCACCGTGACCAGGCCGATGGCCACCAGGGCCTGCAGCAACGAGGCCAGACAGGAGAGCAGCAGGGCCCGGCGCAGCGCGCCGCCCTGGCTGAGCAGGTAGGTGCCGAGCACCGCCTTGCCGTGGCCCGGGCCGGCGGCATGGAAGACCCCATAGCCGAAGCTGAGGCCCAGCAGGCCCCACCAGGCGGCCGCCGTCGGGGCAGCGTCGAGGGCCGCGATCGCCTCCGTCAGGGCGCGGTGCAGGCCGCGCTGCCAGGCGACCAGTTGCAGGCTGGCCTCCTGGCCCAGCGTGACCCAGGCCGCGGCGAGCAGCGCCAGGGCGAGTCCGCCAATGACCACGGGGCCGAGCCACCGGGGGCGAGGCCGAGCCCTGTCGGCCGGGTTCATGGATGATCGCATCGTATCTCTCCCGTTTCCGCGAAGAAGCGGCCGAGCCCTTCTTCCGCCTGTTCGCCGCGATCCAGCATGGCCGCCTCGGCGACCTTCGCTGGATCGGGATCGGCGGCGATGATCCGGGTACGGCAGCCGTCTTCTTCGACCGTCAGCGCGTCCGGCCTGGGCGTGTCGCCGTCCGCCTCGTGCACGACCTCGAGGTAGTAGGTCGGGTCATAGATGCGGTAGCGCACCGGCGACTCGTCCAACGGAAGGGGATTGGCCAGCGGTAGTCGAAACATCAGCTCGACGCGACCGCCGCGTGCCAGGGTGGTGAAGTCGTCGACGTCGCCGAGCTCGACCGGCTGGCCGGCCCGGGTCACGTGGGTGAAATAGCGCTTCGGGGCCAGGGTATTGCGGATCTCCACCCCCAGCTGGTCGAGACGCGCCGCCATCGGTTCGTCGCCTTGGGCGGCGCGAAGTTCTTCCAGCAGCAGCTGGCTGTAGAACGGATCCAGTCGCCAGCGCTGCTGAAGGGCCTCGGCACGTCCTTGGGTATCCGTTATCACCTTCACCGAGACGTCCACCCAGCCGTGGGGATGCGCGGCCCCCGTCAGCGGGAAAAGCGCCAGGGCGCAGGCGATGCCACAGGCGAGCCGGCCTTGCCAGCGATCGGCCCATCGGCGGGCCCGGTTATCGAGATGGCTCATAGCCGTCGCATCCCCCACATGAAATAGGCGCCGCCGATCAGCGAAGCGACCAGGCCGGCAGGAATCTCCTGGGGGAACAGTAACTGGCGGCCCAGCCAGTCCGCCAGCACCATCAGCAACGCGCCGGTCAGGGCGGCCCCGGCGAGATGCGTCCGGGCGCGGGTGAAGCCCAGCAGCCGTGCCATGTGGGGAGCGAGCAGGCCGACGAAGGACAGCGGCCCGACCACCAGGGTGGCGGCGGCGGTCAGCAGGGCGACCAGCAGCAGCAGGCCGAGCCGCGCCCGACGCAGCGGGATGCCGAGCGCGGCGGCCGTGGCGCCGCCCAGCGGCAGGATGTCCAGCCAGCGGGCGAGCGGGGCGGCGATGATCGCCAGCACCACGGCCGCGCCGGCGACCGTCACGGCGCTCGCCGCATCGACATAGTAGGTGGAACCGGAGAGCCAGGCGATGACCTGCTGGCCGCGCGGGTCGCCGCCGGCCAGCACCACGGCCTTGACCGCCTCGAACAGCGCCGTGATCGCCACCCCGGTGAGCAGCAGCCGTTCGGGCTGAAAGCCGCTCTTGCGGTTGACGATTACCAGCACCGCCAGGGCGGCGAGGGCGCCCAGCACCCCGGCGCCGACCAGTGCCAGGTTGCCCGGCGACGGCAGCAGGAAGATCGCCGCCATGAGGGCGATGGCGCTGCCGCCGCTGATCCCCAGGATCTCGGGGCTGGCCATGGGGTTGGCGGTGAGGCGCTGGATCAGGGTCCCGGCGACGGCCAGCATCAGCCCGCAGCCGGCGGCGGCGAGCAGCCGTGGCCAGCGCCACTCGAGCAGGTCGGTGTTCAGGGGCGAGGCCCACTGCCAGCCGTCGGCGCCCTGGCCGGCCAGCACCGCCACCGCGGCCATCGCGACCAGGGCGAGGGACAGGCCGACGATCAGCCGTCGTGGGGCGGGATGCCGCATGGCGGGCGTGCCGGCGTGGCGCGGCGGCGCCGAGCCGTTGAGGCGCAGGCGTGGAATCAGCCACAGCAGCAGCGGCGCGCCCAGGGCGGCGGTGGTGGCGCCGGTGGGAATCAGCGTCGGCAGGGTGCCGGCGTAGCGCTGCAGCAGCTGGTCGGTGGTGGCCAGCAGCAGGGCGCCGAGCAGTGTCGACCACAGCAGCCGCGTGCCCAGCCGCCGGGCCCCGGCCAGGCGCACGATGTTGGGCGCCGCCAGGCCGATGAAGCCGATGACACCCACCGTGCTGACCACGCAGCCGGTGAGGAACACCGCCAGGCCGAGCCCGGCCAGGCGCAGCCACTTGAGCGACACGCCGAGGCTGCGGGCGCCGGCTTCGTCGAGCTCCAGCACCGCCAGCGGGCGCAGCAGCCAGAAGGCGCCGAGAACGCCCAGCGCCAGGCGCGGCGCGAGGAAGGCGGCGTCGCTCCAGCCGTTCTGGGCCAGCGAGCCGGCGCCCCAGATCAGCAGACCCTTGAGCGCCTCCTGATGAAACAGCAGCAGCACCATGGCCAGGGCGCCGAAGTAGAGGTTGACCACCAGCCCGCCGAGCACCACCACCACCGGCGACAGGCCGCGACGCCAGGCCAGGGCGAATACCAGCCCCATGGCCAGTCCGCCGCCGGCCAGTGCCACCCATTCTCGGCCCAGGGCGAGCAGCCCCGGGGCCAGCAGGCTGGCGGCCATCAGCGCCAGGTTGGCGCCGCTGGCCACGCCCAGGGTGGTGGGCGCCGCCAGCGGGTTGCGCAGCACCTGCTGCATCAGCACCCCGGCCAGCGCCAGGCCTCCGCCGGCCATCAGCGCCATGGCCAGCCGCGGCCACCAGGCGAAGTGCAGCACCAGGGTTTCCGACGAGGCGTCGGGGATCGTCACCAGCGACGACAGCCCGGTCACGAGCCCCGTGCTCGACGTCAGGTGGGCCAGAGCGAGGCCCGCGGTGAGCAGGCCCAGCAGCAGGCAGGCGCGGCCCGGCGTCAGCCGGCGTGAAGGTGTGGCGTGGGCAAGCGCATCAGCGGACATCGTCGTTCTCCAGGGCGGTGGCCAGCTGTTCGGCGAAGCGCTGGGCGGAGGGCAGAGCGCCGAAGCTCCACACCGGGGGGAGGATCAGCGGCTCGCCGCGGCTGCGTTCGACCAGCCGCCGCCACAGGCCGCTGTCGGCCAGGGTCTCGCGCACGCCGGCCGGATAGGGTTCGACCACCACCAGCCGGGCGTCGAGGCCGGCCAGGGCCTCGATGCCGACCAGCGAGAAGCCCCAGGCGTTGGTGACGCCGTTCCAGGCGTTCTTGAGCCCCAGGCGGTCGAGCACCGCCTGATAGAGGCCGTTGTCGCCGAACACCCGCATGTGGCGGGCGTCCATGAACTGCACGACGAGCAGCGGTGGGGCGTCGTCCCCGAGGCGCTGCTCGAGGCGCGTCAGACGCGACTCGGTGTCCTCGATCAGCCGCTCGCCGGCCTTGGGCCGTTCGACGATATCGGCGACGCGGCGCGTCAGCTCGCGCATCTCCGTCCAGGTGTCCCGGCCGGGGGTATAGAGCGTCAGGGTGTCCACCGGGGCGATCGCCTCGAGGCGCGGGGCGAGGTTGGCGAACATCGGCGAGATCAGGATGCGCTCGGGATCGAGGTCCGCCAGCAGCTCCAGATTGGGCTGGGAGCGCAGGCCGAGGTCGATCACCGCGTCCGGCAGCGCCGGCTCGCCCACCCAGGCGTGATAGGCGTCGAGCTGGGCCAGCGCCGCGGGCGGAGCCTCGAGGGCGGCCAGGGTCTCGGCCAGGGTCCAGTCGAGGGTCGCCAGCCGCGGTGATGCCAGATGTGGTGAGTCGGCCAGCGCCGGCAGGGCGGTGAAGAGCGTGAGCAGCATGACGAGCGGGCCGGCGAGCCAGCGGCGGGCCCGTCGACGAAGGCGGCGGGGAGGAGACAAGCGGAACTCCATGAACGAGTGACGAGCGAGTGATGGAATCAGTGGGCGATGGCGACCCGATGCTCGCCGACGGGATGGTGCATCACGTGCATGGGAATGCCGTAGATCGCCTCCAGGGTGTCGCCGGTCATCAGCTCGGCCGGCGTGCCCTGGGCCAGCACCCGGCCGCCGTGCAGCGCCACCAGGCGGTCGCAGTAGCGTGAGGCCATGTTGATGTCGTGCAGCACGATGATCACGCCGAGGCCCAGTTCCTGGGAGAGCCGGCGGGTCAGGGCCAGCACCTCGACCTGGTGGGCGATGTCCAGCGCCGCCAGCGGTTCGTCGAGCAGCAGGAAGCGGCTGCCCTGGGCCAGCAGCATGGCGAGCCACACGCGCTGGCGCTCGCCGCCGGAGAGGGTGTCCACCAGGCGGTCGGCGAAGGCTTCGGTGTGGGTCAGGGCGATGGCGCGCTCGACCTGCTCACGATCCTCGCGGGTATGGCGCCCCAGCAGGCCGCGCCAGGGGTAGCGGCCGAAGGCGATCAGCTCGCGGCAGGTCAGGGTCTCGGCGCTGGGCAGGTGCTGGGGCAGGTAGGCCACCTGGCGGGCAAACTCGCGGTGGCCCCAGTCGCCGAGCGGCCGGCCGTCGAAGCGGATGACGCCCTGGCTGGCGGGCTGCTGCTGGGCCAGCAGCTTGAGCAGCGTCGACTTGCCGGAGCCGTTATGGCCGATCAGGCCGTGGACCCGGCCTTCCTCGAAGCGAAGATCGGTGGGATGCAGCAGGCGTTTGCCGTTGACCTCGAAGGTCGCGGCCTGGGCGTCGAACATGGTGGGCTCCGTGGATCGTCGGCGGCGCGAGGGCATCACGATGGGCGAGGGCTGCGCACCCGCGTGAGGTTACCTTCGATACGAATGGTTATCAAATCTCGTCGGGATGGAACTGGCTCTTTGTTGATATTGGTTTTCATTTCGTTTTGTGAGGCGTAGTCTGAGGCTTGGTCGTTCGTTTCATCTCTCGTCTCTCTACGTCTCTCTACGTCTCTCTCGACCGACTTTCGCGACAAAGGAGCCGCCGCCATGCCGCATGCGTTGCCCGAACTGCCCTATGCCTACGATGCCCTCGAACCGCATCTCGATGCCCTGACCATGGAGATCCACCATGCCCGGCATCATCAGACCTACGTCAACAACCTCAACGCCGCCCTGGAAGGCACCGGCCTCGAGGACGTGCCGGTGGAGGCGCTGGTCGCCGATCTCGACCGGGTGCCCGCCGACAAGCGCCAGGCGGTGATCAACAACGGCGGCGGTCACGCCAACCACTCGCTGTTCTGGCGGGTGATGTCGCCCGAGGGCGGCGGGGCGCCGACCGGGCGGGTGGCGGCGGCCATCGAGCGAGAGCTGGGCGGCGTCGAGGCCTTCCAGCAGGCCTTCACCCAGGCCGCCGTCTCCCGCTTCGGCAGCGGCTGGGCCTGGCTCAGCGTGACCCCGCAGGGCGCGCTGGTGGTGGAGAGCACCGCCAATCAGGACAGCCCGCTGATGCACGGCAACACGCCGGTGCTGGGCCTGGATGTGTGGGAGCACGCCTACTATCTGAAATTCTGGAACAAGCGCCCCGAGTACATCGCCGCCTTCTACGAGGTGGTCGACTGGAGCGAGGTCGAGCGGCGCTATCTCGCCGCCATCGGCTGAGCGGCAATCCTTCCGCCATCTTGTCCTCCCGGGCCCTGCCGGGAGGACAGTCCCGCGACGACGGGGTATGGTAGCCGTCTCGTCCAGACCGCCGGGCCTCCCAGGGCCCGGCGGTCTCGTGTCGTTCACCGGACAGCCGCCACAGAGAGAGTCCCCATGTCGAATATGAGAAGCTTCGAGGCGCTGGGCCGCCTGCTTCGCTATGCCCGCGGACACCGGCGTCGGATCGTCGCCGCGACCGTCTGCTCGGTCATCAACAAGCTGTTCGATATCGCCCCGGAGATCCTGATCGGGGTGGCCATCGACGTGGTGGTCAACCAGGAGGACAGCTTCGTCGCCGGGCTGGGCTTCACCACCGCCCGCGAGCAGATCCTGATCCTCGGGGTGCTGACCTTCTTCATCTGGGCCGGCGAATCGCTGTTCGAGTATCTCTACCAGATCCTGTGGCGCAACCTGGCCCAGCGGCTCCAGGCCGAGCTGCGTCAGGACGCCTACGAGCACGTCCAGCGCCTGGACATGGGCTTCTTCGAGTCGACGAGCTCCGGGCAGCTGGTGGCGACCATGAACGATGACGTCAACCAGCTCGAGCGCTTCCTCGACGGCGGCGCCAATTCGATGATCCAGGTCGGCGTCACCGTGGTGGCGGTGGGCGCGGTGTTCTTCGTGCTCTCGCCGCTGATCGCGCTGCTGGCCTTCACGCCGATCCCGTTGATCGTGTGGGGCGCCTTCTACTTCCAGCGCAAGGCCGGGCCGCTGTACGCCGAGGTGCGCGAGCGGGTCGGCGAGCTCTCCAGCCGGCTGGCCAACAACCTGGCGGGCATCGCCACCATCAAGAGCTTCACCGCCGAGGCGCGCGAGGCCGAGCGCCTCAAGGCCGCCAGCGAGGCCTACGTGCAGGCCAACCGCCGTGCGATCCGCATCAGCTCGGCGTTCATCCCGGTGATCCGCATGGCGATTCTCACCGGCTTCCTGGCCACCTTCACGGTGGGCGGCATGATGGCGCTGAACGGTGAGCTCAACGTCGGCGCCTACGGGGTGCTGGTGTTCCTCACCCAGCGGCTGCTGTGGCCGCTGACCGGCCTGGCCCAGGTGATCGACCTGTTCGAGCGCGCCATGGCCAGCACCCGACGCATCCTCGACCTGCTGGCCACGCCGATCCGGGTGCGTGACGACGCCGGCCAGCCCCTGGCCGAGCCGGTGCGCGGCGAGGTGCGCTTCGAGGGCGTATCCTTCCGCTACGGCGAGTCCGGCGCCGGGGTCGAGGGCATCGATCTGGCGGTGCCGGCGGGCCACACCCTGGCGCTGGTGGGCGCCACCGGCTCCGGCAAGTCGACGCTGATCAAGCTGCTGCTGCGCTTCGTCGAGCCGGCCGCGGGGCGGGTGTGCGTCGATGGCCAGCCGCTCGACGAGGTGGCGCTGGCCTCGCTGCGGCGCTCGATCGGCCTGGTCAGCCAGGACGTCTACCTGTTCGAGGGCTCGATCCGCGACAACATCGCCTACGGCAAGCCCGATGCCGATGACGCCGAGATCGTCGAGGCGGCGCGCACCGCCGAGGCCTGGGACTTCATCCGGGCGCTGCCCGAGGGGCTCGACACCGCAGTGGGCGAGCGCGGCGTGCGCCTCTCCGGCGGCCAGCGCCAGCGGCTGTCACTGGCCCGGGCGCTGCTCAAGGACCCGCCGATCCTGGTGCTCGACGAGGCCACCAGCGCGGTGGACAACGAGACCGAAGCGGCCATCCAGCGCTCGCTGCGCCGCATCGGCCACGGCCGCACGGTGATCATGATCGCCCACCGGCTGTCGACCATCGTCCACGCCGACGAGATCGCGGTGATCGAGGCGGGCCGGGTGGCCGAGCGCGGCACCCACGCCGAGCTGCTGGCCCGCGCCGGGCGCTACGCCGCCCAGTGGCGGGTGCAGACCGGCGAGCTCGAGCCGGCCGACATGCGACTGGCCTGAGTCACCGCCTTCTTTCCTTACCCTTGATCCTGCCGGCGCCCTCTGGGCGCCGGCGTCGTTTCCGGATATCGCGAGCCGACCGGCATTCCTGGGCGGGTGCGGGAATGCTTACACGGCTAATCAAATGAGAGTCGTTATCATTGCCACAAATAATGCGAGTCATTACCATGCGCATTCCCGCACAACACAATAACCCAGAGGCTTGTTCACTCCATGTCCCATCCTGCATCCCGCCCGATCGGACTCCACCCGGTGACCCGTGCCGTGCGCCGTGCTCTCGGTCTGGCCACCGCCGGTTCACTGGCGCTGATCTCCCCCTCGCTGCTGGCCGACGAGGCCGAGTCCGCTGAGGCCCTCGAGACGGTGACCGTCGAGGCCGAGGCGCTGTCGCTGGTGACCGAGGGCAGCGACGACTACCGCGTTTCCCGCACCAGTACGGCGACCAAGCTCGACCTGACGCCCCGCGAGACGCCGCAATCCGTCTCGGTGGTCACCCGTGCCCAGCTCGAGGACTTCAACCTCGACACCATCAATGATGCCCTGGAGAGTGCGCCGGGCGTCACGGTGGAGCGAGTCGAGACGGACCGCACGTACTATTCGTCCCGCGGTTTCGAGATTTCCAACCTGCAGGTCGATGGCCTGCGCCTGCCCATGCCCTACAACAACGTGCATGGTGACATCGATACCGCCGTCTATGACCGGGTCGAGGTGGTGCGCGGTGCCACCGGCCTGATGTCCGGCTCCGGCAACCCGGCGGCCACCGTCAACTTCGTCCGCAAGCGGCCCACCGCGACGCCGCAGGCCTCCGTCAGCGGCACGCTGGGCAGCCACGAGCATCGTCGCCTTGCGGTGGACGTCTCCGGGCCCCTGGACGACGAGGGCCGGGTGCGTGGCCGCCTGGTGGCCGCGGGGCTGGATGCCGACGCCTACCTGGATCGACTGCATCGAGAGCGCGGCGTGCTCTATGGCGTGCTGGAAGCCGACCTCACCGACAGCACCCAGCTGGCGCTGGGGCATACCTGGCAGCGCAACGATACCGACAGCAACATGTGGGGGGCGCTGCCGCTCTACGACTCGGCCGGCAACCCCACCGACTATGATCGCTCGACCTCGTCGGCGCCCGACTGGTCCTACTGGAACGGCGAGACCCAGCGCAGCTTCGTCGAGCTGACCCAGCGGCTCTCCGACGACTGGTCGCTCAAGGGCACGGTGACCCATCTGGACATGGTCTCCGACACCGAGCTGTTCTACATCGGCAGCGTGCCGGATGCCGACACGGGGCGGATTCCCAACAGCTTATATCTGAGCAAGTACGATCGGCACCTGGAGCAGTGGGTGGCGGACGTGCATGCCAAGGGCGATGTCGAGGCGTTCGGGCGCACCCATCAGCTGGTGCTGGGCTCGGACTGGAGCCAGAGCCGGAACCAGCAGAGCTCGCTCTACGCGGCCGCGTCCGAGGACCTGCCGCCCCTGGACGAGTGGGACGGCGACTATCCGGAGCCCGAGTTCGGCGATCCCGACTTCGCCAACGATGCCACCATCAAGGAGCGCAGCCTCTACGGTGCCGGCAAGCTGGACCTGGCCGATCGCTGGACCGCCGTGGTGGGCGCGCGGATGAGCTGGCTGGATACCGTGGGCGAGCAGTACGGCAGCTCTCAGGACACCACCCTCGACAACGAGCTGACGCCCTATGCCGGCCTGATCTATGACCTCACCGATCAGGCCTCGCTGTATGCCAGCTATACCGAGATCTTCAATCCCCAGACCGAGATGGACCGCGGTGGACGATATCTCGACCCCATCGAGGGCAGCAGCTACGAGCTGGGGCTCAAGGCGGATGTCTTCGACGGGGGGGCCGATGCGTCACTCGCCGTGTTCCGCACCGAACAGGACAATGTCGCCCAGCCTGACGGCCAGGTGAACGGGCGGGATGTCTATCGGGCGGCCGATGGCATCACCAGCGAGGGCGTGGAGGTCACCCTGGCCGGCGAGCTCGCGCCGGGCTGGCAGGCCAGCGCCGGCTACACCTACCTGGAGATCGAGGACGCCGACGGCGAGGCCACCAATACCTATATTCCGCGCAACATGGTGAAGGTCGCCACCAGCTATCGGCCGGCGTCCCTGGAATCCCTGAAGGTCGGCGCCCGGCTGCGCTGGCAGGACGATATCGAGCGCGAACGCGACAACGCCGATGGCAGGACCCGTCAGGAGGCCTATGCGCTGGTCGACCTGATGGCGAGCTACGACTTCAGCGATAGCCTGACCGGCTCGCTGAACGTCAATAACGTCACCGACGAGAAGTACCTGACCAGCCTGAAGTGGGATCAGGGCTACTACGGCGCGTCGCGCCACGTGATGGCCAACCTGACCTGGCGTTACTGAATCGGTCGACGACCGAGCTGAGCGAACAGGGCCCATCCCGCTGACGGGATGGGCCCTTTGCGTCTGGGTGGCCCGGGCAATGGCGAGGCAGGAAACAAGAACACCGGCGGCCCTCGGGCCGCCGGTGTCGTCTTGCCGATGGTCGTGGCGGATCAGAAGTCGTAGCTGACGGTCGCCTTCACGCTGCGTTCGGCGCCGAAGTAGCAGTACTGCAGGGAGTTGCAGGAGGCCACGTAGTCCTTGTCGAGCAGGTTGTTGACGTTGAGGCGGGCGTTGACGCCGTCCAGGCCGAGCTGGCCGAGGTCGTAGCTGAGGGCGGCGTCGACCAGGGTGTAGTCCGGCACCTGCTCGGTGTTGGCGCGGTCGGCCTGGATGTCGGCGTGGTAGCGCACGCCGAGGCCGGCGCCGAGGCCCTCGAGGGCGCCGTCCTGGACCGCGTAGGAGCCCCATACGGAGGCGATGTGGCGTGGTGCGTAGATGGCGCGATTGCCTTCTTCACCTTCGACATCGCTCTTGGCGTAGGTGATGTCGGTGAAGCTGTAGCCGGCCTGCAGGCGCAGGCTGTCGGTCAGCTGGGTGCGTGCCTCGAGCTCGACGCCCTGGGATTCGATCTCGCCGATGGCGCGATACGGATCGGTGGGCTGTTCCTTGGTGGCGACGTTTTCCTGCTCGATATGGAACAGCGCCAGGCTGTACTGGTCCCGGGTGCCGTTGGGCTGGTACTTCAGGCCGGCCTCGAGCTGTTCGCCTTCCATCGGCTCGAGCAGGTCGCCGCTGGCGTCGACGAAGCTGGTCGGCGTGAAGGCCGTGGAATAGCTGACGTAGGGTGACACGCCGTTGTCGAACAGGTACAGCAGGCCGGCGCGGCCGCTGAACTGGGTATCGTTCAGCTCGCTGGTCGTACCGGCGGTCTCGCTCTCGTTCTCGATGTCGACCCAGTCGTAGCGGCCGCCGAGGGCGAGGCGCCAGTTGCCGAGGGCCATCTGGTCCTGGACGTAGACGCCGGTCTGGCGAAGGTCGTGCTGTTCCTCGGTGGCAGCGTACATCGCCGTGGGTTCGGCACCGTATTCGGGATGAAAGGCATCGAGGGTCGGGAAGGCGCCGGACGGCCAGCTGATATCGTTCTCGCGCTGCTGGTAGTCGGCGCCGACCAGCAGGGTGTGGTCCACGGCACCGCTGCTCAGCTGTGCCTCGAGCTGGTTGTCGAAGGTCCAGGCTTCCATGGACTCCTCGCCGCCGGAGTAGTAGCGGTTGAGCTCGGTGTCGTTGGCCCAGCCGAAGCCGTAGACCTGATCGAGGGTCACGTCGGTATTGAGGTAGAGCAGCTTCTGGCGACCCGTCCAGGCATCGTTGAAGCGGTGTTCCAGGTCGTAGCCGAACAGGCGCTGGGTGCGCTCGAACGTGTCGTAGTCTTCCTCGCCATCGAAGAAGGTGTTGTCGATGTGGCGGCCATTGCGGCTGTCCACCGAGCCTTCATAGGGTACCCCGGAGTGATAGCCGCCCTCCGGATCCTTCTGCAGGTAGGCATGCAGGGTCAGGCTGGTGTCGTCGGTGATGTCCCAGGTCAGCTGGGGCGCGATGGCATAGCGCTCCTCTTCCACGTGGTCGAACTGGGTATCGGCGCTCTCGGCCAGGCCGGTGACGCGATAGGCGACCCGGCGCTCGTCGTCCAGCGGGCCGGTGAGGTCGAAGGCGGCGCTGCGCTGGGCGTTGTTGCCGACACCGAGCTGGATCTGGCCCGAGCGCTCGAACTCCGGGCGCTTGCTGGTCATCGACACCAGACCGCCGGGGGAGGCGCGGCCGTAGAGCACCGAGGCCGGCCCCTTGACCACTTCGATGCTCTCGAGGAAGTACGGATCGATGACCAGCGAGCTGTAGGAGTTGGCGTCTCCCATCAGCTTGAGGCCGTCGAGGAAGGTGTTGCTCAGGCTGCCGTCGGAGAAGCCTCGCAGCACGATGTAGTCGTAGCGGTTGGAGGCGCCGACCTGGTTGGCGTAGACCCCCGGCGTGTAGTTCAGGGCTCGCTGTACCGTTCCGGCGCCCCGTTCCTCCCATTCTTCCCGCTCGATCACCGAGATTGCCTGAGGGGTCTCGTTGATCGGTGTCTCCGTCTTGGTGGCCGCCTGACCGGTGACGGTCAGGGTGGAGAGGCTCTCGGGGCTCTGAGACGCGTTCTGGGCCTGGGCGGAGAGAGCGACGCCGGCGGCGGCGAGGGCGATGGCCAGTGCCAGGGGACGTGGGGTCGGCATGCAGAAGTTCCTGTGACGATGATTTGACTCACTGATTAATGAGAATTATTGCTTTTTGTATCGCCGGCTGAGGTATGCGCCGCGCTCACTCATCTATGCGCAGTGCTCAGGTGGCGTTCGTCAGGGAACTCGGCGGGACGCCGTAGCGACGGCGGAAGGCGGTGGCGAAGTTGGTGGCGTGGCGGTAGCCGCAGAAATGGGCGGCCTGCTGCACGCTGAAGCCGCGGCTCAGGTAGTCGTGGGCGAGGCCCAGACGGCAGTCGCGCAGGTAGTCGAAGACGCTCATGCCGAAGGCCGCGCGGAACTTGCGGCGCAGGCTGGCGGGGCTCATGGCGGCGAGCTCGGCCAGGGCGCTCAGGCTGTGCTCCGCCGCGGGATCGTCTTCCAGGGCGGCGCGTACCCGCTCGAGGCGCCGCTGTTCCCGTGGCGGCAGGCGTGATGCGTTCGCGTCATCGAGCGTGTCCTGCGGCAGGCCGAAGGCCACCAGCTGCAGCCCCAGGCCCTCGAACAGCAGCCGCTGGGCCGGGGCGGGCAGTGGCGTGGTGAGCGCCTGCTCGAGCCCCTGCAGCAGCGAGCTCGGCGGTCGCCAGGCGTGCATCCGCGAGTCGCCGTGGCCGGGCTGCGCCGGGCCCAGTTCGGCCAGCCGTGTCTCGCTGAGGCTCAATGTCAGCGCACGCAGGCGCTGGCCGGCGGGCTGGGTGGCCCGCAGGCCGTGGCGCGCATCGAGGTGCAGGCTCAGCGCCATGCCCGGGGTCAGCGTCAGGGTGCGACCCTCGAGGCTGACCTCGGCGCGGCCCTCCAGCATCACCACGATCGACAGCGGTGAGGGCGCATGGGAGTGAGAGTCGTAGCGGTGCAGCACCTCCACGTCGGAGGCCACCAGCTCCATGCCCTGGCCCAGCGACAGCTCGCGTACCTCGCCGCGCACCACCGGTTCTTCCTCGCGGGAGGCGAGCGCCGGCACCCGGTAGTCGATGCCGTAGCGCCGCCCGTAGGCCTGCAGGTCGCGGGCGGAGTGCTGGCGCACGCCGGCCGCCGTGCTCACGAAGCCGCCCGTTCGAGTGTCGTGGCCTTCTCCGCCTTGGAAGCCTTGCCCTGGCGCCGGCATTCCAGCGGGCAGTTGGCGCAGTAGCCGAGCTCGTCGATCAGGTAGCGGATGCAGCACTGTCGCCGGACGCGGCTCGGGGCTTCAGGGGTGGCGGGCTCGACATAGCGCACCGGCTGGTAGAGCGGGTTGCGGCGCCCATCGGGCAGGTGGCGGCTCGTGATCAGGGCTCGGGCGGGATCGACCGTCCCCGCGGAGGCCATGGGATGGTCGGCGAGGGCGTTGGTGAAGTGTTCGATGTAGTTGCCGGCATTGCTCCAGAACACCTTGGGCGAGGCGCCGCTGATCGAGGCCAGCGCCTCGATCAGCGGCGCCAGGTGGTCGTCGACCAGGGTGGCGAAGCGCGACAGCCCGTCGAGATCACTGAGCGGGCGGCCGGCATGGCGCAGGCTGAAGCCGGCGGTCTGTCCCTCGTCCGTCTGGATCACATGCAGCGTGTCGATCCCCAGGGGCAGGTCGCGTTCCAGCAGCAGGTTGGCCGCCAGGCCGTGGGCGGCCAGGCCGGCGAAGTGCCACTTGGACCACAGCGAGGCCACCGCCCGGCGGTCGCCGTGACCGTACTGGGCGCCGAAACGCGTGAACAGCGCCTCCAGCCTGGCTGGGTCGAGAAGACGATGTGCGGGGAGGGTGTCCGCGCCGGGAGTGGCCTCGACGCGCGGTGGCGTCAGGAAGTCGAGGGGGCCGAGATAAAGCTGCGACAGCGCGAGGGTCATGGCGCATTCACCGGAAGAAGCGTTCGGGCATGGTAGATCAAATGGGAATCGTTATCAAAGTGGCGCGCTGTCAGATCGCCGGCGCGGTCAGCCGGTCGCGACAGTGCGAGATGGCCTGCCTGACGTAGCGCCCTGCCATGCGCTCCGAGACGCCGAGGCGACGGCCGATCTCGGCCTGGGAAAGCCCTTCCAGTCGATGCCAGACCAGTGCCTGGCGCAGGTGCGGTGGCAGGCCCGCCATGGCGCGCTCGAGGCCGCGACGGCACAGCCGGCGCTCGGCGGCGGCCTCGGGGTCCGAATAGCGGGCGGCATGGGGGCAGGCCAGACACGCGATGTCATCGTCCTCCGTCGGCCGGTCGCCGGGGCGTGCCTGGCGGCGGCGGTGATGGTCGATGAGCAGGTTGCGGGCGATGCGGAACAGGTAGGCACGGGGCTGTTCCAGTCGCGTGCCGGACGCGTTGGCGTCGAGTCGCTGCCGGCCGAGGCGCAGGAACACCTCCTGACACAGATCGTCGGCCAGGTCGGGGCAGGGCAGCTGGTGTCTGAGAAAGGCGGTGATGTCCCGGGCGTGGGCGCGGAACAGGGTGTCGAGGGTCGGGGAATCCATTCGTGGAACGCTCCGTACGTTGTGCCGGAACGGTGATTCTATTCAATAATGATTATTATTATCAAATATAATCGCCCAGGAACGAGGTCCTGGGCGAAGCGTGTGCTCGCTGACGTCAGGCCGAGCATGATGCGCGGCGATACCGAGCGATCAGCTCGGTGTGGCCTCGGTCTCCTCACGGGCTCTCTCTCGATTTCCCTCACGATCTTCCTCACGCGCCGCGGCGGCGGGGCGGTAGGCGGCGATCGGGTTGTCGAGGGTACCGGCGAACTGCAGGTTCTTGGCCGGATCGGCCAGGTCGATCATCTGCTGGTGGTTGTTGAGCTGAAGCCGGTTCAGGCAGGAGCGGGTGAACTCCGGGGCGAACAGGTCGTGACGGGCGAACTTGTCGGCGAACTCGGGATGGTCCCGCTGGTAGTCGATCACGCAGTCGGCCACCAGCGCCCAGAAGCGCGACTCGGTGATGTCGCCCTGTTCGACGAGGATCGACGACATGAAGCGCAGGAAGCAGTCGAAGACGTCGGTGAAGATCGACAGCACCTTGAGCGGCTCCGGCACGTCCACGGCGATGCGGGCGATGGCCTCGGGCAGCTCGGCCTCGACGTTCATGATGCCGATCTCCTCGGCGATGTCCTTCATGATCGCGCGTACCGGCACGCCGTCCTCGAGCTGCAGGATCAGGTTCTCGCCGTGGGGCATGAACACCAGGTCGTAGGCGAAGAAGCAGTGCAGCAGCGGGCGGAAGTAGGCCCGCAGGTAGCGCGACAGCCAGTCCTCGGTGGCGAGGCCCGAGCGTGCGATCAGCCGCGGCAGCAGCGCCCGCTCGTCGCCGTCGACGTGGAGCAGGGCGGCCATGGTCATCAGCCGCTGGCCGTTCTGCTGGTAGTGCACCGGGCTCTCGCGCCACAGGCAGGCGAGCATCTTCTTGTAGGCGCTGTAGGTGTCGAAGGCCGGCTCGACGGCGTCGCGGCGAACGCCGATGGCGGCCTCCTCGCGCAGCACCGTGAAGCCCTGGGCACGCAGTTCCGGGTCGCCGTCGACCAGGCGCTTGATCCAGTCGTTGATCGCCGGCGTGGCGCGCATGTAGCTCGGCGAGAGGCCGCGCATGAAGCCCATGTTGAGGATCGACAGCGCGGTCTTCACGTAGCGCCGGCTTGGCTGGCTGGTGTTGAACCAGGTGCGGATCGACTGCTGGGCACGATACTGGTCGCTGCCGTAGCCCAGGCAGACGATGCGGTGGCGGGCCACCTCGCCGGCGAAGGTGATGGCCAGCTTGTGGAACCACTGCCAGGGATGCGCCGGCATCAGCAGGTAGTCGGCGGGATCGAGCCCCCGGGCCTCGAGGCGGCGGTGGAAGTCGCCCAGCGTCGCCTCGCCGAGTTCGTCACGCAGCAGGGCCTCGTAGTCGAGCCCCTCGATGGCGCTGTAGTGGGCGTCCTCGCGGTGCACGGCGAGCCACACCAGGGTGATCGGCGCGGCGGCCTCCGGGGCATAGGCGTGATAGTCCACGGCGTCGAAGCCCATGCGGCCGTTGTTGGCCACGAACACCGGATGGCCCTCGGTCATGGCGGCCTCCAGGGTCTGGAAGTCGGCGTCGACCAGGCCCTCGGCGTCCGGGCGGGTGCCGTCGAGCTTGTAGGCGCCGCCGAACAGGGTGCTCGCCACTTCCTCCAGATAGAGCGGCAGCATCGCCTCGCCGATGCCGAGCGGGCCGCGGAACTCGAGGATGAACTGCTGGGCGTCGAGCTCGGCGGGGACGCCGTCGACGCGCTTCTCCAGCGAGTCGAGCTCGATCGCCCAGTGGTCCAGCGCCCGGCGCCGGGCGCGGAAACGGTACTCGATACCGCCCTCGGGGGCGCTCAGTCGATAGTCGGCGGCCTCGTCGTCGCCTGTCGGGTCGGCGTTGACGGCCTCGGGTTCCAGCAGCCGCTCGTGGCTGAACTCGGCGATCGCCTTGCGGATCAGCCAGCGGTTGGCCCGGGCCCAGAGCTCGGGGCGCAGGTGGCCGGCGGCGCGGGCCGGATCGGAGGAGAGTGCCGGATCCAGGCGTGGACTCTGCCGGCTCACCGCCGCGGCGAAGCTCTGACGATCGCAGAAGGCCAGGTGGGCGGTCTTCTCCTCGAGTTCGACCTCGCGGTCGTAGACGAAGCCGACCCGGCGGTTGAGGGGATGAATCTGGCGGTTAGTGACGTCCGGTTCCACGACCACCCTTTGGGTGCCCACGTCTTCGAACATAAAGGCCAGGATGGCGGTGATCACCTGGGTGCTGAAGCCGGGCAGCGGCGTCTCGGCCGGGGCCACCAGGAAGTGCATGCCGCGGTCGCCCTCGGCGACGTCATAGTGGTGGCCGATGGGGTCGTGGCGCGGGTCGTAGCACTCGACCAGGAAGGCCGGCCGGCCGTCGAACAGCCCCAAGTAGCCCTGGGCGTGCTCGCTCTCCTGAAGCTCGCGATAGAAGGCCTGCACGCGCTCGAGCGAGTGGCCCTGCATGCCCCAGAAGCGGGCGCGCGGGGCGGTGACCCACTCGTGGATCAGCGCCAGGTCCTCGGGCAGGTGCAGCGGGCGCAGGCTGAAGGTGCCGAGCCCCTGGGCGTGGCGCGAGTAGAGGGGCTTCGTGGTCGGCGTCGGTTGGAACAGGGTCATGGATCAGGTCCTTGCAGAAACGGAATCGGAAGGTGCGGCCGGGCGCGTTTCGGCGCCGGCCAGCAGCCGCCGGTAGGCCAGGGCGCACAGCGCCAGGCCGGTCGCAGCGACGAGGAAGGGGGCGGTCAGCCCGAAGGCCTCGACCAGGCGGCCGGCGCCCCAGGAGGCGACGAGCACGCCGAGGCCCTGGAAGACGTGGACCTTGCTGAAGTCGCTGGCGTAGCGGTCGGGCGTGCTGAGCCGGAACAGGCGCAGCTCCAGGCGCACGGTGACGCGGAACAGCGCCCAGCCGAACAGCACCCGGCCGGCCAGGATGGCGGCGACCTCGCCGCTGGCCTGCAGCAGCAGGCCGACGAGGCCGATGGCCAGCGGCAGCAGGATGGCCTGGCCGGCGGGGCGGCGCGCGAGCAGGTCGAGCGCCAGCAGGGCCACCGCCACGGCGCCGGGAATGGCGAACACCGCGCCCGCCAGCACCTCGCCGGGCAGCCCGGAGGCCAGCTCCCAGTAGCGGGCGAAGAACGGCCGTGCCAGATAGGCGCTGAAGTAGAACAGCAGCATCACCAGGCCCAGGCGCAGGATAGCGGCGCTGGAGGCCGGCGCCCGCTCGGTGGTGGGGGCCTCATGGGGTGTAGAGTGAGGCGCGCGGCCGCGGCGGATCAGCCAGGCGCAGACCGCGACCTGCAGGGCGTCGCCCAGCGCCATCACGCGAAACACCTGGGCCGCGGCCCAGTGCTCCAGCACCAGGCCGCCGACCATGGCGCCGAGGATGCCGCCGGCGTGCACCACCACCGAGAGGGTGCCGATCAGGGTCGCGTGGCGATCCTGTGGCTCGAAGTGCATCAGGTAGGGGTAGACCAGCAGGTAGCTGGCCTTGGCCACCAGCATCGCCAGCGACAGGCCCCAGAACCACGGCAGCGAGGTGACCACGGCGCAGGAGAGGCTGAGCCCGCCCGCCACCAGCTGGGTGACCAGCAGCAGCGGCAGGGTGCCGACCCGGCGCGCCAGGCGCGCCCAGCCGGGCAGTGCCACCAGCACCACCAGGCAGCCCATCGCCAGGTAGGCGCCGACGTGGGACGGGTCCGTCACGCCGAAGCGCGCGGCGAAGAACTGCGGGTAGAAGGGCAGCAGCATGGCATCGCTGATCACCGCCACCGCGGTCACCGCCACCAGCCAGGGCGTCGGGGTCATGCCGGCTCCGTGCGCTCGGGTTCGAAGACCGCCTCGTCGGGCGCGCCGAAGCGCTGATAGGCGATGCGTCGCTCCACCGGGTAGATCTCTTTCCCGGTCATGGCGCGGATCAGGCAGGCGTTGCGATAGGGGCCCATGCCCAGGTCCGGCGCCGCCAGGCTGTGGGTGTGCAGCTCGGCGTTCTGCACGAACAGCTGGCCCTTGCCGTCGTCGATGTCGTAGAAGCGGCCCACCGCGAAGCGCCCGGCCTCGTCGAAGGCGATGCGCGAGGCGATCGGTGCCAGGAAGTCCGGCATGTGGTAGCGGTAGCCGGTGGCCATGACCAGCGCCTGGGTGCGATGGCGATAGTGGCGCTGCTGCTCGGTGTGCCACAGGGTCAGGTCGTACTCGCCGCGCTCGGCATCGAAACGGCAGGTCTCGAGGCGGGCGTTGGTGAACAGTTCCGAGCGCACCTCGCCGATCAGCTCCTTGGCGTAGCGCAGGTCGTAGATGTCGTTGATCAGGTCCTCGTTGATGCCCTTGTAGAGGCCCTTCTGCTCCTGCGTCAGCACGTTGCGCGTCTCTTCCGGCAGGCCGTGGAAGTAGTCGATGTAGTCCGGCGAGGTCATCTCCAGGGTCAGCTTGGTGTATTCCAGCGGGAAGAAGCGCGGCGAGCGGGTGATCCAGTCGAGCCGGTAGCCGAAGCGGTCGATGTCGGCGAGCAGGTCGCGGTAGATCTCGGCCGCGCTCTGGCCGCTGCCGACCACGGTAATCGCCTGCTGGCGCTGCAGCTCGGCCTTGTGCGCGAGGTACTCGCCGGAGTGCACCGGGCGCGGTTCGACGTCGCGGCAGCCCTCGGGCAGCCAGGGCGTGGTGCCGGTGCCGAGCACCAGGTGGCGGGCCAGGTACTCGCGGGCCTCGCCGCTCCCGGTGTCGCGGCAGCTCACACGGTAGAGGCCGCTGGCGTCCTCGAACTCCACCCGCTCCACCTCGGTGGAGAAGCGCACGCTGTCGAGCTGTGCCACCGCCCACTGGCAGTAGCGGTTGTACTCGTTGCGCAGCAGGAAGAAGCTCTCGCGGATGTAGAAGTTGTACAGCCGGCCCTGCTGCTTCAGGTAGTTGAGCACGCTGAAGCGGCTGGTGGGGTCGGCCATGGTCACCAGGTCGGCGAGGAAGGGCGTCTGCAGGGTGGCGTCCTCCAGCAGCATGCCGGGGTGCCAGTCGAAGCCGTCGCGGCGTTCGAGGAACAGGCCGTCGAGCTCCTCGATGGGATCGGTCAGGCAGGCCAGCCCCAGGTTGAAGGGCCCGAGGCCGATGGCGATGAAGTCGTGAACGTGCTGGGTCATGGGGCAATCTCGCGAGTGTCAGGAGGCGGCGGCATGCGCCGGGGAGGTGGCGGCGCCGTCGCACCAGGCACGGCCGTGGGCGACGATGCGCTCGACGATGGCGGTGAGGTCGTCGACGCGGGTCTCCGGGTTGAGCAGGGTGAACTTCAGGTAGCGACGGCCCTGGACCCGGGTGGCGGCGATTACCGCCTCGCCGTGGCGCGACAGCGCGGTACGCACGTGGGCGTTGAGGGCGTCCAGCGACGCGTCGTCCAGGTCGATGTCCTCGGGCCGGTAGCGGAACACCAGGGTGCTGAGCGGCGGCTCGAGCAGCACCTCGATGTCCGGCCGGGCGGACAGCCGCGCGTGGGCCTCGCCGGCCAGGTCCATGACCCGCTCGAGCATCTCGCCCAGGGCGTCGGCGCCCATGATGCGCAGCGTCATCCACAGCTTGAGGGCGTCGAAGCGCTTGGTGGTCTGCAGGCTCTTGTTGACCTGGTCCGGGGTGCCGGCCAGCGCCTGGCACTCGGGGTTCAGGTAGTCGGCGTGATGGGTGACGTGGCGCAGGTCGCTGCCGCGGCGCACCAGGAAGGCGCTGCAGCTCACCGGCTGGAAGAAGGTCTTGTGGTAGTCGACGGTGACCGAGTCGGCGTGCTCGATGCCGGCCAGGCGGTGGCGCTCGCGGCGCGAGCACAGAAGGCCCCCGCCGTAGGCGGCGTCGACGTGCAGCCAGATGCCGTGATCGCGGCACAGCGCGGCGATCTCCTCGAGCGGGTCGATGCTGCCGAAGTCGGTGGTGCCGGCGGTGGCCACCACTGCGATCGGGATCAGGTCCAGGGCGATGCACTCCTCGAGGCGCGCCTTGAGCGCCTGCGGGTCCATGCGGTAGTCCGCGTCGGTGGCCACCGGCATCACCGCCTGGTAGCCGAGCCCGAGGATCGCCGCCGACTTCTGCAGGCTGAAGTGGCCTAGCTCCGAGCCGAGGATGCGCAGCCGCTGATGGTCCGCCGGCAGGCCCTGCTGCTTGTTGCCGCCGGGGCGGTCCTGGTGCGCGCCGTGATGGTCGCGGGCGATCATCAGCGCCATCAGGTTCGACTGGGTGCCGCCGCTGGTGAACACGCCGTCGGCGTCCTCGCCGAGGCCTATGCGCTCCGCCGTCCAGTCGATCAGCGACTGCTCGATGAAGGTGCCGCCGGCGCTCTGGTCCCAGGTGTCCAGCGAGGAGTTGATCGGCGCCAGGATCGCCTCGGCTAGCACGCCCGGCAGCACCACCGGGCAGTTCAGGTGGGCCACGTAGCGCGGATGATGGAAGTAGACGGCGTCGTCCAGGTAGACGTGCTCCAGCTCCTCCAGGGCCGGGCGCAGCTCGCCGAGCGGCGCGTCGAGATCGATGGCCTCGAAGCGGCCGCGCAGCTCCTCGGGGCGCGCGCCGGTGAAGGGCCGCTCGACCTCGGCGACCTTGCGCCGCACCAGGTCGATGCAGCGGGTCGCCTGCTGCCAGTAGGCCTCGGCGTGCCGGGCGTTGAACAGCTGATGGGATTCCAGCGGGGCGGGCTCGGTACCGAGCCGCGGCCCGGGCGCTTCTATCCGTGATGTCATGGGCACCTCGTTCTGTCTGCCTGGCCGGGCCCACATGGCCCGGCGCCTGATGCCTCGCGAGCACGAGACGATGCTCCCTTGCGAATAAAAATCTTTATCATTATTGGCGTGTGCAGGAGGGCTGACGCAGGCGAGGCGCGGAACTGAACCGCGACGACGACATTATTTCTGACGACCGGGGGGACGCCGTCACGCTGCGCCGAGGGAGTGGCGCCGTCTGGGGGCAGCAGGAGCACCGCTTGCTGCGTGAAGAGCGCGGTCTGTCAGGGAGTTAGCGAGGGAAGGGGCAAGAGGTGAGGGGGGGAGCGGCGATGCCGCTGGCCTCGGCCGGCGGCTTTCGCTATCATACGCAGCCGCTGTAAGGGCCTATAGCTCAATTGGTTAGAGCAGAGGACTCATAATCCTTTGGTTCTCGGTTCAAGTCCGGGTGGGCCCACCATCCTCTTCTATGATTCAGCATTCAGCGCACCTTTCCCGCCCTTCTATCCTCTATACGCTCGTCCTCCATACGTCTGTCGCACTTCGTCAGCCTGGCACCAAGCCAGTGACTTCTCGCGTCCGTGACGGGTCGCTGATGACTCACCTAGCAACACGCCCGTTCTTTACAGGTTTCCCCTGAGCCCGCGTTCAAGCGGGATGGCAGCATGCCGATGACATTGGTCCGCAAGCTCCGACGTCGATGAACCGTCGCGCAGGATTTCCTGATCGTCGGGATCACCGTTGTCATGCGCTTGGCCGTATCGCATGCTCAATCGATATTGCCATGCTCCGTCTTCGCTTCCCGGAATGAGCGAGGCGAGCGCCTTCTTCTGGCGCCTGTGGGTTTAAAAGGGACTTTTTCATCAATGCTGGTCTACAACGCCACCAAGCAGCAGTTCATCGACGATGTGCGAGCCAACGTCATCAGTGATGCCATCGAGAACGAGGTGGCGCGCAAGCTGAATCGCAACTCCCCGCCCAGTGAAGTGACCTCCTGGGAACATTCCCTGCGCTTCATGATGAGCGCGCTGCTGGACGAGGCGATTCCCGCCTCGGCGGGGGTGGCCATCGAGTACAACATTCCGCTGACCAATCGCCGCGTGGACTTCATCCTGACCGGCAAGAACCACCAGCGGGACGATGCGGCGGTCATCGTGGAACTGAAACAGTGGCAGTCCGTCGAGGTGACGAAAAAGGATGCCATCGTGCGCACCCAGCTGGGCGGCGGCGTACGCGAGACCAACCATCCGTCGTATCAGGCGTGGTCCTATGGCGCGCTGATCGAGGACTACAACGAGACAGTACGCTCCGAGTCGATCCGCCTGGTGCCCTGTGCCTACCTGCACAACATGAAGCAGGGGAACGCCATCAATGATCCCTTCTACGAGCACCACACGCGCCGTGCCCCGGTCTTCATCTCGCAGGATGCCTTGAAGCTCTCGGAGTTTCTGAGCCAGCACATCAAGTACGGCGACAGCAACGACATCATGTATCGCATCGAGCACGGTGTGATCAAGCCGAGCAAGAACCTGGCAGATGCCCTGTCCTCGATGATGCAGGGCAACGCCGAGTTCCTGATGATCGACGACCAGAAGCTGGTCTATGAAACCGCCATCGATCTTGCGCACCGCGCAGGCAGCGGCAACAAGCAGTGCCTGATCGTCAAGGGCGGCCCGGGCACCGGCAAGTCGGTGGTGGCCATCAACCTGCTGGTGGAGCTGACGAAGCGTGAGATGATGACGCAGTACGTGTCGCGCAACTCGGCCCCGCGTGAGGTCTTCAAGAAGAAGCTGACCGGGACGCGCAAGAAGAACCACATCGACAACCTGTTCAAGGGCTCGGGCAGCTACGTCAACGCAGAGCCGGATACCTTCCATGCGCTGATCGTCGATGAGGCGCACCGCCTGAACGAGAAGTCCGGCATGTATCAGAACCTGGGCGAGAGCCAGATCAAGGAGGTGATCGCTGCGTCACGCTTCTCGATTTTCTTCATCGATGAAGCGCAGCGCGTGACGCTGAAGGACGTCGGAACGGTCGAGGAGATCCGGCGGCGTGCGGCCGAGTGCGGCGCCGATGTCCACGAGCTCGAGCTGGCGTCGCAGTTTCGCTGCAACGGCTCGGATGGCTATCTGGCCTGGCTCGATCACGCCCTTCAGATTCGCACCACGGCCAACACCGACCTGGAGGACATCGACTACGACTTCCAGGTGTTCGATGACCCGAGTGCCATGCGCCGGGCGATTCTCGAAAAGAACCGAAAGGCCAACAAGGCACGGATGGTGGCGGGCTACTGCTGGCCCTGGGCGAGCAAGAAGGACAAGCACGCCATGGACATCGTGTTTCCCGAACATGGCTTCGCGGCCCAGTGGAACCTCGATGACGACGGCATGCTGTGGGCGATCGCCGATGGATCAGCAGAGCAGGTCGGCTGCATCCACACCTGCCAGGGGCTCGAGTTCGACTACGTCGGCGTCATCATCGGCGACGACTTCGTGATTCGTGACGGTCGCGTGGTGACAGACGCGGCCAAGCGGGCAGGGCAGGACCGTTCGGTGCATGGCTACAAGAAGATGCTCAAAGAGCAGCCCGAGCATGCCCGTGCCCTGGCGGACCAGATCATCAAGAACACCTATCGCACGCTGATGACGCGGGGCCAGAAGGGCTGTTACGTCTATGCCACGGACCCCGAGACCCGCGAGTACTTCGCGGCCTTCGCTCGTTCGCAGGCAGCCACCGAGCATACCGATCTGGCTGAAGAGGCCGAGACACTGGATGGCTTGCACCTTCCCATCGTGACGCGTGATCAGGCCGCGCCGTTCGAGCGCCATGTGCCCGTGTACGACCTGAGCATCGCCGCCGGCGAATTCAGCGAGATGCAGATCGCCGACGCCGAGCACTGGGTCGAGCTGCCGGACTTCATGCGGGCAAGCCCCGATCTGTTCGTCAGCCGGGTGGTGGGTGAGTCGATGAACCGGCGCATTCCCAATGGCGCTTGGTGTCTGTTTCGTGCCAACCCAGGCGGCACGCGGCAGGGCAAGGTCGTCGTGGTGCAGCATCGCGCCATCGAGGACCCGGACCACGGCGGCAGCTTCACGATCAAGCTGTACCAGAGCGAGAAGATCGAGGAGTACGGCGAGTTCGTGAACCAGCGCATCGTGCTGAAGCCCCAGACCAATGCCTTCGGCTACAAGGACATCGTGCTCGAGGACGAGCTTGAGGACCTGAAGGTCATCGGGGAATTCCTCTCCGTGCTGTGAGCGAGTGGGCGGCCGGATGGTCGCCTATGCCGATGCTGGCTGGATAGCGAGCGGCAGAGCAGGCATGCTCACCGCTATCCGATACCGCAGAACCAGGTGAGCCCTAGATGTCAGACCCGTTCAAGCAGCTCCGCGACGCCATGGACCAGTTCGCCACCGAGCGTGACTGGGATCAGTTCCACTCGCCTAAGAACCTGGCCATGGCGCTGACGGTGGAGGCAGCTGAGCTGCAGGAATGTTTCCAGTGGCTGACCGAGGTGCAGTCCAGGGAGCTGGATGAGCAGCAATTGGCCGCCGTGCGCGATGAGATTGCCGATGTTCAGCTTTATCTTATCCGGCTGGCGGGCAAGCTGGACGTGGATATCGAAGCGGCATGCCGGGCGAAGATGGAGAAGAATGCGGAAAAATATCCCGCCGACCAAGTGAAGGGAAGTGCGAAAAAATACACGCACTATCAGGATTGACGTGATGTGTGGCCACTTTGTCCCCCTGCAGCGGCCTTCTCAGCCTGGCTTCGTCCCTCAAGCTTCCTCCCGCTGAATTCGGCTCAAGCAGGGCCGGAGACTCGGCTTAGGTTTAAATTCTTCGCAAAAAGCGGCCTTTAATGGCGTTTCTGTGCTTGAAGATAAACCAGCTTGGTTTATTCTTCACTCTGAAGACGGAATTTAAGGCCGCTTTTTTACGTGAAAATAAACCAGCTGCTGCACAAGATCCCGTATGGCGCCGTGGTGACGACCGCCTGGCTGGCGTCACACGGCGTCAACTCGGATCAGGCGCGTAAGCTGGCCAGCAGTGGCTGGCTGCAACGCGTGGGGCACGGCGCCTACTGCCAAGCGGGGGAGCCTCTTACCTGGGAGAGCGCTGTTTTCGCCTTGCAGGCGAGCGACGACACGGGCTTACCACCGCTTTGGCCGGGTGGCCAGACTGCCCTCGCACTGCATGGCTTTTCCCACTACCTGCACATGGGGGAGCGCACGACGCACCTGTATCGCAAGGAAGCCGTTCGGCTGCCCCGTTGGTTGAGTGATGCCGAGTGGGCAGGGCGGATGATGCTTCACTCCGAAAAGGGCCTGTCGGTGCAGCTTCCCGGCAGCTTCACGGACTACGCGCCGGATGGCAGGGCCTTCAGCTTGCAGGTATCGACCCCCGAACGAGCGGTCCTGGAGTGGATCGCCGCGACGCCGAATGAGCTGCTGTTCAGCAGTGAGCTGGTCGACACCTTCGGCGGGCTCAATACGCTGCGTCCGCGCCGGCTGCAGGCATTGCTGGAGGGATGCCGTTCGGTGAGAACCAAGCGGGCCTTCCTGGTGCTGGCTCGCCACGCCGGGCATGCCTGGTACGCTCGCCTGGAACCACGCCGACTGAATCTCGGCAAAGGCAAGCGGCAGCTCTGCCAAGGCGGCAAGCTGGATAGGGAATATCACGTGACGGTGCCGGAGGCGTTCCTGCATGCCGATTGAAGTTCGCTACCACGAACAGGTCAGTCTGTTGGTCTCGCTGCTGCCATTTCTCAATGAAGAGCCGTGCTTCGCCCTCAAGGGAGGCACGGCCATCAACCTTTTCGTGCAGCCATTACCTCGCCTATCGGTCGACATCGACCTGGCCTACTTGCCACTGGAGCCCCGTGACGAGGCACTGCGACGCTGTCGCGAGGCGCTGCAGCGACTGGCAGAAACTTTCAGCGCCCGACTGCCAGGTGTGCGGGCCGAGCTTCAGGATAATCGCCGAGACGAGCTCAGGATCCTGGTGCGCCGAGGGCGTAGCCAGGTGAAGGTAGAGGTGTCGCCGGTGCTGCGTGGCACTCTGCACCCGCCCCAGGAGCGCGATGTCGTTGAAGCCGTGGAGGACGAGTACGGCTTTGCTGCGGTGCAGGTGGTGTCACTGCCGGACCTGTATGGCGGCAAGATCTGCGCCGCGCTGGATCGCCAGCACCCCCGGGATCTTTTCGATGTGAAGCTGCTGTTGAACCAGGGCAGCCTGGATCGAAGCGTATTCGAAGGCTTCCTGGTCTATCTGCTGGGGCACCCGAGGCCCTTGAACGAAGTGATCAACCCACGGCTGAAAGCGTTGGATGATGTCTACCGACAGGAGTTTGTCGGGATGGCCAGGGTTGACCTTCCATTGCAGGAGCTGGAGAGCGTCCGCGATGAGCTGCTATCGCGGCTGGGGCAACTGATGACGGACGAGGATGTTCGCTTTCTTCTGTCCTTCAAGCAGGGGGCGCCTGACTGGACGCTGCTTCCGCTGGCGGGCGTGGATCGGCTGCCTGCCGTGCGCTGGAAGCTAGCCAATATCCAGAGGATGGGGGCTGACAAGCACCGTCAGTCACTAGAGCTATTGGAGCAGGCCTTGGGCGGGCTTCGCCGATGATGCGGCATGCCCTGGCAGTTTAACGGCCTAAGTCGACTTCTCCTTATATCGTTTAAACGCTAGGCTGTTACGCATAATTACGACACGCGCAGGGGATGACACATGGCGAACAGCAGGGAAGCTCAGTTCCAGCGGGACATCATCGAGGCCATAACGGCCTATGGCTGGGAGGTCGGCATAGCCGGCGGCTGCGAATATACGGGGGAGGAGGTCAGCGAGTTTGATTTCACTCACTATCATCCCACCAAGCGAAATGAGAATCGTATGCGCCAAGAGAGGATGAAGGCTACTACGGCCTCACCCCGGTCAGCGAGGTGGGCTCCGGCAAGCCTCACGACCCTGAGAAGCAGCGCTTGGCCGGGACTATCGACTGGCTCAACGACTTCTAGGGCGCCGAGGTGAGCGACCACGAGAAGCTCAGCATGCCGCTGCTGGAGGCTGAGGATTTGCACTTTTGATCCTTAAGCCTTTGCATAGTGATAAGGACGAAATGAAAAGCCAAGTTAATGAGTCGCTGATTTAAGGTCGAGTAAAGGCTTGTTATCAGGCACATAAAACTTGACAGGGGTGAATGGTGAGTGATTTTACGAGCTTCGATGCAACATCTTCTTTTGTCGGATATCTTTATCAAGTTAGATATGCTTTGTTGTTGGCTTTAAAAAAAATTGATGATGTTGATGATCCGGACAACTGTTTCATTTCCATAGAAAAGCTTGATGATGTCGCGTTTGAAGAGTCGGGCACGTCATCTGAACTGCTTCAGATGAAGCATCATACGAAAGCGGGGAATATAACAGACCGTAGTCAAGATATCTGGAAGACAGTCAGAGTATGGTCTGAGTTTGTAGCGAGCTCAAATGAATTAGAGAGCGCAGTGTTTTCTCTTGTAACAACAGAAGTGGCTGCAGAATCTACCATTGCAGAGTTTTTGAGCTGTGATAAAGATAAGCGCAACCCAGGCTTGGCTCTAGAAAGAATGAGGAGTATTTCTCAGGAAACAAAAAGCGAAACAAATAAAAAAGCTTATGAGGCTTTTTGTTCTCTTGAGCCATGGCAGCAAAACAAGCTAGTCAGTTCGATTTATATCATTGGTTCTTCGCCAAACATAGTGGATATTAGGCATCTTCTGCTTAAAAAATTAAGGTCAGCAGTCTTTGCTGACTATGTCGACCCGTTTCTGACGCGGCTTGAGGGAAAATGGTTTTCGCGTATTATCGATATATTTTGCTCAAGTGATGAAGATGTGATTTGTTTGAGCGAAGTTTTAGATGTAATGGACGATTTAAGAAATCAGTTCTTGCCAAGCAATTTGCCGGCAGACTTTAGTGATGCTATTCCTACTAATATAGATCTTGATAGAGATGCAAGGAGGTTCTTAGAGCAGTTGCGCTTGATTGGGGCTAGCAACAGAGTTTTGACGACTGCTGTTATAAACTTCTATCGTGCTTATGAGCAAAGGTCACGCTGGTCTAAAGATAATCTTTTACGCCCCGGAGAGATAAAGAAATATCTAGATAGGCTGAAGGATGAGTGGGAGAACTATTATGGTTTGTTAGAGATGGAGTATGATTTTTCTCAAGAACAACAAATGGTGAATTTTGGTGCAAAGCTGTATTCAAAATGTCAGTTGGAGGCGGTGATTCCTATTCGGTCTGAATTTTCTGAGCCTTATGTTGCCAGGGGTAGTTACAATACTTTGGCTGATGACTTGGCAATAGGGTGGCACCCGGATTATCAAAGTTATTGTGGGTCAGGCAAGAGTGAGGGAGTTGCATGATGCACAATGAAGAGCTGTTTTCTGAAGAAGAATTTTCATTGTTTAATCCTGCTTTCACTGGGTTTAATTTATATCATGGTGTTAGGGAATTTTGTTCAGTTGATGGTTCTGGTATGCATTGCGCACTTCCGTTTATATTGATACCTATGTCTCTCAATGTTTCTATTAATAGCATGTTGCCAAGTACTTATAGAACTCCAATTTCATCTTGGGTTGCGAGTAATGAAGGACTTCTAGCTACCTTTTCTCTGCAGGCTGAGTCCTATATACCTATAGTTAGATCTGCTTTCGAATTCTTGCTTTCGTATGACTTGATACGACTTTCTAGCTCTGGAAGCTTCCTTTTGGGAGAGGAGTCTTTACCAGTTAATCCCAGACTTTTTAACCAAAGTCATGACATGAAAAGTGCTTTAAAAGCTTCTCGATTTCTAGGAAAGTGGTTTGCTCACGCACAATCAGCTGAAACAATATATGCCCAATTCGGTGTTAAGCCATGAGTATGCAAATAAAAGCCATATCGCTTTACGGAAAAAACCATGAGCGCCGTGATGTCATACTAAATCCGCACAAGGTTAATATCATAACAGGTGCCTCTAAAAAGGGTAAATCTTCACTAATAGACATAGTCGAATATTGTCTTGGGTCCAGTGAATGTAATGTTGCGAAAGGGCGTATCACTGAGACAGTGTCTTGGTACGCTGTAAAGCTACAGTTTCCAGATTCTCAAGTATTTATTGCACGTTCAGCACCTCTCGAAGGGCAAAAGTCAAGCACGTCATGCCACTTGTTAGTCGCGAAAGAAGTGAGCATTCCAAGCTTTGGTGAGCTTGAAAGTTCAACCAATGTTGATGCCGTAGTGAAATTTTTGACGAGCAAGGTTGGAATAGCTGAGAATGTCACTGAAGTTCCTGAAAATCAGACTCGTAACAATATTCATATAGGTTTTAAGCATTCTCGTTTTTATCTCTTCCAGAGTCAGGATGAGATAGCCAATAAACGAACACTTTTTCATCGTCAAGCTGAGCCACATATCCCACAGGCTATTAAAGATACGCTTCCCTATTTTATGGGAGCAGCTGAGGATGACAGGCTAGCAGAGTTGGATAACCTTAGGAGCTTAAAGCGTGAACGTACGAGGCTACTTAAACGTATTAAGGAAGTTGAGAGCCTAAGAGGAGATGGCTTGCAGAGAGGTTATGCTCTCCTTGCAGAAGCAGCTAACATTGGGTTGGCTACAACTAATGTAGTGGCTGGTGATGACCAAGTGATTGACGCGTTAAAAGATATTGCTTATGGGAGACAAAAAGTAATAGAAGAACAAGAAATAGGAGATGGTGGTTATTTGGATGTCGAGTTAAAGTATAAAAAGTTAGCCGAGGAGAAAAAGGTAGTTCGTGCAAAGCTTAAAGATGCTGAACATTATTCTTCGACTATGAGTGGCTTTGAGGGGGCGATACAAGAGCAATATCTTAGGTTAAAGTCCATTGGTTTATACAAAAATTCTAAGTCACGTCTTGTTGCATCAGATGGCGAGATTGGTGAAGAAGATTCAGTTGAATCTATTATTTATAAGTCAATTAATAGTCTCAGTGACAAGCTAGAGGGTGTGAATCGTAACCGCCCTAGGCTTGTCTCCTATATCAGTAGTTTGCGGGAAAGGGATGCACAGCTTGCTCAAGAGATAAAGAGGCATAGAGGGGCTCTTGAGTCAATGCGGCAGCAAGAAGCAGATGCTTTAGAGAAGGCGACCTTAGAAGAAAGGCGTTCCCGTGTAGCTGGACGTATATCCTTGTATGTTGAAAGTGTGGACTTCGGTGAAGAGGATTTGCCGTCTCTTAAATCTCATCTTGAAACACTCACCGGTGAAATTTCTTCCCTTGAAGAAAAGCTTGACCCTGCCCTTCTTAAAGAAAGATTAGACTCACAGCTAAGCTGTGTAAGTGAAGATATGACAAGGTGGGCGAGAGAACTAGGGCTTGAGCATAGTGAGTATCCTATCAGGTTGGATGCATCGGCGCTCACTGTGGTTGCAGAAACTCCTATGGGGCGAACACCTCTAAATCGTATGGGAAGCGGCGAGAATTGGATTGGCTATCATTTGGTTGCGTATCTTGCTCTAGCTAAGTGGTTTATAGAGCAAAATAGGCCAGTTGGGAGGTTTATTTTTTTTTGATCAGCCAACACAGGTATATTTCCCTTCAGAAAAATCAGTAACTGGTAGTCTTGATGAAATAGAAAAAGATGAAGATCGTGAGGCCGTAAGAAAAATGTTCGAGTGGATCTTCAAGACTGTGGGTGAACTATCGCCCGGCCTCCAAGTTATTATTACAGACCATGCCGATATTGATGCGAAGTGGTTTCAAGATGCTGTAGTTGATAATAAGTGGCGAGGGGATGAGGCACTAATCCCGCTTCATTGGTACCGATAGGAAGATATGAATATATAACTAACGCTGGGGCGAAATTTGTTGACTACCAAGCGAATGCCATCATATCACAATCAGTGATTGGGAGTGCTGGGAGGGGTGCTCCCTCCCAGTCTTATTCTTTATACAACATCACGCTGTTAACTTTTTATTCATTGTTTCGTCCATCCAGCAGTACACTCGTGGTACACACACCAGCTTCCTGTGTTATCCTCAACTTTCGCTAACCTACTGATTACAAAGAACTGTACCTTTCGCTCGATTACGGTTGCTTTTCCTTGTGTGTCAGTAACTTATTGACTTGCAAGCGAACTCATAATCCCTTGGTCGCTGGTTCGAGTCCAGCTGGGCCCACCATCCTCGAAGTCCTCGGGTGCATGACTCCGGTGCTTCAAGAAGTCTCTCGTTGTTATCGTGGCGTCTCACCGCTACGCCCTCCGCTTGACTTCCGTCACCTCGCCGTCGTCGGCGCTTCCTATACTCGGGGATGGCCCGCCGCCCGGCGGGCGCGTTCCGTGGCGTGCATCCCGCGCCCGGGCCCATCGCCGACCGAGCGGAGATATCGATGTCGATTCGCAACCTGGATGCGCTGTTCCACCCGTCTTCCATCGCCCTGATCGGGGCCAGCAACCGGCCGGGGTCCGTGGGTGCGGTGCTGGCTCAGAATCTCTACTCGTCGGGCTTCGAGGGGCCGATCCTCACAGTTAACCCGCACGAGCGGGCGATTCGCTCGAGCCTCAACTACCACAGCGTCGCCGAGCTGCCGCTGGCGCCGGACCTGGCCATCATCGCCACGCCGCCGAAGAGCGTGCCGGGGCTGGTGCATGAACTGGGCGAGCGCGGCTGCCGTGCGGCGGTGGTGATCACGGCGGGCTTCGGCGAGGGCGGCCACGCCGAGGGTCAGGCGCTGGAGCAGGCGGTGCTGGATGCCGCCAGGCCATATCTGATGCGCATCGTCGGGCCCAACTGCCTGGGCATCCTGGTGCCGCATCGCGGCATCAACGCCAGCTTCGCCCACCTCACGCCGCCGCCGGGGGAGCTGGCCTTCGTCACCCAGTCCGGCGCGGTGGCCACCGCGATTCTCGACTGGGCCAAGACCCGCGACATCGGCTTCTCCCACGTGGTCTCGCTGGGCGCGATGAGCGACGTCGACTTCGGCGACATGCTCGACTACCTGGCCCTCGACCCGAAGACGCGGGCCATCCTGTTCTACGTCGAGGCGATCACCGACGTGCGCAAGTTCCTGTCGGCGGCGCGCACCGCCTCGCGCAACAAGCCGGTGGTGGTGGTCAAGGCGGGGCGCAGTGCCGCCGGCGCCAAGGCGGCGCTGTCGCACACCGGCGCGCTGGCCGGCTCCGATGCCGTCTACGATGCGGCCTTCCGTCGCGCGGGCATGCTGCGGGTCGACTCCCTCGACGAGCTGTTCCAGGCCGCGGGCACGCTGGCTACCGGCATCCGCATCAAGGGCGACCGGCTGGTCATTCTCACCAACGGCGGCGGCATCGGCGTGCTGGCGGCGGACGCGCTGGAGGGCCTGAACGGCCAGCTGGCCGAGCTCTCCGAGCCGGCGATGGCACGGCTGGACGAGGTGCTGCCCCAGGCCTGGTCGCGGGGCAATCCGCTCGACATTCTCGGCGACGCCCCGGGCGAGCGGTACGCCAAGGCCCTGGAGGCGCTGCACGATGCCGGCGATGCCAACGCGCTGCTGGTGATCAACTGCCCCACGGCGGTGGCCGACCGCATGGAGGCGGCGCGGGCGGTGGTCGAGTCGCTCGGCCCGCGCCATTCGCCGATCCTGACCTGCTGGCTGGGCGACGCCTCGCCGACGGCGGCCCGGCGGCTGTTCGCCGAGCACCGGATTCCCACCTATGAGACGCCGGAGCAGGCCATTCGCGCCTTCTGGCACCTGCATCAGTACTGGCGCAGCCAGCAGGCGCTGATGGCCACGCCGCCGGCGATCACCGAGCGCGTGAGTATCGACCGCGCCCGGGCCGAGGCGGTCATCGAGGCCGTGCGCACCGAGGGCCGCCGGGTGCTCACCGAGCCCGAGGCGGCGGAGGTGCTCGCGGCCTACGGCATTCCCACCGTGCCCGCGCGCCGGGTGGAAACGCCCGAGGAGGCCGGCGAGGCGGCTCGGGCGCTGGGCCTGCCGGCGGCGTTGAAGATCGTCTCGCGGGACATCTCGCACAAGTCCGACATGGGCGGCGTGCAGCTGAACCTGGCCTCGCCGGAGGCGGTGACCCAGGCCGCCGAGGACATGCTGGCGGCGATCCGCGACAAGGCGCCGGAGGCGCGGCTGGACGGCTTCAATGTGCAGCCGATGATCCGCCGCCCCGGCGCCCACGAGCTGATCCTCGGCATCGCCGAGGACCCGGTGTTCGGGCCGATCCTGATGTTCGGCCAGGGCGGCACGGCGGTGGAGGTGATCGGCGACCGGGTGATCGGCCTGCCGCCGCTCAACCCGCTGCTGGCCCGCGACATGATCGAGTCGACCCGGGTCTCGCGGCTGCTGCACGGCTATCGCGACCGGCCGGCGGTGGACCTCGAGGCGCTGACGCTGGCGCTGGTGAAGCTCTCCCAGCTGGTCGGCGACCTGGCGAGCGTGGCCGAGCTCGACATCAACCCGCTGCTGGCCGACGCCGACGGGGTGATGGCGCTGGACGCGCGCATCGTGATCCGTCTGGCCGGCGAGGCGCGCCCGCCGATGGCGATCCGCCCCTATCCCCAGCAGCTCGAGGAGCTGATCGAGACCCGAAGCGGCACGCGCTACCGGCTGCGCCCCATCCGGCCCGAGGACGAGGCCGCGCTGGTCGAGATGCTGCGCCATTCCTCGGCGGACGACGTGCGGCTGCGCTTCTTCGCCGCCATCCGCCGCTTCGATCACGCCTTCGCCGCGCGGCTGACGCAGATCGACTACGACCGCGAGATGGCCTTCGTCGCGCTGCCGCCGGACGGCGCGGAGATCGCCGGGGTGGTGCGGCTGTCCGCCGACCCGGACAAGGAGCGCGCCGAGTTCGCGATCATGGTGCGCAGCGACATGAAGGGCACCGGGCTCGGCTACCGGCTGATGCAGCGCGTGCTCGACTACGCCCGCGAGATGGGCGTGCGCGAGGTCTTCGCCGACATCCTGCGCGTCAATCACGCCATGCGGAAGATGGCCGAGGAGCTGGGCTTCACCACCGAGGCCCGCGACGACGACGCGGAGACCGTGACCGTCTCGCTCACGCTCTGAGCATCATCGAGCGCTGCAAGGCATGTTCTGCCGACGCGACTGCCGGCGTTGCGGCATCGCGATGAAGGTGCGCGTCATGCGAGCTCGCTGATGGTTTTCACCAAAGACGTTATGTTATAACCTTCCGCCTTTCGCGAATGGCGAGACAGGAGCATGACGTGACATCACCGGCATACGACCCCGTCCTCAGGGTGGACGACCTGCGCATCCGGCTCGGCCAGCGGCCGGTGGTGGAGGGCCTGTCGTTCGACGTCGAGGCGGGCGAGCGGGTCTGCCTGATCGGCCCGTCGGGCTCCGGCAAGTCGCTCACCGCCGGGGCCATCCTCGGCCTGACGCCGCCCGCGGCCCGCATCGACGGTACCATCCGCCTCAACGGCCTCGAGGTCGGCGGGCTGCGCGCGACCCGGCGGCCGGCGCTGGCCCGCGCCGGCATGGTGTTCCAGAACACCCAGGCCGCGCTCAACCCGCTGGTCAGCGTGGGCGCTCAGCTGCGCGAGCCCTTCCTGCGCTTCCACGGGCTCTCGCGCCGTGAGGCGCAGCGAGCGGTCGTCGCGCTGCTGGGGCGGATGATGATCGCCGAGCCCGAGCGGGTCGTGCGGCGCTCGCCGGCGGAACTCTCCGGGGGGCAGCGCCAGCGGGTCTGTCTGGCGCTGGCGCTGGCCTGCCGGCCGTCGTTGATCGTCGCCGACGAGCCCACCACGGCGCTCGACGTGCTGACCCAGGCCGAGGTGCTGTCGCTGCTGCGCGAGACCACGGGCACTGCCGACACCCCCGCGCTGCTGTTCATCTCCCACGACATGGCCGCCGCCTCGCGGCTGTGCGAACGCGCACTGGTCCTCGACGGCGGCCGGCTGGTGGAGCAGGGGCCGTTGGCCGACATCATTGCCGCGCCGCAGCATCGCTTCTCCCGCGAGCTGGTCGCGGCGCTGGGCAACCGCGAGTTCCTCCCGGCGTCGGCCGAGCCCCAGCGTCAGATGGAAGAGCCGCGGCTGCGGGCCGTGGGATAACCCTATGACGACGATGCCCGAACTCAACGACGACGGCTCGCTGCTGCGGATCTCCGGGGTCAGCAAGCGAATGCCCGGGCCCCGCCGCTGGTGGGGCGGGCGGCAGTGGCGCCACACCCTGCGCGACATCGACTTTCGCCTGCACCCCGGCGAGCTGATCGGCCTGGCCGGGGTATCCGGCGCCGGCAAGTCGACGCTGCTGAACCTGATGCTCGGCCTGACCCGGGCCGACGGCGGCGAGATCGTCTGCCAGGGGCGGCGCATCGCCCCGGGCTCCGCGCGCTCGCTGCGCTGGTACCGTCGCGCGGTGCAATACATCCCTCAGGATCCGGCGGCCTCGCTGGACCCGCGCATGCGCGTCGGCGAGCTGGTCCGCGAGCCGCTGGTGCGGCTGGGCATCGAGGGCCCGCACGAGGCCCGGGTGGGCGAGGCGCTCGAGCAGGTCGGCCTGGACGGCGGTTATCTGATGCGCCGCCCGGCCGAGCTCTCCGGCGGCCAGGCCCAGCGGGTGGCCATCGCCCGCGCCATGGCCGTGCGCCCGCGGCTGCTGCTGGCCGATGAGCCACTCAGCGGCCTCGACCTGCCGCTCCAGGCCCAGGTGACCCGGGTGCTGAAGACGCTGCACCACGACGCCGGCATCGGCCTGCTGCTGATCTCCCATGACCTCTCGGTGGTCTGCCGGCTGTGCCAGCGCACCCTGGTGCTGGACGATGGCGCGATCATCGAGGATCGCCCCACCGAGGCGCTGTTCCGCGCGCCGGCGCACGAGCGTACGGCGGCGCTGATCCGAGCGGCGGCGATGCTGCCGGGCCAGGATCTTCCTCTCACTTCTTTACCTCCGAGTTCTCTTTCCGCCGCCACGCCGGCCCATCATTCCCAGGAGCTTGCCCCTTGAGCCTTCGTCCCTTGACCCTTCGCCACGCCCTGCCGCTTCCGTTCGCATTTCTCTCGCTGGCCCTGCTGGCCGGCTGCCAGCAGGAGGAATCGACCAATGATGAGCGCGCCAGTGAGAGCGCCGTCGAGACCGCCGATGCCGGCGATCGGCGCATCAAGGTCGCCATGCTGCAGCCGCCGCGCTCGGGGCTGAACCCGCTGACCGACGACGCCTTCAAGCTGTCGCGCTGGAGCACCGCCGAGACGCTGATCCGCCTCGATGACGACGGCAGCCCCGAGCCCTTCCTGGCCACCGAGTGGGAGCGGCTCGATCCACACAGCTGGCGCTTCACGATCCGCGATGACGTGACCTTCCACGACGGCACGCCGCTGACCGCCGAGCGCGTGGTGGCCTCGCTGACCGCCGCCACGAACGCCGCGCCCAAGCCGCGCATCCTCGACGGCGTGGACATGACGATCGAGGCCGACGGCGACCAGGCGGTGATCGTGCGCACCGCCGAGGCCGACCCGCTGGTGCCCAATCGGCTGTCCAGCCCGCAGCTGGCGATCCTGGCTGAGCGGGCCTATCGCGACAACGGCACCGTCAATCCGATCGAGGCCGGCACCGGGCCCTTCGTGCTCGAGGAGATCAACGGCACCCAGAGCGCGCGGCTCGACCGCTATGACGATTACTGGGGCGAGCGCGCCGAGCTTGCCGGCATCGACGCCGATTACGTGCCGGACGGCACGGCCCGGGGCGCGGCGCTGCGCACCGGCGAGGCCGACGTGGTCGAGGCGGTGCCGGTCTCCCAGGTCGCGCTGATCGATCCCGAGCTGATCCACGAGGTGCCGATGCCGCGCACCAACACGCTCTACCTCAACACCGCGTCCGGGCCGCTGGCGGAGCCGGCACTGCGCGCGGCGGCACGCGAGGCGGTCGACCGCGAGGCCATCGTGCGCACCGTCTACGAGGGCCGTGCCGACATCGCCAACGGCCTGCTGGGGCCGGCGCTGCAGTGGGCCGACGGGCTGCGCACGCCGGTGGAAGGGCGGCCCGAGGCCGCGGACCCGAACGGTGTCGCCATCACGCTGGGCACCTTCACCGACCGGGCCGAGCTGCCCGAGGTCGCGGTGCTGCTGGAGCAGCAGCTCGAGGCCGCGGGCTTCGACGTCCAGCAGGAGGTGCGCCAGTACGCGCACATCGAGTCGGACATGCTGGCCGGCGAGTTCGATGCCTTCATCCTGTCCCGGGCGACCATGCTCGATTCCGGCGATCCGGTGGCCTACATGTTCAGCGACTTCGCCTGCGAGGGCTCCTTCAACATCGCCCAGCTGTGCGATGCCGAGGTCGACGCGGCGCTGGAGAAGGCCGCCGATCTGGAACCGGGGCCGGAGCGCCGTCAGGCGATCATCGACGCCGAGGCGGCGATCCTCGCCACCGACGCCGCGGTGCCGATGCTCCACGAGCGCGTCATCCAGGGCGAGGCCACGCACGTCGCCGGCGCCGTGCGCGACCCGCGCGAGCGCGAGCTGATCAACGAGCACACCCGGTTCATCGACGATGGCGCCGAGTAAGGTCGCGAGCATGCCGGCGCGGCGCTCGGTGCGGGGCCTGTCGCGGGGTTTGTCGATAGAGTGGGGGGCGCTGCTGCCGACCCTGTCGCGGCTGCTCACCCTCGGCGGCGTGGTGGTGCTGGTGGGCCTGCTGCCGTGGCTCTCGGGGCGCGACCCGGCGCTCAGCATCCTGCGCGCCCGGGCCGGCGATCAGAACCCGACCCCGGAAGCGCTCGCCGCCATCCGCGAACAGCTGGGCCTGGCCATGGGGCCGCTCGAGAAGCTGCAGCACTGGTTCACCGGCCTGCTGCACGGCGACGCCGGTACCTCCTGGATCTCCGGTACCCCGGTGCTGCCGGGCCTGCTCGAAGCGACGGGCGTCTCGCTGACGCTGATGGCGGCGGCGCTGGTCGTGGCGCTTTCCACCGCGCTGCTGATCTGCCTGCCGGCCCTGCGTCGCGGCCTCGACGGTCGTCCGGCGCCGACTTCGGGAGCGATGGCCGCGGCCATCACCGCGCTGCCGGAGTTCCTGCTCGCGGCGCTGCTGCTGGTGGTGTTCGCGGCCTGGCTGCGCTGGCTGCCGCCGTATGGCTGGGGCGAGTGGCGCCACCTGGTGCTGCCGGCGCTGTCGCTGGGGCTGCCGGCCGGCGGCCTGCTGGGGCGGCTGTTCAGTGATGGACTGACCTCGGCCTTCGCCGAGCGCTGGGTCGCGACCTGGCACATGGCGGGCTTTACGCGGTGGCGCCTGGCGCTGGCCGCGCTCAAGCGCACCCTGCCGAGCCTGATGCCCCAGGTCGGGCTGGTGGTGGTGGGCCTGACCGGCGGGGCGATCGCCGTCGAGCAGGTGTTCTCGATTCCCGGCCTCGGCCGGGCCACGCTGGGTGCGGCCTCCGCCCAGGACCTGCCGGCGCTGCAGACCGGCATCCTGATCCTGCTGGCCATCGCGGTGGTGCTGGGCGGGCTCGCCAACCTCGGCCGCTCGCTGCTGCTGGGCCGGGCGATGCGGGCGGGCGCGGTGCCGATGGCGGCCCCGGTCGTCGGTGCCGGCCGCTGGCGCTGGCTCGTGCCGGCGGTGGCGGGCGCGCTGCTGCTTACGATCGTGCTGGCTGGGCTGTCTCGCGACCCGATGACCTCGGCCTACCTGCGCCTGCAGCCGCCGGGTCCGGGGCTGCCGCTGGGGGCCGACGGCATCGGTCGCGACATCCTCGCCCGAGTCAGCCACGGCGCGCTCTCGACCATGGGCATGGCGCTGGCCACGGTGCTGGTCACCTTCGTGCTGGGGCTCGCGATCGGGCTGATGCCGCGGCTGGCGGCCGGGCCCATCGAGGTCACCAACGCCACGCCGCCGGTGATCGCCGGGCTGATCGTGGCCGGCCTGATGGGGCCGAGCGCCGCCGGCGCGGTGATCGCGGTGACGGCCGTGAGCTGGGCGCCGCTGGCCGCGCATACCTCGGCGCTGGTCAGCGAGACCCTTGCCCAGCCCCACGTCCGCGTTACCCCGGTGCTCGGCGTCGGGCGCTGGCGGCTGCTGTCGCGCTACGTGCTGCCCGCGCTGGTCGGGCCGGTGTTCCGCCACGCCATGCTGCGCCTGCCGGGTACCGCGCTGGCGCTGGCCGCCCTCGGCTTCCTGGGGCTCGGCCCGCGGCCGCCGGCGCCGGAATGGGGGCTGTTGCTCGCCGACAGCATGCCCTACCTGGAGCGCGCACCTTGGGCGGTGCTGGTGCCATCGCTGGCGCTGGTGCTGATGTCGATCCTGGCGGTCTCGCTCTCCGGCCTGTGGCGCGGGCGCGAGGCCGGCGGAGCGGGCCAGGCGCCGCGGCCACACTGACGAAAAAAGGGGCCCCTCGGGGCCCCTTCGCCGTTTTCCGGCGGTCTTTTCGAGCGGCTTACTGTGCGGTGATGGTGGCCGTCACCAGGTTGCCGTCGATCTTGATCGGGCCGTCTTCCGAGGCGCCGAGGGTGTATTCGAAGATGCCGGTCTCCATGCCGCCTTCCTCGCCGTGGACCATCAGCATCAGCTGGTCGCCGACGCTGACATCCTCGGTGAGGATCGCGGTGACGTCCATGTTCTCGCCTTCCTTGAGCGGGGCGTGACCGACCACGGGGCCCGGTGCCATGCTGTCATCGGTGCGGTGCACCACCAGCCAGCCGTTGCTGCCCGCCATGACCTTTTCCGCGGTGACCGTGCCGCCGGCGACGGACTGGTCATCGGCCCAGACTTCCGGATGCATGTCGCCGTGCATTTCTGCCTGGGCCAGGGAAGCGCCGGTGAGCAGAGCGGCGGATACGAATGCGCTTGCCATGAACTTGGTCATCATCATTCTCTCCTTGAGTTCCGAGCACGCCCCATCGAAGCAAAGGGATTGGGATGGGCGTGCTCGAAGTTACGAGAGAAGCGCGACGGCGGTTTCACCCCGGCACGAAAAAAATCACAGCCGCTGCGACGAGGCGTCCCGACCGGTGGGGTAGAGGTAGCCGTGGATCGCCGGGCCGGTCGGCTGGCCGGTGGGCGAGCCGCCGGGCGGCTCGATGCTGATGCCGAAGGTGGCGCGCTTGAGCAGGTCGGGAGAGAAGTCGCTCAGGGCATCGGTCGGCAGGCTCAGGTCGTCGTTGAGCACGCCCACCGAGCGCGGGTTCGGCCCCAGCGAGGCGTCCTTGATCCACAGCTGATAGGCGCGGTCCGGCAGCGGCTCGGCCGTGACCGGCCGCACGTTCAGGCGGCGGCTGTCGAGGTCCACGGAGAGCATGAAGGCGGGTTGCTGGTCGTCCTGCTGGAACACCGCCACGAAGGGCGAGTCGCTCGGCCCCCGATCGAGGGGCGCGATCAGCACCGCGGCCAGCACCAGCGCCGCAGCGGAGGCGAGCCCGGTGCTCCAGCGCCAGAAGCGCAGCCGGCGGCGCAGGGCATCGAGCTGGGAGACCTTGCCCTCATGCTCGCCGGTGCCCGGGGTGGCTTCCAGCGCCTCGATGCGCCGCTCGATCCTCGCCAGCAGGTCCGGCCCCGGTGACACCGCGGCGATCTCGTCGCCGAGGGGCGCGAGGCGGGCCTCCCACTCGAGGATGCGGGCGTCCAGCTGGGGCTCGGCCTGGCGGCGCCTCGCCACCTTGGCGCGCTCTTCGGCGTCCAGGGTGCCGAGCACGAACTCGGCGGCCAGCATGTCGATGTCGTCGCGGTCTGTCATGACGCCAGACACCCCTTGAGTTGCTTGAGGGCTCGATGGAGCCAGGTCTTGACGGTGTTCACCGGCTGCTCGAAGTGGGCGGCCAGGTCGGCCCGGGACCAGCCATCCAGATAGGCCAGACGCACCATGTCACGGCGGCTGCCCTCCAGCTCGGCCAGGCAGGCATGCAGGCGGCGGGCGTTCTCGTCGCGCTCCGCGTGCTCCCGGGCGCCGGGGGCGTCGGAGGGCGTCTGATCCAGGGCGTCGTCCGACTCATGGGGTGCCCGGGGCCGTCGGCGCAGCTCGTCGATGGCGGCGTGCCGGGCGATGCTCGCCATCCAGGCGATCGCCGAGGCCCGGCCGGCGTCGAACTGCTCGGCCTTCTGCCAGATGGTGACGTAGACCTCCTGCATGACGTCGTCCGTGCGGCCGCGCTCTTTCAGGATACGCAGCACGGTGCCGTAGAGTTTCGCCGAGGTGGCGTCATAGAGTTCGGCGAAGGCCTGTCGGTCGCGCTGCGTCACGCGCTGGAGCAGGTCGTGCAGGCGATCACTGGACATTCCACATTCCCTGTTTGATGTCGGCGAGGGGCGTCTTGCCAAGGCAGACTGCCGCCTCGACGTCGTGGCGGTCAAGATGGCGCCTTTCCACGCTGCGCCCGGGCGTCAGGCGAGGGTGGCCAGGACTTCTACCAGGCCGTAGGCGGTGACGCCGGCGACCACTGGCCAGCCCAGCGAGCGCAGCCGATACCACACGCCCAGGGTCGCCAGCACGCCGATCAGCGAGGCCAGCCAGCCGATGGCGTCGAGGCGATGGGGCACCAGCGACACGCCGAGCACGGCGGCGACCATCATCGGGCCCAGCAGCGCGAGCCACTGGGGCATGGCCTCGACGCCGTCCTCGCCGTCGAGTCGCCGGAGACGGCGCTGCATCCACAGCAGCGGCAGCAGGCGAATCAGCAGGGTGCCGAGGGCCGAGGCCAGCAGGGCCAGCCAGAGGGCGCTACTCATGGGGCGCCTCCTTGTGCGGCGTGAAGCGGACCAGGGTGAAGCACAGGGCGCCGCAGCCGGCGGCGACGGGAATACCGATGTTGGTGTAGCCGACCAGGCTGCAGAGCATCGCCACGCCGATGCTGATGGCCAGCGCCAGGCTCCAGCGCTTCGAGGTGAAGCGCGGCGCCACCAGCACCAGGAACAGCGCCGGCAGGGCGAAGGGCAGGATCCCGCCCAGCAGCGGCCAGCGCGCCATCAGCCAGTCGCCGGCCAGGGCGCCGAGCACGGTGCCGAGGATCCAGCTGGCCCAGGCCAGCAGCGCGGCGCCGGTGAACCAGCCGAGGCGCTGCGCTTCCGGCAGCTGCGGGAAGCGGTGCTGGGCCAGGGCGAAGACCTGATCGGTCAGGCCGTGCATCAGCACGGGCCACCAGCGGCTGCGGTCCATCCAGGGGGCCAGGTTGGGGCCGTAGACCGCGTGCCGCACGTTGATCAGCAGCGTCATGGCCACCGCCAACCACAGCGGCGCGCCCCCGGCGATCATGCCGACGAACAGGAACTGCGAGGCGCCGGCATAGACCAGCGTCGAGATCAGCGTCGCCTCCCAGGGCGTGAAGCCCGCCTGCACGGCGATCAGGCCGAAGGAGATCGCCACCGGTACGTAGCCGCCCAGCAGCGGGAAGGCCTCGCGCACGCCGGACAGCCATGGGCGAGAGGGCGCCGAGGTCGCTTGATCGATCATGACGTCTCCCTCTCGGCGTAGACGATGGTCAGGATCAGCGTCGCCCACTGCTCGCCGGTGCGATAGCGATGGGGGCGGTCGGCGCTGAAGGCGAGAGTGTCGCCGGCGTGCAGCGTGCGCAGGTCGTCCTCGGGGCCGGCGTCGAGCTCGCCACTCAGCACGGTGAGCGATTCCGTGGCGCCCGGGGTGTGACCCTCGGCATGGCGATCGGTATGGGGCGCGCAGCGCATCCAGTAGGCGTCGACCTGGCGGCTCCCCTGGCCCTGGTCGATCAGCCGCACCTGCACGCCGTCCTCGCCGAGGGGCACGGTGATCGGCGCCACCAGGGTGCCGAAGGGCACGTTCAGCTGCACCGCCAGGCGCCAGATGGTGTCCAGCGTGGGGTTTCCGTTGCCCTGCTCGAGGCGCGACAGGTTCGACTTGGCGATGCCGGCGGCGGCGGCCAGCTGCGACAGCGACAGTCCACGCTCCTGGCGCAGGCGCTGAAGGTGCTGGCCCAGGGTGCCGAGGGCGAGGTGGTCCATGGGGTCTCCCGGCGTGAGGTAGCGTCCACGAATCGTTCGATAAAAAGAACGTTCTATAAAAGGAACGGGTGACTGTCAATAGCGACTGTTCAAGGCGGCCACTTGAGCCGGCGGGAGAGACGCGAGGAAAGAGGCCGGGAACGACGCGCCCGGGAACGCCGTGAGGGCCCACGGTGACGCTAGGAAGCGAAGGTGAGTAGACGACGTCGAGAGACGCTGCGGTGAGTGGAGGAGAAGAGGGGAAGAGGAAAGGGGATAAAGAAAAAAGGAACCCGGCCGCCGCAGCGGCCGGGCAGACGAGATTCAGGCCTCGTCGGTCCTGCCGTCGGCGCGGCAGGCCGCGGCGGTGAACAGCACGTCGGTGGAGGAGTTCAGCGCGGTCTCGGTGGAGTCCTGTACCACGCTGATCACGAAGCCGATCGCCACCACCTGCATGGCCACGTCGGCGGAGATGCCGAACAGGCTGGCGGCCATCGGGATCAGCAGCAGCGAGCCGCCGGCCACGCCGGACACGCCGCAGGCGGCCAGCGCCGAGACGATGCACAGCAGCAGGGCGGTGACGAAGTCGACCTGGATGCCCAGGGTGTTGGCGGCGGCCAGGGTGATCACGGTGATGGTGATGGCGGCGCCGCACATGTTGATCGTCGCGCCCAGCGGGATCGAGATCGAGTAGGTGTCGGCGTGCAGCTTCAGACGCTTGCACAGCTCCAGGTTGACCGGAATGTTGGCCGCCGAGCTGCGAGTGAAGAAGGCGGTGATGGCGCTGCCGCGCAGGCAGGTGAACACCAGCGGGTAGGGGTTGCGGCCGGTCTTCAGGAACACGATCAGCGGGTTGGTGACCAGCGCCACGAACGCCATGCAGCCGACGATCACCAGCAGCAGGCGGCCGTAGTCGAGCAGGGCGTCGAGGCCGGACTCGGCCAGGGTGTTGGCGACCAGGCCGAAGATGCCCAGCGGGGCGAAGCGGATCACCAGCTGGACGATGCCGGAGACGGCGTCGGACAGGTCCTTGAGCGCCGTGCGGGTGGTGTCGGCGGCGCGGCGCAGCAGCAGCCCGAGGCCCACGGCCCAGGCCAGGATGGCGATGAAGTTGGCCTCCATCAGCGCCTCGACAGGATTGGCCACGGCGTTGAGCAACAGGTTGCGCAGGATCTCGCTGACGCTGCCGGGGGGCGTGCCGCTGGCCGCCGGTGTGCTCAGCTCCAGGCTGGTGGGGAAGGCGAAGCTCGCCGCCACGGCCACCAGCGCCGCCACCAGGGTGCCGACGAGATAGAGCACCAGCACCGAGCGGATGTGGGTGGGCTGGCCCTGGCGGTGGTTGGCGATCGCCGCCGCCACCAGCACGAAGACCAGCACCGGCGCCACCGCCTTCAGCGCGGAGACGAAGACCTGGCCGAGCAGGGCGGCCGATTGGGCGGCATCGGGGGCGAGGGTGGCGAACAGGACGCCGGCGACGATGCCCAGCGCGATCTGGGGGATCAGCCCCAGCCGCAGCAGCGGGCGGCCCAGGGTGTTGAGGGTAGCGATCATGGGTGTCTCTTATGGAATCACGGGGTGCATGAACGTGTCGTGCGTCCGGCTCGCCGTCACACCATGGAGATCGCGCCGCGGGGATATGGCGGCGGTCGAGGCGCTGGATGGGAGGGCCTGGCGACGCCCTGCCCGGGGTCTCCGGGCAAGCGCGCGCATTCTACCATCGCGGCGAAGCGATGGGGGTTACGACCTTAGTTTCTCTTGAGGTCAGCAAGAAAGGATGAAATGGCAGTAGATGGCAGAGAAATGGACTGGGCTTGCCGGTGAGTGAGCGGGACTCAGAGCGTCCGAAAATGCCGGCGGGGATTGTCGTGGTAGCTCAGGGGGGACGTGGCCTCGCAGTCGAGGCAGCGGCAGGTGTCCTGCTCGAAATCCGGCTGGAACCGTTTCCAGACCGCTTCGCCACGTATCACTTCCTGGTTACTGCACTCGCACAGCAGGATGCGGGTGTCGTGGGGGCCGGGAGAGTAGAGGATCTTGCTGTGTGGCGGTGCATCCATAAGTGTATTCGCGGTGGTGAAGATCGGATCGTTCATGCGGCGTGACTTCCCTTGGCGCTGTCCGTCATGGTCATGACGTTACGCACTTTCCACGGCGGCGAATGCAGGCCTGGGGCGGTGTTGGCCGTTCGTGATGTCGCATCGTCGCGTAGGAAAAAGCTCACGGCGTCGCAGGACGCAGGGTCTTGTCGCGCTCCTCCCGGGGCCGGTCTCGGATCGAGCGGCGGCTCATCGGGGGCGGTGTGAACAGACGGATTTTAAGTCAATTATCGGTGGCTGTCGCGCCGAGGATGTCAGGTGCGTCGTAACGGCTCAGCCGCCCCGCGGGGCCAGCAGGATGATGCCGGCGCCGGCCAGGCACAGCGCGGCGCCGAGCAGGTCCCAGCGATCGGGCAGGCGATGCTCCACCGCCCACAGCCAGGCGAGCGAGGCGACGATATAGACGCCACCGTAGGCGGCATAGGCCCGCCCGGCGTAGTCGGCGTCGCTCAGGCTGAGCAGCCAGGCGAACAGGACCAGGCTGGCCAGACCCGGCAGCAGCCACAGCGCCGAGGCGCCCTGGCGCCACCAGGCCCAGACGCTGAAGCAGCCGGCGATCTCGGCCAGGGCGGCCGCCACGTAGATCGGCAGCGTCAGCATGACGCCGCCGGGGCAGGTAAGTGCAGCATGAGGGAGGAAGGGGCGATCACGCGGTCAGGCGCGCCTCCACGGCGTCGAGGAAGCCGTGCATATCGACCACGGTTTCCTTGTCCGGCTCGGTGGTCTTGCCCTTGAGGTCGCCGGTGACGATGCCGTCGCCGATGGTGTCGATCAGTGCCGCCTTGAGGCGCGTGGCGTAGTCGGTGAGCGCCGCGTTGCCCTCGCGCTCGGCCAGGGTCTCCAGGGCGTTGCCCACGGCATAGATCAGCGCGGAGGAGTTGAAGTGCGCCTCCTGGCCGTCGCTCTCCAGGTATTTCAGGTAGAGGTCGTGGGCGGTGCCGTGGGGCGCCTCGAACAGCATGGTGCCGTTCTTGCTCTCGATGATGGAGCTGGCGGTGGCCAGGCTGCCACCGAGGGCGGCGGAGATGTCGGAGAAGATGTCGCCGTCCAGGTTCTGCGCCGGGTAGAGGGCGTTGCGGGGCGGGTCGGTGATCATCTTGTTCAGCTGGCTGGAGGGCCGCATGATCATGAACGACGGCGGCGGGGTGTCATTGTGGGCCAGCTCGCGGCGAGCCTCGGTGATGACGTCGCTGAACACCTCGTCGTAGTCCATGTACTCGCGCTTGAGGCCGAAGTAGACCTCCTTGTCCTTGCGCGAGGCGTCGCGGAACACCTGCAGCACCCAGTCCTTGATCGCCTCGCGGTCGTTGGACATCAGCAGGATGGGGTCGCCCTTGTTGACGCGGCGGGCGTGCTTCTCCTCGCCGTCGACCACCACCTTGAGGATGCCGTCCTCCTCGGCGGGCAGGTTGAAGCTGCCGTATTGGTCGCCGCCACCGGCGCTCATGCGCGAGATCGACACCTGGGCCTTGCGGTCGGGAATGCCGTGTCGCTTGAGCTGCTCGACCAGCTTGTAGAGCTTGCGGCCGGTGTTGTTGTCCGGCACGCCCCACAGCGCGCGTTCGGGCGGGTTGGCGACCAGGCGCGCGGCCTGGGCGTCGATCAGCTCGTAGTGGTAGGCGAGCCCCAGCGATTCGGCCTCGGCCTGGTAGTGTTCGCGGTAGATCGCCTCGATGGCGGCGCGCATCACGCCGTCGTAGCCGGCGATCACGGTGTCCTTGAGGCCCAGGTAGATGTCGCGCTTCTCGTCGAGGGCGCGCCGGAAGAAACGGTGGGCCCAGGCCTTGACGTCCTCGAGGTCGTTGGTGGCCAGCAGCCAGGGGTCGCCCTTGTGAACCTCGCGGCGGTGCAGTTCGACCGGGTCGCCGCTTTCGCCCACGAACAGCAGCTTGACCACGCCGGTGGCGCCGGACAGGGCATTGTAGCTGTCCTTGATGCCGCCGTGTTCCATGGTCTCGACCTCGATGTCGCGGCCGACCCAGGCCGGGCGCTCGACCTTGAGGTTGCGAAACTCGATGTCCTCGCGGGTGATGTTGCCGCCGATGCCCTTGCGGATGGCGCCGTTGGGCGACTTGGTGGCCAGCGGGTGCAGGGTGGCGGCGTCGAGCTCGGGATGCTGGGCGAGCAGGGCGTCGCGCTGCTCGCGATTGACCGTCATGCCGGCGTTCTTGATCCCGACCTGGTGGCGGTTGAGCGCATCGATGGCGTCAAGAACCGCCTGGCCGTTGGTGACCAGCCGGTTCTCGGCGGTCAGGTCGATCTCGACCAGCTCGATGTCCAGCGGTCGGGTCACGAAGGTATCGATGATCTTCTCGAAGGCCACCTGGGCCATCTCGTCGCCGTGCAGGATGACCAGCGGGGCCGCCACCTGGATCTTGTCGCTCATCACTCTTCCCGTGTTCGTGCTCGTGGAGTCCACCAGCCTGGCGTCCCCGGGCGAGTTGGCCGGAAGGACGATGGCTGCCGTGCGATCAGGGTGTCATTGTACACGCAAAGTGTCGTCCTCGGGACGGCCGGTGTCGCAGAGATCGGGCTCGCCTGCCAGTCGGACCCGCCGTGCCAGCTCGCTGACGTGGGTCTCGGTCACGCCGAGCTCGGCCAGTGCCGTCTCCAGGTGCAGCAGGTAGTCGCGATTGGGGCCGCTCGGGCCCTCGGCCCCGGCGATCTGGCGGGCCATGTCGTCGAGCGGCGCCGCGCCCAGGAAGGCGGCGTTGTCGGCGGTGGCCAGGTAGGTCAGCCCCATGGCGGTGGTGCCGTCCTCGAAGTGTAGCGGGGTGAGCTCGCGCAGGTAGCCGTTCTTCTCGCGCACGTCGAGCGGGCGCAGGGTCTCCGGCGTGATGCGGTAGGCCATCCCCAGACAGGTGGCACCTTCCTCGGCGATCAGGGTCGCCACTCGACCCGGGGCCTCGGGCGTGCCGCGATGGTCGTGGGAGCCCTGCCAGAAGCGACGCACCCAGCCATGGATGCGCGCCGGCCGGCGCTCCAGGTAGGGGAAGTCGGCCTTCCAGATCAGCGAGCCGTAGCCGAACAGCCACAGGTCGTCGTGGTCGTCGAAGTGGGTCATGCGCCGGTTGAGTGCGGTGGTGTCGAGCGCCATGGGGGACTGTCTCGTCCTTCGTTGCCATCGTGGGCGTCCCATGATGCGCGGCGAGGCGCGGCTTGTCGAAGCCCTCGACATGTATTCATTTCACCGTAACCTTGTGCACAAAGCGCGATGACGTAGGATTGACGATCCGACCGACAAGACCGGCCGTGAGCCGGCCCATGAGGAGAACTGACATCATGAGCTTCACCGTTTACCTGTCCGGCGAGATCCACACCGACTGGCGCGAGGAGATCCGCCGCGGCGCCGAGGCCGCGGGCCTGGATGTGGCCTTCACCGCGCCGGTCACCGACCACGACGCCAGCGATGCCGCCGGCGATCACCTCGGCCCGCAGAGCGAGGGCTTCTGGCGCGACCACAAGTCGTCCAAGGTCAACGCCATCCGCACCAAGACGCTGATCGAGCAGAGCGATCTGGTGGTGGTGCGCTTCGGCGACAAGTACAAGCAGTGGAACGCGGCCTTCGACGCCGGCTACTGCGCCGCCCTGGGCAAGCCCTACGTGACCCTGCACGGCGATGACATCGTTCACCCGCTCAAGGAAGTCGACGCCGCCGCCATGGCCTGGGCGAGCACCCCGGCCGAGGTGGTGGAGATCCTGCGCTACGTGCTGCGCGGCTGATTCCGCGGCCGCCACCGAGGAGGAGCGATGGAAGCGCTATGGATGTGGCCGGCCACCGGCTTCGGTCTCGGCCTGTCGCCCTGGGCCTCGGGCACCGTCGGCTCGCTGCTGGCGCTGCCGCTGGCCTGGTGGCTGCTGGGCCGCTCGCGTCGCTGGCGGCTGGGGCTGGCTGCCGCGCTGCTGGTGGCGGCGATGCCGCTGTGCCAGCTGGCCTCCGACACCCTGGGCGGCAAGGACGACGGGCGTATCGTGCTCGACGAGATCGTCGCCTTCCCGGTGGCGATGCTCGGGCAGGCCGCGCCTCGCCATCCGCTGACCCTGGCAGGTACCTTCGTGGCCTTCCGACTGTTCGATGCCACTAAGCCGCCGCCGGTGAGCCAGGTGGAGGCGATGCCCGGGGGAATCGGCATCGTGCTCGATGACCTGGTGGCGGCGTTCTACGCCTGGGCGCTGATGGGGCTCGTGTCCCCCGTCGCTGCGCGGTGGCGGCGCGGGCGCGACGAGGCCGGGCGATGAGCGGTATCGCATGTGTCACGACAGAACGGCCGCGGCACCCTGTCGCGGTGGCTGTCGTCCCCGGCCATCCGGGCTATCATGAGGGCCTTTGTTCCGGCCGGGCCCGCCCATGATCCGAACGCTCGTCACTCGCCGCTATCGCCGATCGGTCGCGCGCCTCGCGCTGCTGGCGATGTGGCTGGTGGTGGCCGGGCCGCTGATCGGCCAGTTCAGCGCCGCGGAGCGGGTCCAGCATGGTTCAGGCCATCACGGCATGGCGCATCACGAGGCGATGGGCCAGGTCGCGCCGTCGGTGGCGGACGAGGCGGAGCCGCACCGGCACGAGGCCTGCGGCTACTGCTCGCTGTTCCAGCGGATGCCGGTGCTATCGGCGCTGCTTCCGGGCGTCGTTCCCTTGCCCTCCCATGCCATCACCGCCCCGGTGGTGGCGACCCGCGCGGCCCATGGCGGGCCCGCGGTCTTTCCTCAGGCGCCGACCCGTGCGCCACCCCGATATCGCTCGTGATCCCCCGATGTGAATCGCATCGCCTTCGTTCGCCGACGTCGACAGGACGCGCGGCGAGGGCGTGCGTCGTCATGACTCTTCGAGCGAGACTTCCATGAGCCACCCTTCCGCAAGCCGTCCTGCCATGCGCCACAGGGCGCAGGACCTCTATCGCGCCGTCTGGCGCTGGCACTTCTATGCCGGCCTGATCGTCCTCCCGTTTCTGATCTCCCTGGCGATCACCGGTGCCCTTTATCTCTTCCACGACGACATCGATCGCTGGTGGCACGCCGACCTGATGACGGTCGAGGCCCGCCAGACGGCCACGGTCGCCCCCAGCGCCCAGCGCGACGCGGCACTGGCCGCGGTCGACGGCGAGGCGTTCCGCTACGTGCCGCCGGCCAGCGAGACCCGGGCCGCCGAGGTCGACGTGACCCGCCCGGACGGCAGCCGGGTGGCGGTGTTCGTCGATCCCCATGACGGCGAGGTGACCGGCCAGATGCCCTACCGCGGCACCGTGATGTGGTGGGTCCGCCACCTGCACAGCCTCAGCCTGTTCGGCAGTGGGGCCAGCATGCTGATCGAGATCGTCGGCGGCTGGACCATCCTGCTGGTGCTGACCGGCATCTATCTGTGGTGGCCGCGGGGCCGGCGCGGCGGCGTGGTGTCAGTGCGCGCCCGGCCCGGCAAGCGGGTGTTCTGGCGCGACCTGCACGCGGTGACCGGGCTCTTCGTCGGTGGCTTCATCCTGTTCCTGGCCGTGACCGGCATGCCCTGGTCGACGGTGTGGGGCAGCAAGGTCAACGAACTGGCCAACGGCCACAACTTCGGCTACCCGGACGGCGTGCGGGTCAACGTGCCGATGTCCGACGAACGCCTGGCCGAGCGCGAGACCACCACCTGGTCGCTGGAGCAGGCCCGGCTGCCGACTTCCGAGGCCATGACGGATGCCGGCGCGGCGGCGCCCATCGGCCTCGACCGGGCGGTGGCGATCTTCGATGACATGGGGCTGGCGCCGGGTTATGCGGTCAACCTGCCGAGCGGGCCTGCGGGCGTCTACACCGGTTCCGCCTATCCGGACGACCTGAGCCGACAGCGCGTCGTGCACCTCGACCAGTACCGCGGCGAGACGCTGCTCGACATGCGCTACGCCGACTACGGCCCGCTGGGGCGCGGCCTGGAGTGGGGCATCAACGTGCACATGGGCCAGCAGTACGGGCTGGCCAACAAGCTGATCCTGGCCCTGGCCTGCGCCGGCATCGTGCTGCTGTGCGTCTCCGCGGCGGCGATGTGGTGGAAGCGCCGCCCGACCGGGAAGCTCGGCGTGCCGCCGGCGCCGTCCGATCCGCGCCGGCTGCGCGGAGTGCTGGCGCTGCTGGCCATCGGCGGGGTGATCTTCCCGCTGGTCGGTGCCTCGATGATCGTGATGGCCGCGGTGGATGCCCTGGTGCGGCGCCGCGGGGCAGCACGGCGCGCGCTCTCGGTCTAGTCCTTCTCTGCCTGGTCCTTCTCGGCAGGAGGCGGCGGGAACCGCACATCGAACCCGCGGGCGTCGAGCTGGCGGATCTCGCTGGGGCGGCCCTGGTCGTCGAGCTCCACCAGGCCGATGCCGGCGCCGTTCCACAGCCGCTCCCCGGCCTTGGCGCGGTCGGGGTCGCGGGGGCGGATGCGCATCGGCCGGCGCTGGGTGAACCAGTTGAGCGGCGAGCGCGGCGCGTAGAGCCAGCGGTTGGCGCGGTCGAAGGCGTCGAGCAGGGTGTCGGGGAAGGCGTTCTTGAGGCCGCTGGAGGTGATCTGCCACAGCCGCGGGCCGCCGCGCCGGTGGCGGATGCGGATGTCGTAGGCGAAGGAGTAGTGCACGTCGCCGGAGAGGATGACGTAGTGCCCCGGGGTGCGCGAGTGGCGGAAGATGTTGAGCATCACGCTGGCCGCGCCGCGGTGGGCCATCCAGTTCTCGGCGTCCACCAGCAGCGGCTTGCCGGCCAGGGTGAACAGCTTCTGGATGCCCTCGATCAGCTTGACGCCGAACATCGGCGCCGGCGAGACGATGATCGCCGAGGACGCGTCGAGCAGCTGCTGCTGGAAGTCCGACAGCGCCTCCCAGTCCATCAGCCCCGAGGGCCGGCGCGGGCTGCGTTCGCTGCGCCAGCGGCGGGTGCGGGTGTCGAGCACCACCAGCCGTGGCGTGCCCGGGACCTGGAACTCCCAGCCCTCGAAGCGCTGCAGGCGGTGCAGGCAGGCGTCGTGGGCCTCGGCGGGCAGCCAGCCGTCGCTTTCCCGGGCGGTGTCCAGCAGGGCCGCCGCCTCGTCCAGCGGTTCGGCCAGCCGGTCGGGGTCGTTGCCCCAGCCCTGACACAGCAGGTAGCCCAGCAGGGCGTTGCCGAGGATGCGCCGCGAGAAGGGATGGCCGTAGGCGCAGGCCTCCCAGTCGGCGGTCAGGTTCCAGTCGTCGGTGACGTCGTGGTCGTCGAAGATCATCAGCGACGGCACATGGGCCAGCAGCCGGGCGGCGGCGGGCAGGCCCGCGACGAAGCGCTCGAGGATCGCGGCCTCGTCGTCGAAGGCCGCGGCGTCGTCCGCGCCGAGTTCGGGCTTGTAGACCGTCACCAGCCGCCAGGGCACCGGCGACCATACCAGCAGGTACATGGCCATGATCTCGGCGAAGGTCATCAGGTGGTTGCGGGCGTGGGCCGAGGTGAACACCGGCTTGCGGGCGCCGGCGAAGACGCGCTCGCGCAGGTTGGCGTTGCTCTCCACGTCGGGCAGCAGTTCCTCGCGGCGATAGTAGGTCGATTCGGCGGCGTAGAGGCCCTGGCTGTCGGCCACGGTGGCGCCCTCGAGCGGCTCGTCGAACAGGCCCAGGCGGCGGATCAGCTCGTGGATCGCCACCAGGGTGGGGCCGGCCACGTCGTCGGCGTAGATCTGATCGCCGGTCATCAGCAGCCAGGCCGGCCAGGCCTCGGCGTCGTCGCGGCGCTCGGCCAGCCAGCCGTCGGCGCGCACCAGGGCATCGGGGCCGTCGTGGTGGGGGCGGCGGCAGGAGCCGTGCAGCAGGCGCTGGTGGCTCCCGGCCAGCACGAAGCGCGGGCGTCGGGCGCCCTCGTGCAGCAGGTGCGGGGCCCAGTCGGCGATGCCGGCCTCCTTGCCGCCGTCGCCGGCCAGCCGCAGGTCGTAGTCGATGGCCACGCCGGTGGGGAGCGGCGTCTCCAGTGCCACGTCGATCAGGTGCAGCACCGCGTGACGGCCCAGCGGCAGCCGGCGCACCCGGCGCTCGTTCAGCGCCAGCCGGCGCGGGCCATGGCCCTCCGGGTGCAGCAGCAGCTTGCCCGTCAGCGGCTTCGAGCCCACCAGCCAGATCCGCACGCGGTCCGGGGCGAGGCGGCGCAGGATCGGGCCGGCGAGCACGTCCGGCAGCTCGGCGGAGGCGGCAGTATCGGGGCGGGCGGTATCGGCTGACGTCATTGTCGAGGCGCTCCCTGAAGGTGCTGATGAGGTCGGGAGGCGTGAATGAGCGACACGCCAGGCCCTGCTCGGGTCAGCCCATGGTAGCCGACAACGCGCCACGTAAGGGAGTCGCCGCCCGCCGACGCCTGGCCAACGCCTACCAGTGCAGGGGATAGCGGCGGTGGCGGGCCAGATTGTTGACCAGGATGGCGACCAGCAGCATCACCGTGCAACCGAGCCCGATCGGCACCAGCGGGAAGAGCCAGCCCAGCGCATGGACCTCGGGGCCGCCGATCACCGCGATCAGCGCCGAGGCCGCGCCCGGGGGGTGCACGGTTTCGGTCAGCTGCATGGCCAGCACCGACAGCGAGACCGCCAGGGCGACGGCCATCGCCGTGGCGCCCAGCCACTGGAAACAGGCCACGCCGATCACCGCCGACAGCATGCTGCCCAGCACCACGTTGCGGGGTTGCGCGAAGGGGCTCGCCGGGGCGGCGTAGATCAGTACCGAGGTGGCGCCGAAGGAGCCGACGACCAGTAGGTGGACGTCCAGCCACTGCTCGCTGAGCCAGGCCACCGCGCTCATGCCGGCGAAAGCGCCGAGCCATGACCAGCAGGCGTCGCGCCAGTCGACGTCGCCGCGTCGATAGCGGCTTCCGCGCATCTTGTTGAAGTAGGTCTTCATCGTCGTTGTCGTGCACAAAAAGGGCGCATTAAGGTGCCAAAATGCACCAGAAAGGTAAAGGTGCGCCCGCGCGACGGGCCTCGGGTTATGCTGGAAGGGCGCATTCAAGGACGACCAGGAGATAGGCCCGATGGCTCACCATCACGACCATGCTCACTCGCATGCCCACCCCCATGGGCACGGCCATCATCACGCCGGGGCCGACAGCCAGCGTCGCCTGGCCTGGGCGGTGGCGCTCACCGGCGGCTTCATGGTCGCCGAGGTGGCCGGCGGTATCCTGTCCGGCTCATTGGCGCTGCTGGCCGATGCCGGTCATATGCTCACCGACACCGCGGCGCTGGCCCTGGCCTGGTTCGCCGCCCGGCTCAGCCGGCGCCCGGCGGATCACCGCCGCACCTACGGCTACGACCGGGTGCAGATCCTGGCCGCCTTCGTCAACGGCCTGACGCTGATCGCCATCGTGGTCTGGATCGCCATCGAGGCGGTGCGACGCTTCCTCTCGCCGGTCGAGGTAGCCGGCACCCCGATGCTGGTCATCGCCGCGCTGGGATTCGTGGTCAACCTGGCGGTGTTCGCCATCCTCCACCTGGGCGACCGCGACAACCTCAACGTCCGCGGGGCGGCGTTGCACGTGCTGGGCGATCTGCTGGGCTCGGTGGCGGCCGTCGTCGCCGCGCTGGTGATCCTGGCCACCGGCTGGACACCGATCGACCCGTTGCTGTCGTTGCTGGTGGCGGCGCTGATCCTGCGCAGCGCCTGGCGGCTGACTCGCGAGTCCGGGCATATCCTGCTGGAGGGCGCGCCGGCCTCGCTGGACGTGGCGCGCATCGAGCAGGAGCTCCCCGAGCGGCTGGACGGCGTGCATGACGTGCACCACGTCCACGCCTGGTCGATGACGCCGGGGCGCCATCTGCTGTCGCTGCACGCCGCCGTGGAGGAGGAGGCCGACCGCGAGGCGACCCTGGTGGCGATCAAGGCGGTGCTGCTCGAGCGCTTCGACGTGGCCCACGCGACCATCCAGCTCGAGTCTCGCGGCCGCTGTGCCGACGCCCCGGGCCCCGCGGCGGCTGACGATCATCGCCACTGAGGCGGCTCGTCACGGTCCTCTTGTCGCAGATCTCTTGCCACAGATCCCCTGCCGCAGATCCTTACCACAGTCCCAGGTGTTCGGTGAGGATGGCGGTGCCGATGCCGATCAGGATCACCCCGCCGAGCACTTCGGCGCGCTGGCCGATCATCACGCCGAGGCGGCGACCCAGCATCACGCCCAGGGTGGCCATCAGGGTGGTGGCGGCGCCGATCGCCAGGGCGGTCAGCAGGATATTGACGTCCATGAAGGCCAGGCCGATCCCCACGGTGAGGGCGTCGAGGCTGGTGATCACGGCGGTGGCGGCGATCAGCCACCAGGCCTGACACCCCGGCTTGGCGGCGGGGGCGTCCTCGTCGGGTTCGGGGGTCTCGAGGCCGGCGCGGATCATGCGCACGCCGAGGACGGACAGCAGCACGAAGACGATCCAGTGGTCCCAGCGGGAGATGTACTCATGGGCGCTCTGGCCCAGGGCCCAGCCGATCAGCGGGGTCAGGCCTTCGATCACGCCGAAGATCAGGCCGGTGCGCAGGGCTTCGCGGAAACGCGGATGGTCGACGGCGGCACCCTTGCCGATGGCGGCGGCGAAGGCGTCGGTGGACATCGAGAAGGCCAGCAGGGTGGTGGACAGCGGGGTCATGGCAACGATCATACCGGCCGGGCGATTCACCACGACGATACGACACGCCCGGCCTTGGGCGCCGTACCGTCGATGGTCTCGCCGACCTGGCGCGTGGCGCTCACACGACAGGCGTGTGGAACGACGCGCCGGCTCACCTGCCACGGCGTTGGCCGACTATGTTGACAGGCGATCTCGCGCGGTGGGCGCGAGCCAGCTACTCCCCAGCGAGGGTCGTCCGGTCGCGATGATGGGGCGACGATAGCGTCCGCCCATGACCGGGATCGACGTAGCCTATCATCGTCGTGGGGCGGTTGCATCCCGGGCGTCGTCGAGGAATGCCCGGGCGTCGCTCACACCAGCTTGCTCTCGCGCAGCCGCAGCAGGCTGGCCGGCGCCGACCAGCTGTCGGCGCTGGCGAAGTCCCAGTAGTCGGCGAAGATCGCATGGCGAGCCGCATCGCCCTCGATCAGGGCATCGGGGGCCACGAAGTCGAACAGGGTCGCCAGGGTGCGAACCTCGTGGCGCGAGACGCGGCGGATGATGTGCTCCGGGCCCAGCTCTCCGGGGTGGCGGAGTCCGGCGGCGGCCAGCATCTCGGCCAGGGCCTCGCGGGTACCGGCCTGGAAGCGCGCGACCCGGTCGGCCTTGAGCGGCACGTCGAGCCGGCTGCCGCGCAGCGGGTTCTGGGTCGCCACGCCACTGGGGCAGCGATCGTTGTGGCAGCTTCGGGCCTGGATGCAGCCCAGCGAGAACATGAAGCCTCGCGCCGAGTTGCACCAGTCGGCGCCCAGCGCGATGGTGCGGGCGATGTCGAAGGCGCTGATCACCTTGCCCGCGGCGGCGATGCGCACTCGCTCGCGCAGGCCCGCGCCGACCAGGGCGTTGTGCACCAGCAGCAGGGCGTCGGTGAGAGGCATGCCCAGCCGATTGGCGAACTCCAGCGGCGCGGCGCCGGTGCCGCCCTGGCCGCCGTCCACCACCACGAAGTCGGGGTGTTCGCCTTCCTCGCGCATCGCCTTGACCAGCGCGAACCACTCCCAGGGATGGCCGATGGCCAGCTTGATGCCCACCGGCTTGCCGCCGGAGAGCTCGCGCAGCCGGCAGATGAAGCCGATCAGCTCCCGGGGCGTGGAGAAGGCGCTGTGGGCGGGTGGCGAGACCACGCTCTCGCCCTCGGGCACGTCGCGGGTCGCGGCGATCTCGGCGGTGACCTTGGCCGCCGGCAGGATGCCGCCGTGCCCCGGTTTGGCGCCCTGGGAGAGCTTGATCTCGATCATCTTCACGGCGTCATCGCCGGCGCGCTCGGCGAAGCGGTCGGGGTCGAAGCGCCCCTCGGCGTCGCGGCAGCCGAAGTAGCCGGAGCCGATCTCCCACACCAGGTCGCCGCCGCGGCGATGGTAGGGCGAGATGCCGCCCTCGCCGGTGTCGTGGTAGAAGCCGCCGCGACGGGCGCCGTCGTTGAGCGCGCTGATGGCGTTGGGCGACAGGGCACCGAAGCTCATCGCCGAGACGTTGAGCACGCTGACGTCATAGGGCCGTGCCCGGCCGGCGCCGACGGTCACGCGGAAATCGTCGTCGTCGATGGTCGTCGGGGCCAGCGATGGGTTCATCCATTCGTAGCCGGGGGCCTGCATGTCCTCGAGGGAGCCGAAGGGCTGCTTGTCGATGGTGCCCTTGGCGCGCCGATAGACCAGGCTGCGCTGCTCGCGGGAGAAGGGGACCTCCTCGGTGTCGCGCTGGATGAAGTACTGGCGGATCTCGGGGCCGAAGGACTCCAGCAGATAGCGCAGGTGGGCGGTGACCGGATAGTTGCGGCTGACGGTGTGTCGGCGCTGAAGGATGTCGTGGGTGCCCATCGCCGCCAGCACGGCAAGGATCAGGGCACCCAGTGCCCAGCCCCAGCCAGGGGCCAGCGCCAGGCCGAGCAGACAGGCGGCGAGGCCGGCAAGCGTCAGCCCGTAGACGAGAAAACGGCGGGGCGGTCGAGACATCTTCGCACTCCATTGCGATGGGGAAAGGCCTATTGCAAGCCGCGGCCGGGCGAGTGTCAACGCCGGGCCGCCGCGGGACATCCCTTAAGGTTCTCTTAATCCGGGCGGGCGCAGGGTGGAGGCATACGGCGTCGATCGCCGGCTCGACCAGAAAAGGAGACCACTCCCCATGCCTACCCTGACCGCCACTCCCGATCGCCTCGACGTGCTGCCGGCCCACACCCCGATCGTCAAGCCGATGCCGCCGAGGCTCTCCCCCGACAGCCCGGCGCTGACGGTGCTGACCGACTTCCAGCATGTCGTGCCGCTGAGCGTGCCCGCCGATACTTCCATCGTCGATGCCCGCAAGGTCATGGAGCACGGTGGCGTACGCCTGCTGCTGGTGGTCGACAACGACGGCGATTGCGTCGGCGTGCTCAACGCCCGTGACGTGATCGGCGGCCGCCTCATCACCCAGGCCATGCAGCGTCGCGGCATCGACCGCGAGGACGTGACCGTGCGCATGGTGCACACCCCCTGCGCCGAGCTGCACGCGCTGTCGATGGAGCGCCTGGCGGCCCTGTCCATCGGTCAGCTGGTGCGCGAGCTGGAAGCCTATGGCGATCAGCACCTGCTGGTGACCGAAGCCGACCGCCTGGGCCAGCAGCGCATCCGCGGCGTGATCTCGGCCGCCGACATCGGTCGCGCGCTGGGTACCGACGTGGCCACGCTGCCGGAGGCGCGCAGCTTCTCCGATATCTGCCGCGTGGTGCTGGGTCACGAGCTCTGAGGCCCGATCCGCTCCCTCGACCAAGGCCGCAGTGACAGCTGCCGGAGGTCGCGCGACGCTGGATGCCGGACTCGACAAGGAGAACGTTGCCCGTGAGCGTCGTCGCGACCTTCGATTACATCATCGTGGGGGCCGGTACCGCCGGCTGCCTGCTCGCCAACCGCCTGAGCGCCGATCCCGGGGTCAGGGTGCTGCTGATCGAGGCCGGCGGTCGCGATCGTCACCCCTGGATCCACATTCCGGTGGGGTATCTCTATTGCATCGACAACCCGCGCACCGACTGGTGCTTTCGCACCGAGCCGGCGCCGGGGCTCAACGGCCGCTCGCTGATCTATCCCCGCGGCCGGACCCTGGGCGGCTGCTCGAGCATCAACGGCATGATCTACATGCGCGGCCAGGCCCGGGACTACGACCACTGGGCCGAGCATACCGGCGACGACGCCTGGCGCTGGGAGCGCTGCCTGCCGGACTTCATGCGTCACGAGGATCACTACCGGCTGGACCCCGGCGGCGATGGCGACGCCGCGCACCGCGACTTCCACGGCCACGGCGGCGAATGGAGGGTGGAACGCCAGCGCCTCAAGTGGCCGGTGCTGGACGACTTCGCCGAAGCCGCCGTGCAGGCCGGCATTCCCCGCACCGACGACTTCAATCGCGGCTGCAACGCCGGCGTCGACTACTTCGAGGTCAACCAGCGCGGGGGCTGGCGCTGGAACACCGCCAAGGCCTTCCTGCGCGAGGCCGAGGCGCGCGACGGCCTGACCCTGTGGCACTCCAGCCAGGTACAGCGGCTGACCTTCGGCGCGGGGCAGGGCGGGCGGCCGCGCTGCGAGGGCGTGCGGGTCGCCCGCCAGGGCGAGCTCGTCGAGGCCCGGGCACGCCACAGCGTGGTGCTGTGCGCCGGGGCCGTCGGCTCGCCGCAGCTGCTGCAGCTCTCCGGCATCGGGCCGGCGGGACTGCTCGCCGAGCACGGCATCCCGAGGATTCACGCGCTGCCGGGCGTGGGCGAGAACCTGCAGGACCACCTGCAGATCCGAGCCGTCTATCGGGTCACCGGGGCCAGCACGCTCAATACCCTGGCCGCCAGCTGGGGCGGCAAGGCCCGCATCGGTCTGGAGTACCTGCTGAAGCGTTCGGGGCCGATGAGCATGGCGCCCTCCCAGCTCGGCGCCTTCGCCCGCAGTTCGCCGGAGCGTCCTCATCCGAACCTTCAGTACCATGTCCAGCCGTTGAGCCTCGAAGCCTTCGGCCAGCCGCTGCACGACTTCCCGGCGATCACCGCCAGCGTGTGCAACCTCAATCCCACCAGTCGCGGCTCGGTACGCATCGCCGCCGATAATCCGGCCACGGCGCCGCGCATCGCGCCGAACTACCTGGATACCGAGGAGGATCGCCGTGTGGCCGCCGACTCGCTGCGCCTGACCCGGCGGATCGTTGCCCAGCCGGCCTTCGCCCGCTATGCACCGGAGGAGGTCAAGCCCGGCGCGCACTACCGGAGCGACGAGGACCTGGCGCGGCTGGCCGGCGAGATCGGCACGACCATCTTCCATCCGGTGGGCACCACCGCCATGGGGCGTGACGACGACCCCATGGCGGTGGTCGATTCGCGCCTGCGGGTGCGCGGCGTGGACGGCCTCAGGGTGGTGGATGCCGGCGTCATGCCGACCATCACCAGCGGCAACACCAATTCACCGACGCTGATGATCGCCGAGAAGGCCGCCGCCTGGCTGCGCGACAAAACGTTGTAACGGGGCCGTCATGACTGAGGTATAGTGTCAGGTCTGCGCTCATCGGGGCGCAGGCCGCGTGACGTGGAGCGGCGAAACGCCTTCACCGCGCGGATTCAACAGGCAATGCGAGGCATGCAAAATGGCGACCGGTACCGTCAAGTGGTTTAACGACACCAAGGGCTTCGGCTTCATTTCTCCGGACGACGGCGGGGACGACCTGTTCGCCCACTTCTCCGAGATTCAGGCCGATGGCTTCAAGTCTCTCCAGGAAGGCCAGAAGGTCTCCTTCGACGTCACCCAGGGCAAGAAAGGCCTGCAGGCGTCCAACATCAAGGCCATCGGCTGAGACGTTGCGTAACGGTTGGCCCCGTCGCCGAGGCGGGGCGAGCCATCATTCACTTTTCATCTAAATGAATTTCTAAAAATAACTTTTTAGAATATGTGGCGACCGGCACAATAGGGCAGTTCGTACTCTCCCTGGAATGCCCGCCATGTCCCCGGACGCCTGGATCTCGCTCATCGTCGTCGCCGCCGTCTTTCCGATGATGGCGTTGACCCGCATCGGCCCCGACATGGTGCTGATGGGGGCGCTGGTCCTGCTGATCGGCCTCGGCGCGGTCTCTCCCGACCAGGCGCTGGCCGGCTTCTCCAGCAGCGGACTGTTCACCGTCGCCTTCATGTACGTGCTGGTCGCGAGCATTCGCGAGACCGGCGGCATCGATCTGATCATCCGCTACGTGCTGGGACGTCCCAAGGGCGAGCAACGTGCCCTGGCGCGGCTGGTGCTGCCCGTGGCCGGGCTGAGCGGCTTTCTCAACAACACTCCCGTGGTGGCCACCTTCATCCCCGCGGTGCTGAGCTGGAGCCGACGCCTCGGCCTGCCGGCCCATCGCCTGCTGATGCCGCTCAGCTTCGCCTCCATCCTCGGCGGCACCATCACCCTGATGGGCACCAGCACCAACCTGGTGGTGCACGGCCTGATGATCGAGCGCTATCCCTCGTTGTCCATGGAGCTGTTCGACATTGCCTGGGTCGGCGTGCCCGTGGCGGCGGTCGGCCTGGCCTATCTGCTGCTGGTGGGGCGGCGTCTGCTGCCGCCGCGCATCGGCGCCGGCGACGTGTTCGAGAACCCCCGCGAGTTCACCATCGAGATGGAGGTGGCCCCGAGCGGCCCGCTGGTCGACAAGAGCGTCGAGGAGGCCGGGCTTCGCCACCTGCAGGAGCTGTTCCTGGTCGAGATCGAGCGCGACGGCAACGTGGTCAGCGTGGTCGGTCCAGGCGAGCGCCTCAAGGGCGGCGACCGGCTGGTGTTCGCCGGCACCTCGGCGGGCGCCGTTGAGCTGCAGCAGATCCGCGGGCTGGTGCCCTCGCATCCCGCCGAGTCGAGCCTGCAGAAGGACTTCAAGGAGCGCCGCCTGGTGGAGGCGGTGGTCTCGGATCAGTGCCAGTTCATCGGCCAGCGCATCCGCGACGGCCACTTCCGCACCCTCTACGGCGCCGCGGTGCTGGCGGTCTGCCGCGGCGGCGAACGGGTGGCGGGGAACCTGGGGCAGATCCGCCTGCAGCCGGCCGACGTGCTGCTGCTGGAGGCACGCCCACCGTTCATCGAGCGCCACCGCCAGTCCCGGGACTTCCTGCTGATCAGCCAGGTCAACGGTTCGGCGCGGCCGGTCCACGAGCGCGCCTGGCTGGCCTGGAGCATCCTTGCCCTGGTGGTGCTGCTCGCCGCCACCGGCATCACCAGCCTGCTCAGCGCGGCCATGCTGGGGGCGGCGGCCGCGGTGCTCTCCGGCTGCTGCTCGATCGGTGCCGCCAAGCGCGGCATGGACACCCAGGTGCTGCTGACCATCGCCGCCTCTTTCGGCCTTGGCCACGCGCTTGAGGCCAACGGCGCGGCCTCGGCGCTGGCCCAGACGGCGCTGGGCTGGGCCGACGGCAATCCTTGGTGGCTGCTGATCGGCACCTACCTGCTGGTGGCGCTGCTGACCGAGCTGGTGACCAACAACGCCGCGGCGGTGATCAGCTTCCCGGTGGTGGTCGCCGCGGCCGAGCACCTGGGCGTGAGCCCGATGCCCTTCGTGGTGGCGGTGATGTTCGCCGCCTCGGCCAGCTTCCTGACCCCGGTCGGCTATCAGACCAACCTGATGGTCTACGGCCCCGGTGGCTACCGGGTCAGTGACTACCTGCGGGTGGGCGCGCCCCTCAACCTGCTGACCGCGGCGGTGGCGCTGGGGCTGATTCCCCTCGTCTGGCCGTTCTAGTTCGCCGCCTGACGCCTCTCGCCGACGCGGACGCTTTGCGCTAGGGTGGCGCTTTTGTGCTGGAGACGAGCCATGAGCGCACCCGACGAGCTGATCATCGAGCCACGCAGCGGACGACCCGCCGACGCCTGCGTGTTCATCCTCCACGGCCTCGGCGCCGACGGCCACGACTTCGAGCCGCTGGTGCCGGCCCTGGGGCTGCCGGACGATCTCGACGTCCGCTTCATCCTGCCCCACGCGCCGCGCCTGCCGGTGACCATCAACGGCGGCATGACCATGCCGGCCTGGTACGACATTCTCGAGGCCAGTCTCGATCGCCGCGTGGATGAGGCGCAGCTCAAGGCCTCCGCCGAGCGCATTCAGGGCCTGATGCACGAGCAGATCGCCCAGGGCGTACCCGCCGAGCGCATCATCGTCGCCGGCTTCTCCCAGGGGGGCGCCGTGGCCTATCAGGCAGCGCTGACCTTTCCCGAGCGGCTGGGCGGCCTGCTGGCCATGTCCACCTACCTGGCCACCGTCGACAGCCTCGAGCCCGCCGCGGCCAACCGAGACCTGCCCATCGAGATCCACCACGGCAACGCCGACCCGGTGGTGCCGGAGGCGCTGGGTCAGGCCGCCCGCGACCGTCTCGAGGCGTTGGGCTACCCGGTCCGCTACCGTCAGTACCCGATGCCCCATGCCGTCTGCCCGCAGCAGGTAGCCGATATCGGTCCCTGGATCGCCGCCCGGCTGGGCCGCTGAAAGTGGGGCGGCGCGTTCGGCGTCGCCACCGCGGCGCCTTGCCGAGCGGCGTGTTCAATCGCGTGATCGGACTCTGAACCTGTGGCACACGCGCGGCGAGTGCGTCAGGATGTCGTTCACGGAATCCCGAGGAAAGGAGAAGCCGATGACCCTGTCCGAAGACCTTCGCCTACCGGTGGCCTGCCCGGCCTGTGGTAGCCATGTGATGAGGGTGTCCAGCATCAAGAACCCTGACGATCGCGTTCACTGCGCATCCTGCCAGCGTTTCGTCTGCCTCTATCACGAGGCCTGCACGGTGCTCCGGAAGGGGGCCGGCAGCGAGAGCGAGGCGCTGATCGAGAAGGCCTTCAACCGCGGGCACTGATGCGGCTCTCGTCGCGGCGCCAGACGCCGTCTGCATGACAACGGGCCGGCACCGAGAGGTGCCGGCCCGGGTCGTTCAGGCGAGACGTTCGGGGGTCAGAGCAGCTCCTCGCCGGCCAGGGCCAGACGCGAGCGCTCGACGCTCTTCAGGGTGACGTGGCCGGCGTGAGGCCAGTCGCGGAAGCGTTGCACCACCGCCGCCATGCCGCAGGTGTTGGCGGTGAGGTAGGGCGTGTCGATCTGGCCCACGTTGCCCAGGCAGACGATCTTGGTGTTGCGCCCGGCCCGGGTCAGCAGTGACTTGAGCTGCTTGGGCGTGAAGTTCTGTGCCTCGTCGATGATCAGGAAGGTGTCGTTGAGGGTGCGGCCGCGCATGAAGCCGGGGGCGCGGATCTGCACCCGCGATCCCAGCAGCTGGCGCGTGGCCTCCTGGTTCCAGGTGGTGCTGCCGTCGTGCTCGTCGCGCAGCAGGTTGTCCATGTTGTCGTGGAAGGCCCCCATCCAGGGCGACATCTTCTCCTCCTCGGTGCCGGGCAGGTAGCCGATGTCCTCGCTCATCGAGATCGGCGCCCGGGTGAACACGATGCGCTCGAAGCGTTTGGTATCGAGGGTCTGCTGGAAAGCGGCGGCGAGGGTCATGTAGGTCTTGCCGGTGCCGGCGCTGCCGGCGATGGTGACCAGATCGATATCGTCGTCCATCAGCAGGTTCAGGGTGAAGTTCTGCCGGCTGTCGTGGGCGTGAACGCCCCACACGCTGGCGCCGTGGCGATAGTTGGTGAGCAGCTCCAGATGGGCGTTTTTCGGCCCCAGCTCACGCACCACTGCCTCGAAGCCGGCCTCGTCGTCGCTGTCGGAGACCAGCATGCCCAGGTGCCAGTCGGCGGGAATCTCGCCTTTCAGGCGATACACCACCTTGCCGCTGTCGTCGCGGTCGACCTTCACGTCGGCCTTGAAGTTCTCCCACAGGCCTCGGCCGTCGTGGCCCGCTTCGGGGTAGACCCGGGCGCCGCCGAGCATCGCGTCGCTGTCGTCGAAGGCGCGGTCGGTGAGGTAGTCCTCCACCGGCACGCCCACCGCGGCGGCCTTGACCCGCAGGTTGATGTCCTTGGTGACCAGGATCACCGAGGCGTCGGCGCGCTCGTCGCGCAGCCGGCAGGTCTCGGTGAGCAGGCGGTTGTCGGGGCTGTTCTCCAGGTGATCCGGGGTTTCGAGGTCGTCGTAGCAGAGCAGCCGCAGCCGGCCTTCGGGGCCGTTGAGACGCGGGATGGGAATGCCTTCGCGGATCTGGCTGAGATCGACGTTGGCGGTGAGGTCCGAGAGGGTCCGGCTGACCTGCCGGGCGGTGCGGGCGATCTCGCGGATGCCGTTCTTGTGCTTGTCGAGCTCCTCGAGCACGGTCATGGGGATGACCACTTCGTGCTCATCGAACTGGTAGAGGGCGGCGGGGTCGTGGATCAGGACATTGGTGTCCAGCACGTAAAGCCGGGTGGCTTTCTTGTCGATGCGTACCATCGGCGCGGCTCTCCTGATTGTCACCGGGACGACGTCACAACAGATGACGCCTCGATGTCGACACTGTCAGCGCGGGATGTCGGTTCCGTGACAGACGCGACGTGCAGGCCTGGGCTCCGGGCTCACCTCCTCGTTTGATGGCAGCGATCTCTTCATCAGACCGTCATAGGCGGGTTTCGATTCCAGCATGGGTCAAATCTGCTGATGCACAATCGACGTTTTCTCAACGTACCAACGAGAACGACCGGCGCCCCCGGCGCCGGTCGTCGTCATTCGTGCGGTCAGCGTCAGGCCAGGATCTGCACCGCGTCGCCTTCGAGGCGCAACGGCCAGGTGCGCAGGCGGACCGTTTCGTCCTCCAGGCACTGGCCGTCCTTGAGACGGAAGTGCTGCTTGTAGAGCGGCGAGGCCACCACCGGCTCGCCCCGTGCATCGCCGACGATGCCGCGGGCGATGACGTTGGCGCCGGAGAAGGGATCGCGGTGATCCACGGCGTAGAGCTCGGTGGCGTGGCCGGGAAGGTAGAAGAGGGCCACCTGGGCCGTTCCCACGGTGGTCTCGATCCAGGCGGCGACGCCGGAGTGGGCCACCAGGTCGGCTCGGGTGCACAGGGTCTGCCAGGTCTGGGTCATGGTCGGGGCTGCTGCGGTTGCGGTGGTCATGGATATTCCTCGGGAGCGAATGGCCAGGTATCAATGGCGGTCGACTCTCCGGCGACAAGCCACGCGAGGGCGCTATGAACCCATCCCTGGGCGCTACTTTGGCCATCCATGGCCAAAAACCCCTCGCTTGGGCTTGTCCCCGGCGTCGATCCAGCTATCGGAAGCGCGATGCCTTACGCGGGTCTCAGCTGGCCGCGCTCTTCGGTGACGATGATGTCCGGATCGGGCCGTGCATCGTTGACGAAGCTGCGGAAGCGCTTGAGCTTCTCCGGGTCGTTGATGGCGCCCGCCCATTCGCACTCATAGTTGTCGATCACGGTCTGCATCTGCGCCTCGAGCTCCTCATTGATCCCCAGGCTGTCTTCGAGCACCACGGCCTTGAGGTAGTCCAGGCCACCCTCCAGGTTCTCACGCCACACCGAGGTGCGCTGCAGGCGGTCGGCGGTGCGCACGTAGAACATCAGCAGGCGGTCGATGATCGTGATCAGCTGCGCGTCGTCGAGATCGGTGGCGAAGAGCTCGGCGTGGCGCGGACGCATGCCGCCGTTGCCGCAGACGTACAGGTTCCAGCCGTGCTCGGTGGCGATCACGCCGATGTCCTTGCTCTGGGCCTCGGCGCACTCGCGGGTGCAGCCGGAGACCGCGAACTTGAGCTTGTGCGGCGAGCGCAGGCCCTTGTAGCGATGCTCGAGCCGGATCGCCATGCCCACGCTGTCCTGCACCCCGAAGCGGCACCAGGTGCTGCCGACGCAGGACTTCACGGTGCGCAGCGACTTGCCGTAGGCGTGGCCGGTCTCGAAGCCGGCCGCGATCAGCTCGCCCCAGATGTCGGGCAGGTCCTCCAGCCGGGCGCCGAACAGGTCGATGCGCTGGCCGCCGGTGACCTTGGTGTAGAGCGCGTACTTCTGCGCCACCTGGCCCAGCACCATCAGCTTGTCCGGGGTGATCTCGCCGCCGGGCACACGCGGCACCACCGAGTAGGTGCCGTTCTTCTGCATGTTGGCCATGAAGGTGTCGTTGGTGTCCTGCAGCGGGATGTGCGCGGCGTCGGTGATCGGCTCGTTGAAGCAGGAGGCCAGGATCGAGGCCACCGCCGGCTTGCAGATGTCGCAGCCGAGTTTCGGGGCTGATGAAGCGCCCAGGCCCGGGGTTTCCGAAACGCCGTGCTTGTCGATCAGCTCGCCGAAGGTCCGGATGCCCTCGACCCGCACGATGTCGTAGAGCGCCTGGCGGGTGTGGGCGAAGTGTTCGCAGATCGACTGATCGACCTCCACGCCGCGGGCCTCGAGCTCGTGGTCGACCACGTTCTTGAGCAGCGCCGCACAGCCGCCGCAGCCGGTGCTGGCCTTCGTCTCGGCCTTGACCGCGCCGAGGTCCATGGCGCCGGCGTCGAGGCTCTCGCAGATCGCGGCCTTGGTGACGTTGTGACACGAGCAGATGGTGGCGTCGTCGGGCAGGGCGTCGGCACCCAGCGTCGGCGCGCCCTCGGAGGACGGCACGATCAGCGCCGCCGGATCCTCGGGCAGCTCTAGGCCGTTGGCGTAGACCTGCATCAGGGTGTCGTAGGCGTCGTTGTTGCCCACCAGCATGGCGCCGAGCAGCTTCCTGCCGTCACCGGAGACCACCAGCTTGCGGTATTCCTGCTTGAGCTCGTCGAGGTAGCGGAAGGTCCGGGCGCCGGGATTCCGGTTGCCGTGGGCGTCGCCGATGGCGCCCACGTCGACGCCGAGCAGCTTGAGCTTCGTGCTCATGTCGGCGCCGTCGAAGGTCAGCTCGCCGCCCAGCAGGGTATCGGCGGCCGCCTTGGCCATCTGATAGCCGGGGGCCACCAGGCCGAAGATGCTGTTCTGCCACAGCGCCACCTCGCCGACGGCGAGGATCGCCGGGTCGCTGGTCAGGCAGCGGTCGTCGATCACCACGCCGCCGCGCTCGCCGATGTCCAGCGCGCAGTCGCGGGCCAGCTGGTCGCGGGGACGGATGCCGGCGGAAAACACGATCAGGTCGGTCTCCAGCACCTTGTCGTCCTGGAACACCATGCGGTGGAAGCTGGCCTGGCCGTCCTCGATGCGCTGGGTGGCGCGGTCGGTGAGCACCTGCACGCCCAGCGCCTCGATCTTCTCGCGCAGCAGCTCGCCGCCCTCGGCGTCGACCTGCATCGGCATCAGCCTGGGGGCGAACTCGACCACGGCGGTGTCGAGATCCAGGCCGCGCAGGGCGTTGGCCGCCTCCAGGCCCAGCAGGCCACCGCCGACCACCACGCCGGTGGTGGCGTCTTCGGCCGCCGCGCGGATGGCGTCGAGGTCGTCGAGGGTGCGATAGACCAGGCAGTTGTCGCGCTCATGGCCGGGAATCGGTGGCACGAAGGGGAAGGAGCCGGTGGCCAGCACCAGTCGCGCATAGGGATAGCGGCCCCGGTCGGTGATCACCTCGCTCGCGTCGCGGTCGATGGCGGTGACTTCCTCGGCCAGGCGCAGCTCGATGCCGTGCTCGGCGTAGAAGTCGGCGTCGCACAGGGCCAGGGACTGGGCGTCCCGGCCGGTGAAGTACTCGGACAGGTGGACGCGGTCGTAGGCGCGGTGGCGCTCCTCGCCGAACACCGTGATGCGGTAGTGCTCGGTGGCGCCGCGTTCGATGAGCTGCTCGACCAGATGATGGCCGACCATGCCGTTGCCGATGATGATCAGCGGGGGATTCGCTTGGCTGGGCGTGTTCATGCGGCTTCCTCCTGCGGGGAGCGGTCCTGGGCGTGGGGCGTGGCGGGATTCGGTGTCGCGGCATTCGTGGCGTCGAGCAGGGCCCTGGCATCGGCCGGGCCGAACAGCAGCGCCTGACGGCAGGCGTCGAGATTGCGGCCGGCCAGCGCCTCGGCGAAGTACCAGGGGCCGGCGGCGGTATCGCCGTAGAGCACGGCGCCCTCGAGGCGGCCGTCGCGCAGCAGCAGCCGGCGATAGTCGCCGTGTTCGGGGTCGTGGTAGGTCAGCACCTCGTGGTCGTCGTCGGGCTCGATGGGGCCGAAGGCGTACAGCGAGATGCCGCTGACCTTGAGCTTGGTGGCACATGGCCGTTCGACGTAGCGCGGCGTCTCGTCGTCGGGCGTCGTGTTGCTGGAATGAGGTGACAGGTGGGCGGCCAGCACCTCGACCTGACGCCAGATCGGCTCGACCAGGCCATAGGTGCGGCCCTCGAACTCGCAGCATTCGCCCAGGGCGTGGATGGCCGGGTCGCTGCTGGTCAGGCTGTCGTCGACGACGATGCCGCGGTGGACCTCGAGACCGGCCCGGCGACCCAGTTCGACGCTGGGCGCGATGCCGATGGCCAGCACCACGCAGTCGGCGGCCAGCCGCCGGCCGTCGGCCAGGCGCACGGCGCAGACGCGACCCCGGCCGTCGTCCTCCAGGCGTTCCAGGTCGGCGCCGGTGACGATCTCGAGGCCGCGGCCCTCGAGCTCGGCCTCGAGCAGGCCGGCGGCGGTGGCGTCGAGCTGGCGGTTCATCAGCCGCGAGGCGCGCTGGAGCACGTTCACCGACATGCCGTCCTGTTCTCGGGCGCGCTTGTGAAGCGCTCTTTTACGTAATCCCTCGGCGGCCTCCAGGCCCAGCAGGCCGCCGCCGATCACCACCGCGCGGCCACCCCGCTCGGCGACGCGGGTCAGGGCGGCGGCGTCGTCCAGATCGCGAAAGGCGTGGACGCCGTCGAGCTCAAGGCCGTCGACCGGCGGCAGAGCGGGGGTGGAGCCGGTGGCCAGCACCAGGCGGTCGTAGGCGATCTCGCGGCCGCCGGCGGTGGTCAGGCGGCGCGCGGCGCGGTCGATGCGCTCGACCCGCTCGCCGAGCACCAGCTCGACGCCGTGCTCGGCGTACCAGTCGGCGTCGCGCAGAGTCAGCGCCTCGCGTTCCATCTCGCCGGCCAGCAGCGGCGACAGCAGGATGCGGTTGTAGGCGGGGCAGGCCTCCGCGCCGATCAGGGTGATGCGGCGCGGCGCGCCCTCGCGCTGGACCAGCGCCTCGACCAGCCGCTGGCCGGCCATGCCGCTGCCGACGATCACCAGGTGATCGATGGTCGGCGGCCCCTCGTCGCGCGACGGGGCATCGGGTGTCGGGTCATCGGAGTGCATCACGGACTCCCTCCATAAACGCAGAAGACGCCTCGACGCTCCCCGGCATTGGGGAGCGTGGAGACGTCTTCGTCTGATACTTCGAGGTGCGATCGCCGTTGACCGCCGGGGGCCTGGGCCCGCCGTTCTGACCTGTTCCTATCAAGGATCGGGCCAGTCGCCAGTAAAGAACTGCAATGTCAGTGAGTTGGGTGAAATCTCCCGGGCGATGGCCGGCGCGGGACGGATGAAGTCGCGGTCGTCATGCACGCTCCTGGTGCGTCGCGGCATCGATATGCACGGGGCTGTAGCAGGTCTCGACCGCGGCACGGTCGAGCGGCTCGCCGAGCTGGCGGGCCAGATGCTCCACCACCCGGGCCAGCTCGTCGGCCCCGGGGCGCAGCCCGGTGAGGCGCTGCTCGATCGGCGGCTCGTCCAGCGGCAGCGTCGGCAGATGATCCATGGCGCGGTCCAGGTAGGGCGGCAGGGCCAGCCAGTCGCGCGCCAGGCGCCGGTGCTCGGGCGCCTCGGTCAGCCAGCCGGCGGCGGCGATCAGGGCGCGGATCAGGGCCGCGAGGGTGGCCGGGTGGCGCTCGGCCCAGTCATGGGTCACGCCGAGCACCTTCTCGGGATGGCCCGGCCACAGCGCGGCGCCGGTGGCGACGATGCGCCCGCCGCCGCGCTGCGCGGCCTGGCTGCCCCAGGGCTCGCCGACGCAGAAGCCGTCGATACGGCCCTGCTCGAGGGCTTCGACCATGCGCGACGGCGGCAGGGCGACCAGTTCGACGTCGGTGTCGGGGTCGAGGCCACCCAGGGCCAGCCAGTCGCGCAGCTGGTAGTGGTGGCTGGAGAAGGGATGCACCATGGCCAGCCGTGGGCGTGTGGTGCCGCGCCGGCGCAGCCGTTCGGCGAAGTCGCGGGCGTTGACGGCCGGGTCGCGGCCGCCGGGGGAGTCGTCCAGGGGCGCGGCCATGCCCTCCGACCAGTAGGGGGACAGCACCAGCGTATTGCCGTGGCGGCCGAGTACCAGCGGCGCCAGGACGTCGCAGGGCGTGCCGGTGGCGCCGAGGCTCATGGCCAGCGGCAGCGGGGCCAGCAGCTGGGCACCGTCGAGCAGCCCGGCGGCGAGCTTGTCGCGCAGGGTCGACCAGGCGCTCTCCCGCGACAGCGTGACCTCGAGCCCCTCGGCGGCGAAGAAGCCGCCTTCCCGGGCGACGATCGGCAGGGCGGCGTCCAGCAGTGGCACGATGCCCAGGGTCAGGCGGGAAAGCTCGGGGGCTTGGGACATGCTCATAGGCCTTTCTCCAGTCCTTCGAGGATATCGATCACGTTGCCGGCCACCTCGCCGATGCGCTGGCCCCGGTCCATGGCCAGCTTGCGCAGCGTCTGATAGGCCTGGGGCTCGTCGCAGTCCTGGTGCTTCATCAGCATTCCCTTGGCCTTCTCGATGCGCTTGCGGTCGGCCAGCTGGGTGCGGGTGCGGTCGAGCTCCTGGCGCATCGACTGGAAGGCGTCGAAGCGGGCCACGGCGACCTCGAGGATCGCCCGGACCCGGGTCGGCACCAGGCCGTCGACGACGTAGGCACTGACGCCGGCCTTGAGGGCGGCCTGCATGGAGTCGGGGTCGTGCTGGTCGGCGAAGAACACCACCGGCCGCGGGTTCTGGCGGTGCAGCTGCGACATGCTGTCGAGGGTGTCGCGGTCGGGGGATTCCATGTCGATGATCACCACGTCGGGGGCGTGGCGCTCGACCATGTCGTTGAGGCTGGCCGGGCTCTGCAGGTGGCAGATCACTTCGTGCCCCTCCTGGCCGAGGGCCTCCTCGACCATGGCGGCGCGGACGCTCTCGTCGTCGACCAGCAGGATTCGCAAGGGCTGGGGCATGGCATAGGGCTCGTGATGGCGGAAACGGTCAACCCTGGTCATGCAAGAGACGTTCCAGCATCTGCGTCGCCAATGCCCGGGCGGTGAGGCATCCGCGTTGTGTCGAATCCTGCACCATGAGGGCGCGGAGTGCGGTGGAAAACGCGGCAGTCTGGTGCAGGCGACGTCGATACCCCGGACGCGCCGGTCTGAGAAGCGGCGCTTTTCGTCCGTCTGGCACACCGATTGCTTCTATCGGGGAAAGAGACTCCCGGATCGCCATGGCGGCGATCCACGGCAACGACGCCCACCCCCGCGCTTACCCGGCGCGGCGGTGGGCGTCGTCGTTTCGGGACCTGCGATCGCGATCGAGGAGAGCACCATGCAACAGGCGCGCACCACTTGCCCCTACTGCGGCGTCGGCTGCGGCGTGACCGCCGACATCGAGGGCGGGCGAATCACCGACGTGGAGGGCGACGGCGACCACCCGGCCAACCACGGGCGGTTGTGCGTCAAGGGGTCGGCGCTGGCCAAGACCCTGGGCGATCATGGCCGCCTGACGCGGCCACGGGTCGATGGCGTCGAGGTCGACTGGGACACCGCGCTCGATGCGGTGGCCAGCCGCCTCCAGGCCACCCGAGCATCCGCCGGCGATCACGCCGTGGCGGCCTATCTCTCCGGCCAGCTGCTGACCGAGGACTATTACGTCGCCAACAAGCTGTTCAAGGGCTTTCTCGGCACGCCGCACCTGGATACCAACTCGCGGCTGTGCATGGCCTCGGCGGTGGCCGCCTACAAGCGTTCGCTGGGCGCCGATGCCGTGCCCTGCAGCTACGAGGACCTGGAGGAGGCCGAGCTGGTGGTACTAGTGGGTTCCAACCTGGCCTGGAACCACCCGGTGCTCTACCAGCGGCTGCGCACCGCCAAGAGCCGCAACCCGCTGATGCGGGTGGTGGTGATCGACCCGCGGGTCACCGACAGCTGCGAGATCGCCGACCTGTATCTGGGACTCAGGCCCGGCACTGATGCCCGGCTGTTCACCGGCCTGCTGGCGTGGATGGCCGACAAGGGCCGGCTCGACGACGTCTATCTGGTGCAGCATACCGCCGGGCTCGACGAGGCCCTGGCCGCGGCCCGCGAGGACGACGTGTCCATCTCGGCCATCGCCGCCGACTGCGACGTCGACGCCGAGCGCCTGGAGACCTTCTTCTACTGGTTCGCCAGCCAGCTGCACGTGGTGACCCTCTATTCCCAGGGCATCAACCAGTCGTCCAGCGGCACCGACAAGTGCCAGGCGATCATCAACTGCCACCTGGCCGGCGGCAAGATCGGCCTGCCCGGCGCCGGGCCCTTCTCGATCACCGGCCAGCCCAACGCCATGGGCGGCCGCGAGGTGGGCGGGCTGGCCAACCAGCTCGCCGCCCACATGGACTACGACTCGGTCGGCGCCCCCGACCGCGTGACGCGCTTCTGGGCCACCGAGCATCTGACGCCGAGCCTGCCCGAGGCGCCGGGGCACAAGGCGGTGGCGCTGTTCGAGGCCATCGAGCGCGGCGAGATCCAGGCGCTGTGGGTGATGGCCACCAACCCGGCGGTCAGCCTGCCCGACGCCAATCGGGTGCGGGCGGCGCTCGAGAAGTGCCCGCTGGTGATCGTCTCCGAATGCATGGCCGACACCGACCTGCTGCCCTATGCCGATATCGTGCTGCCGGCGTCGTCGTGGTCGGAGAAGGATGGCACCGTGACCAACTCCGAGCGGCGCATCTCGCGCCAGCGCGGCATGCTGCCGCCGCCCGGGGAGGCGCGCCACGACTGGTGGATCGTCTGCGAGGCGGCGAGCCGGCTGGGCTTCGGCGAGGCCTTCGACTACAGCCACCCCGGCGAGATCTTCGCCGAGCACGCGCGGCTCTCCGGCTTCGAGAACGCCCCCGGCGTCCCGGGCAGCGAGGCGCGGCTGTTCGACATCTCGGCGCTGGCGGAGCTCGACCGCGCCGGTTATGACGCCCTGGCGCCGATCCAGTGGCCGGTGACCGCCGCATCGCCCCGTGGCACCGCACGGCTGTTCGAGGACGGCCGCTTCGCCACCGCGGACGGCCGGGCACGACTGCTGCCGGTGCGACCGCGCGGCCCCGAGCAGGCGCTCAGCGCCGAGCGCCCGCTGCGCCTCAACACCGGCCGGGTGCGCGACCAGTGGCACACCATGACCCGCACCGCCCGGGCGCCGCGGCTGATGAATCACCGCGCCGAGCCCTTCATCGAGATCACTCCGGAAGACGCGGCGGCGTTCGGCGTGGGCGACCAGCAGCTGGCGAAGCTGACCGGCGCCGGCGGCGAGTATAGCGCCCGGGTAAGACTGACCAAGGGCCAGCGCCGCGGCGAGGCCTTCGTGCCCATGCACTGGACCGACCGCTTCAGCGGCGCGGCGCGCACCGGCAGCCTGCTCGCCGCCCATCTCGACCCGATCTCCGGCCAGCCTGAATCGAAGCACGGCGCGGTGAGCCTGGCGCCGCTGGCGGTGGGCTGGGAGGCGACCCTGCTGATCGCCCCCGGCGAATCCGGCGAGGCCGGCGACTTCGAGGGCCGCGACGACGGCGCCTACTGGGCGCGCATCCCGCTGGCCCACTGCCAGCGCTGGCAGCTGGCCGGGGGCGAGCCTGGCGACCAGAGAGACTGGCTGGCCTGGGCACGCCATTGGCTGCCTACGGCGCCGACCCTGTGGAGCGACGATCCGGCCGGCGGCCGGCTGCGCGCCGCGGGCCTCGAGGGCGGCCGGCTGCGCTGGTGGCTGATGGTGGCGCCGCCCGCCGAACTGCCGGGTCTGGCCTGGCTCGACGCGCGCTTCGCCGAGGACGCGCTCGAGGGCGACGCGCGCCGTCGGCTGCTGGCCGGCTGCGACGCCGGCGAGGCCGATGTCGGCCCGCTGGTGTGCAGCTGCCATCAGGTGGGCCAGACGACCATCGTCGAGGCCATCCGCGCCGGCGACGCCAGCGTCGAGGCGCTGGGTGCGCGGCTCGCCTGCGGCACCCAGTGCGGCAGCTGCATTCCCGAGCTCAAGTCGCTGCTAGAGGAGCATGCTTCGGACACCGTCGACGCCGGCGCCGATACCGATTCCCAGACGCCCGATGCCAATACACAAGAGGAGAGTGGCCATGCGCGCTCCGAGCAAGCCAAGACCCCCGTTCGCGTCGCCTGACGCCCTGCGCCGCGGTTTCTCTGCCCTGGCACGGCTGAGCTCGGCTAGGTTGGGGCTGGGCCTGTCGCCCCGCTGGAGGTCCGGTCGCGTCGGCGAAGCGGAGGATGATACCGCGCGTCTCTCGCTGCGCGGCGAGTGTCGCCCCGGGCGGGTCTATCTGGTCGGCGCCGGCAGCGGCGACGTCGAGCTGCTGACGCTGAAGGCCGCGCGGCTGCTGGCTCAGGCCGATGCCGTGGTCTACGACCGGCTGGTCGGCGAGGAGGTGCTGGCGCTGATTCCCGCCGGCCGCGAGCGCTACTATGTCGGCAAGGCCAGCGGCCACCACAGCGTGCCCCAGGACGAGATCGGCGCGCTGCTGGTGACGCTGGCGGGGCAGGGCAAGTCGGTGGTGCGTCTCAAGGGCGGCGATCCCGGGGTGTTCGGCCGCATGGGCGAGGAGCTCGCCGCCCTGGCCGAGGCCGGCGTCTCGGCGGAGATCGTCCCCGGCATCACCGCCGCCTCGGCGGCCTGCGCCTCGATGGGCATCCCGCTGACCGATCGCGCCCATGCCCAGCAGCTGCGCTTCATCACCGCGCAGCTGTGCCGCGAGGGCGGGGCGCCGGATTGGCAGGCGCTGGCCCGCCGCGACGAGACCCTGGTGTTCTACATGGGCCTGGCCAAGGTCGAGGCGATCTGTGCCGGGCTACGTGGCGCCGGGCTGCCCGACGACTGGCCGATCATGCTGGTGGCCAACGCCAGCCAGCCCGAGCAGGCCGCGCTGGTCGGCACCCTGGGCGACATGCCGGCGCGCCTCGCCGAGACGCCGCTGCCGTCCCCCTGCCTGATCGTGGTGGGCAGCGTGGTGCGCATGGCCGATTGGACGCCGGCCCCGTGGCCGCCGGCGTGGGCCTCGCCGCTGGCCCAGCGTGCGTCATCTTCCTGTCACGCCCGTGGCGCATCATCCCGAGTCTGACTCGATGCCGACGATGCGGTGCAGGAAGGCGTCTCATCGTCGGCCGGATAAGAAGACGTCTGACCGTGAGGAGACCAGGATGAGCAAGGAAATCGAAGATCATCGCCTGTTGAACCCGAGCAGCAACGAGCCGTTCTCCTCGGTGCTGGAGAAGCATGTCTCGCGCCGTCGCGTGATGCAGGGCGGACTCGGCATGGCGGCCATGGCGATGCTGGGCGGCTTCGGCATGGGCGGTCTGGCCGGGCGTGCCGAGGCCGCGGGCGCCGAGAAGACGCCGCTGTCGCTGGCCTTCGAGGCCATTCGTGGTTCACGTACCGACGCCGTGGTCGTGCCGGCCGGCTATACCGCCCAGGTCCTGATTCCCTGGGGGACGCCGCTCAACGGCCAGGCCCCGGCCTGGCGCGAGGACCTGGCCTTTACCGCCGACATCCAGGCCAACAGCGTCGGCATGCACCACGACGGCATGCACAACTTCGCCCTGGACGAGGGCTCTGCCTCGCGCCGCTTCCTGCTGGCGATGAACAACGAGTACATCGACCAGGCCGCCCTCTGGGCGCCCAAGGGCGGGCCCACCAACGCCGAGCAAGGCAAGCGTCCGGCCGAGGAGGTGCGCACCGAGATCAACGCCCATGGCGTGACCGTGGTCGAGCTGCAGAAGATGGACGGCGGTCGCTGGGGCCACGTGGCGGATTCCTCCTATAACCGCCGCTATACCAGCGCCACCGAGATGGCGCTGAGTGGCCCGGTGGCGGGCAGCGACTACGTCAAGACCAAGTACTCCCCTGACGGCACCCTGACGCGCGGTACCAACAACAACTGCGCCAACGGCTATACCCCCTGGGGGACCTACCTGACCTGCGAGGAAAACTGGCCGGGCTACTTCGTAAAGAATACCGACCGCCAGCTCGACGACGATCGCCTCGGGATTTCCACCGGGCGTGGCCGCTACGGCTGGGAAACCGCCGCCGGCGATGCCAGCGAGCGCAACGACGAGTTCGCTCGCTTCAATGCCACCCCGACGGGCGACTCGGCCCTCGACGACTATCGCAACGAGCCGCGCACCTTCGGCTACATCGTCGAGATCGATCCCTACACCGGCGAACGCGCCGTCAAGCGCACCGCCCTGGGGCGCTTCCGTCACGAGGGCTGCTGGCCGGGCAAGCTGGTCGCCGGCGAGCCAGTGGTGTTCTACACCGGTCACGACTCGCGCAACGAGTACATCTACAAGTTCGTCTCCGAGGTCCTCTGGGACCCGGCGGATGCCAACCGCCCGGGCGCCGACGTCGATCGCCTGGCGCTCGGCGCCAAGTACATGGACGCGGGCACCCTCTACGTGGCCCGCTTCGATGCCGACGGCTCCGGCGAGTGGTTGCCGCTGACCCCGGACGCCGAGACCCGCGACGGGCGCACCCTCGCCGAGGCCCTGGGCCTGGCCGCGGACGATCAGGCCGGCGTGATCATCCACACCTGCGATGCCGCCGACCTGATGGGCGCTACGCCCATGGACCGCCCGGAGTGGGGCGCGGTGGACCCGGCCTCCGGCGAGGTCTACATGACCCTGACCAACAACTCCCAGCGCACCGAGGAAGGTACTGCCGCGACCTACACCAACGACGGCGACGATATTCAGGAAACGGGTGTGGGCTATGCCACGGCGCCGACCAACGCCGCCAACCCGCGGGCCGAGAACGAGGGTGGCCAGGTGATTCGCTGGCGCGAGCATGCCGGCTCGACGCGCTTCGACTGGGAGGTGTTCGTGTTCGGGGCGGCGGCCGGCGATGCCGATAACCTCTCCGGGCTGACCGAGCTCAACCAGTTCGCCAGCCCCGACGGTCTGCACTATGACGACCGCGGCGACGGCCAGGGCATCCTGTGGATCGAGACCGACAACGGCTACGCGGGCGTGGCGGACTACACCAACGATCAGGTGCTGGCGGTGGTGCCTCAGAACGTCAGCCAGGCCGAGGGCGATGCCTCGGTGATCGGCGGCGGTGACCAGGCCCGGCTCAAGCGCTTCGCGGTCGGTCCCAACGGCTGCGAGGTGACCGGCATCTGCTTCACGCCGGACAAGACGGCGATGTTCATCAACATCCAGCACCCCGGGAACTGGCCAGCCGGCGATGACGCCACCGCCGAGACCCAGGGCAGCGTGCGGCCGCGGGCCTCCACGGTGGTGATCCAGCGCGAGGACGGTGGCCGCATCGGCGTCTGATCGCGCCGCCTCTTCCATGCCCCTTTCCTTGTCCCAATGCGAAGCGCCCCCGGCATCTGCCGGGGGCGCTTCGTTTCGTCGAGCAGGCGGCTGGGGCCGAAACCTAGCCGAGGCACGGCTTCAGTCGTCGCCTCGCTCGAAGGCCTCGAACACCTCGCGACCGGTGAGGTCGCGGGTGTCGTTGGCGAAGGCGTACCAGGGGGGCTTCTCGTCGATGAAGATCTGGCTGTCGAAGGTCCAGGCCTGGCCTACATCGACCAGCCCCGCCGGCACCGCATAGTGCTCGCCGGTCTTGAGGCGATAGAACAGATGCGTGCCGCAGTGGCGGCAGAAGGCGCGTTCGGCCCAGTCCGAGGAGGCGAAGACGGTGACGTTGTCCTCGCCCTCGAGATGGACGCTCGAGACTGATTCCAGCGCCAGCAGCGGCCCGCCGCCCCAGGTGCGACACATCTGGCAGTGGCAGGCGCCGATGTTCTGGCGCGAGGCCTGCACCTCGAGGGCCACGGCGCCGCACAGGCAGCTTCCGGTCAGGGTCATGGCGTCGTGCATGGCATGCCTCCTCGGGCCTGCTCAGCCCTTGAGATGGGCCAGGATGGCGTCGGCGCTGCTGGCCTCGATCACGCCCTTCTGGGTGTCGACGCCCAGATATTCCACCACGCCGTCGTTGGCGACCAGCGCGAAGCGCTTGCTGCGCGTGCCCATGCCGCCGCCGCTGGCGTCCATGTCGAGGCCCAGGGCGCGGGTGAACTCGGCGTTGCCGTCGGCCAGCATGGTCATCGCCTGGGCGTTCTGGTCCTTCTGCCAGGCATCCATCACGAAGGCGTCATTGACCGCCATGCAGGCGATGGCATCGGCGCCGGCGGCGAGGATGTCATCGGCGTGCACCACGAAGCCCGGCATGTGGGTGTTGGAGCAGCCCGGGGTGAAGGCGCCGGGCACGGCGAACAGCACGACCTTGCGGCCGGCGAAGAAGTCGCCGATGGCGAGGTCCTCGGGGCCCTTGGGACCGTTGGTCTTGATCGTGACGTCGGGGAGGCGGTCACCGGTGGCGATCGTCATGGGGTAGCTCCTTGTGATGAGGGGAAATCGGGATCACGCGTCGGACAGCGGCGGCGTGGGGCGAACCAGGATCTCGTTGACGTCCACGTGTGCCGGCTGGCCGAGTGCATAGAGCGCGGCCGCCGCGATATCGCGGGCCGCCAGGGCATGCTCGGGGGGCTCGTCGAAGAAGGGCGTGTCGACCATGCCCGGCTCGATCAGGGTCACGCGAATGCCGCTGCCACGCAACTCTTCCCGCAGGTTATAGCCGAGACCTGTCACCGCCCACTTGGTGGCGCCGTACATCGAGCCTGGGATGGTGGCGCGACCCGCGGCCGAGCCGGTGAGCAGCATGTGGCCGCGCGTCCTTCGCAGCGCCGGCAGGGTGGCCTGCACGGTGAGCCCCAGGCCATAGACGTTGGTCAGCAGCATCTCTCGCCAGGCCTCGTGATCGGCGCCGCTGAAGCCGCCGGGCGAGCCGCCGCGGCCGGCATTGGCGAAGACTGCGTCGAGGCGTCCGAAGCGCTCGAGGATCTGTTCCACCATGGCCTGCTGGGCGGCCATGTCGGTCACGTCCAGGGCCACGCTCAGCACGTTCTCCGGCCCCAGCTCCTGGGTCAGGGGCTCGAGGCGCTCGCGCGCCCGGGCCGTCAGCACCAGCTTGTAGCCCTCGCGCGATGCCGCGCGGGCCGTGGCCGCACCGATGCCGCTGGAGGCGCCGGTGATCAACAGTACCTGTTCCATTCCGCTCTCCTTGCCGGGGCACAGTGTCTTCCAGAATGGCCATATCCCTCGGGGTCTGCAAACCCGTGGCCTGCCAACGATGACGCCCCCGTCGCGGAACGACGGGGGCGCCGGCGGGACGAGACAGGGCTCAGCGCAGCGACAGCGCGCCTTCTTCCGCACCGCTGGCGGCCTCGCGGTAGGCGGCCTGTTCCTCGGCCTCGACCTCGGGCGAGAAGCGCACCACCAGGGCGCACAGGGAGGCGAGGATCACGGCGATGCCGAGATAGAACAGCCCCTGCTGGTAGGAGAGCGACTCGGCGCGGAACAGGAAACCGGCGGCGACCGCTCCGGCGTTGCCGCCGGCGCCGACGATGCCTGCCACCGCGCCCAGCGCCTTCTTGTTGATGAAGGGCACCACGCCGAAGGTCGCGCCCTCGGCCATCTGCACGAACAGGCTGAACACCAGCATGATGCCGATGGCCAGCGCCAGCACATGCATCTGCGAGAAGAACATCAGTGCCACGCCTTCGCACAGCATGGCGATGAACAGCCAGCGGACCCGGCCCTTGAGCCCGCCCTGGCGGGCGAACAGGTCGGAGAAGATGCCGCCCAGGGTGCGCGCGAAGAGATTCATCAGCCCGAACAGGCCGGCGATCATGCCGGCGGTGGCCAGGCTCAGGTCGAAGTTGTCGAAGTAATAGATGGCGGCGATGTTGTTGATGGTCAGCTCGACGCCGAAGCAGGCGGCGTAGACCACGAACAGGGCCCAGACGCGCACGTCCTTGGCGGCGGCCTTGAAGCTGGCGCCCATGCCGTGCTCGCCGCTGGCCGGCGGCAGCTCGCCGCGGGCGCGCAGCTCATCGAAGTTGCCGTCCGGGGCATCCTGGGTGAAGCGGTAGTAGGCGATGCCGGTGAGCAGCATCACGATCCCCGGCACGACCATCGCCAGGCGCCAGCCGAGGGTCTCGCTGACGCCGAGCATCAGGATGCCGGAGAAGATCAGCGGCATCACGATCTGGGTGGTGCCGCCGCCGAGGTTGCCCCAGCCGGCGGAGGTGGCGTTGGCGGTGCCCACCACGTTGGGGGCGAACATCACCGAGGTGTGGTACTGGGTGATCACGAAGGAGGCGCCGATGGCGCCGATGGCCAGGCGCGCCAGCAGGAAGGTCTCGAAGCTGTCGGCCAGGCCGATGCTCATCACCGGCAGCGCCCCCAGGCACAGCAGCCAGGTATAGGCGCGGCGCGGGCCGATGCGGTCGCACAGTACGCCGATGACCAGGCGCACCACGATGGTGATGGCCACCGAGGCGATGATGGTGTTGCCGATCTGGGTCTTGGTCAGCCCGAGGTCGTCTCGCACCACCGCCATCAGCGGGGCGATGCCGAACCAGCCGAAGAAGCAGAGGTGGAAGGCGAACCACGAGAAGTGGAAGGCACGCATCTGCGGCATCTTCCCGTTGAGCAGACGGATCCTGTTGGCCTTGTTGCGGATTTCCATGGGGGTACCTCGTCGAATGACGTTCGAACACGCGATCTCTTGGGCCTTCGCCGTTGAAGGTCGGGTCCGACGCACTCGTACCCCGAGGGGCCTGGTCCACGTCTGGCGCTTACTGCCGATACTTATGCATAAGCATTGCCAGGGTGTCGGGAATTCCGCTTATTCAGCACGTTAGATATTTTTCCGGGAGAGCGAGGGCGCCGAGGACGGCGCGGTATGGCGCATGACCGGGCCGGTCTGGCCCGGTCTGGCCCGGTCATGCGCCGATGTGGTGCTTGTGGCAGCGGGACGTGGCTGGGAGACGTCAGCGCGTCACGGACGCCAGCTGACGGTCGTCTCGGGGGCAGCGCAGGAAGGCCGAGTCGGCCAGCCACTCGGGATCGGGGTAGTAGGTGAAGAGGTACTGGCTTTCCTTGAGGCTGTCGATCAGCGGTACGGCGATCTCCTCGCGCACCGCCGGACAGCCGTGGCTGCGCCCCAGGCGGCCGGTGCGCTCGATGAATGCCTCGCTGACGTAGTCGGCGCCGTGCATGACGATGGCGCGCTGGAAGGCCTGGTCGTTGATGCCGGGCTCCAGGCCCTCGAGGCGCAGCGAGTAGCCGTTGCTGCCCTCGTAGCTGTTGAGGGTGCGGAACAGGCCGATGCTCGATTGATGGCTCTCCGGCACGTTGGAGAACTCGCTGGCCATGGCGTCACCGGAGCCCTGGCCGTGAGAGACCAGCTCGCGGAACATCAGCCGGTCTCGGACCAGGTCGAAGACCCACAGCCGCTGCTCGGTGGAGGGCAGCGAGAAGTCGATCACCGCCAGCCGCTCGGCGCCGGGATCGGCGCAGGAGAGGGCCTGGGCCGCCAGGCGCAGGACCTGCGGGTCGGCGGTGGGGGCGAGGTGCGTCAGGCGGCTCGCCAGCGGGGAAGGCGGTGCCAGCGGTGTGACCGCCCGGGAGAGGAAGTCCCGCGCCGAGGCGGGCGTGGCCAGCAGCAGGGCGGCGGCCAGCAGCGGGGCCAGGCGTCGGCCCCTTGAACGCGGCAAGGGCATACGGCGTCTCATGTCGTAAGGTGAAAGCTCATCTGTCGGTGTTCGGGGCCTCGCCGATCGGTCTTGTCGGGCGTAGAGGCGTCAGTTTGTCGTATTATGGACAAGGCGGTCAGGAAGACCAGTCTCGTCAGCCGAATGCCAGGAGGCCAAATCATGCGAGTCGCGAACGTCCTACCACGATATCTGCGCCGAGGCGGCATGATCATGCTGGTGGCGTTGTTGCCGATCACGGCGAACGCGGAGACGGCGTCGGAGGCTGACGCCGATGCCGTCGACGAGTCGGCTGCCCCGGCGTCTCTACTGGACGAGCGTCTCGAAGCGGCTTCGCCGCGGCTGGCGCGTTTCTATGCGCTGCACGGCGGGATGCCAGTCTGGCAAGATCGTGCGGCGGTGACCACCCTGGTCGAGCTGCTCGAGGCCCTGGAGGGCGACGGTCTCGACCCCGCCGACTACCGCCCCGAGCGCCTGGCGCGCGAGGCCGAGGCCGCGCTCGACCCGGCGGCCTCGGAGGCTGCCCGGGTGCGCTTCGATCTGGACGCCAGCCGCACCCTGCTCGACGCCCTGACCCAGCTGCAGCGTGGGCGCCTCGACCCGCGCGATGTCTACCCCGACTGGGAGATTCCGGTGGCCCCGCCGCGCCTGGACCTGGTCGGCATCGAACGGGCCATCGCCGATGGCGACGTGGAGACGGTGCTGGCCCTGGCGCGCCCCGAAGGGGAGGAGTACGCCGGCCTCAAGCGGGCGCTGACGCGCTATCGCCATATCGCCGGGCTGGGCGGCTGGCCGATGCTGCCGGCGCGCCAGGCGCCGCTGCGTCCGGGCCACGTCGACGAGGACGTGGCCCTGCTGCGCCGACGCCTGGCGATGATCGGCGAGCTCGAGGTGATGGCCGCCGATGTCACGCACTATCTGCCCAACCATCCCGACATCGCCCTGGAGTCGCCGGGCCAGCATCGCTACGACGATACCCTGGCGGCGGCGGTGAGGCGTTTCCAGCGCCGGCACATGCTGGCGGAGGACGGCGTGATCGGGCCGAATACCCGGGCGGCGCTCAACGTGCCGGCCCGGGTGCGGATCGAGGCCCTGCGTGCCAATCTGGAGCGGGCCCGCTGGCTCTCCGGCGAGCGCTCCGGGTGGCGGCTGGAGGTCGATCTGGCCGGACAGCGTCTCGACTACCATCGCCCGAATGGCGAGCGCTGGGGCGCGCGGGTCATCGTCGGCCAGCCCGGCCGCGCCTCGCCGGTGCTGCGCTCCGAGATCACCTACCTGACCCTGAACCCCACCTGGACGGTGCCGCCGACCATCATGCGCGAGGACGTGCTGCCAAGGGTGCGTCGCGATCTCGGCTACCTGACCGAGCACGACATGGAGGCGATCGATCCACAGGGCCGCCGCCTGGACCCCGAGGCCGTAGACTGGCAGCAGCCGGGCGCGGTGATGCTGCGCCAGCGTGCCGGCCCGCGCAATCCGCTCGGCCGGCTGGTGCTGCGCTTCCCCAACGACCATCTGGTCTATCTGCACGATACGCCGGCCCGGGGGCTCTTCCGGCGCCCGCAGCGGGCGCTGAGCTCCGGCTGCATCCGCGTGGAGAACGTCGCCGAGCTGACCCGGCTGCTGATCGACGACAGCGGCTCGCGCATCGCCCTGGACCGCCGGCTCGCCGGCGGCGAGACCGACAACGTCTCCCTGGCCAGGCCGGTGCCGCTGGCGCTGCACTACTGGACCGCCGAGGGCGAGGCGGACGGCCTGGCGAGCTTCCGCCCGGACGTCTACGGCCGTGACGCGGCGCTGATCGCTGCGCTGGCCGACGCGCCGGCCAGCTGACCGGGTCGGTCGTCGGCGCTATTCGTAGCCCCGGGCCTGCAGCCGGAACAGCCCGGCATAGCGGCCGTCGAGTTCCATCAGGCTCGCGTGGTCGCCGCGCTCGAGGATGCGTCCTCCGTCGATGACCAGTATCTGGTCGGCGGCGCGCACGGTGGAGAAACGGTGCGAGATCAGTACCGTCATCTTGTCCCGGGCATGGTCGCGGAAGTCGGCGTAAACCGCGGCTTCGGCGGCGGCGTCCATGGCCGCGGTGGGCTCGTCGAGCACCAGGATGTCGGCCTCCTCGCGCATGTAGGCGCGGGCCAGGGCGATCTTCTGCCACTGACCGCCGGAGAGCTCCTGCCCGCCCTTGAACCAGCGCCCCAGCTGGGTGTGGTAGCCGCCCGGCATGTCGGCGATGAAGTCCTCGGCGAGCCCGCGGCGGGCGGCCTCCTGCCAGCGGGTCTCGTCCTCGAAGGCGGCCACGTCGCCGGCGCCGAGGTTCTCGCCGACCTTGAGCTGGTAGCGCACGAAGTCCTGGAAGATCACCCCGATGCGCCGGCGCAGGGTCGCCCGGTCCCAGTCGCGCAGGTCGCTGCCGTCGAGCAGGATGCGCCCCTCGGTGGGATCGTAGAGGCGGGTCAGTAGCTTGATCAGGGTCGTCTTGCCCGAACCGTTGACGCCGACCAGCGCCAGACTGCCCCCGGGGACCAAGTGAAGGTCGATGCCTGAGAGCGCCGCCGTCTCGGCCCCGGGATAGGTGAAGCCCACGCCCTCGAAGCGGATGCCGTCGCCGGGTCGGACGCCCTTGGTGAGATGCCCGGTCTCTTCGGGCACCGGCTGCTCCAGGTACTCGTAGAGGTTGGAGAGGTAGAGGTTGTCCTCGTACATGCCGCCGATGGCGGTCAGGCTTGCCGACAGCGCCGCCTGGCCCTGCTTGAAGACCATCAGATACATGGTCATCTCGCCCAGCGTCAGCCGGCCGGCCACGGTGTCCGCCACCACCCAGGCGTAGGCGGCGTAGAAGGCCAGGGTGCCCAGCAGGCCGAGCAGGAAGCCCCAGGTCTCGCGGCGGATCGTCAGCCGCCGGTCCTCGGCATAGAGCGTCTCGAAGATGCGCCGGTAGCGGTCGAGCAGCAGCGGCTCGAGGCCGAACAGCTTGACCTCCTTGATGCTGTCCTCCCGAGCCAGCACGGTTTCCAGGTACATCTGCATGCGGGTCTGCGGCGAACGCCAGCGGAACAGTCGGAAGGCGTCGCCGGAGAAGCGTGCCTCGGAGAGAAACACCGGCAGGGCGCCGATCACCAGCACCAGCAGCGCCCAGGGCGAGAAGCCGACCAGCAGCACGCCGAAGCTGGCCAGCGAGATGGCGTTCTGAAGCAGCGAGAAGGTCTTGTTGACCAGCCCGAGGGGGCGGGTCGAGGCTTCGCGCCGGGCCCGGGTCAGCTTGTCGTAGAACTCGGAGTCCTCGAACTGGGCAAGCGACAGGCGACCGGCCTTCTCCAGGATCATGACGTTGACCTTCTGGCCGAGCAGGGCGCGCAGCAGCGACTGCTGGGCGGCCAGGCCGCGCTGGGCCAGGGCGATCAGCGCCACCACGCCGGCTTCCAGCAGCACGAAGCGCAGCACCGGCCACAGCTCTGGCAGGAGCGGCGTGCCGGCCTGGTGGCGTTCCATGCCGGCGACCACGCCGTCGACGATCAGCTGGCCGACCCAAGCGGCCACGGCGGGCATCACGCCGGCGACCAGGGTGCACAGGGCCAGCCCCAGCGTCAGGCGGCGCGAGGTCTGCCACACCAGGCCCAGCGCCCGGTGGCTGTAGCGGAACACTCCGAGCATGGCCAGGGGGGAAGAGACGGAGGAGGGCGGTGCGGCGCGCGAGGACAAGGGTGGGCTCCGTTGTCGGCAGGAAAGCCCCAGTCTAGCGGAGGCCGCGGCCGACGATAGAGAGGGACGATACGACGACGCCCCGCACGGGGCGGGGCGTCGTCATGGGGCCGGCGGCAAGGCCTGGCGGTCAGCTGCCATCGTCGGAGGCGTCGCTCGGCTCGGTGCCGGTACTGGCCACCGTGGTACCGGTCTCGCCGCTCTCCAGGGCCGCCAGCATGGGCTCGGCCTCGCGCTGGAAGGCGACCAGGGCATCGCCGCTCAGGCCCTGATGCTCCGGCAGTTCCACTTTCATGGCGTCCACCTGGGTGTTGTTGACCATCACCTCGTAATGCAGGTGGGCACCGGTGCTGCGTCCGGTGTTGCCGGAGAGCGCGATGCGTTCGCCGCGTGTCACCCGCTCGCCGCGGCTGACCAGCGGCTTGGAGAGGTGCAGGTAGCGGGTCTTGTAGCCGTTGTCGTGGCGGATCACGATGTAGCGGCCGGCCAAGGGATGGTTGCCCACCAGCTCGACGCGACCGTCGGCCGGCGCGTCCACCGGCGTGCCGCTCGGCATGGCGAAGTCGGTGCCCTTGTGCGGGCTGATGCGCCCGGTCACCGGATGATGGCGACGCAGGTTGAAGGGCGAACTGATGCGATAGTGGCCGCTGAACGGGTAGCGGTCGAAGGCCGGGTCCAGGCTCTCGCCATCCGGCGTGTAGAAGCGATTGTCCTCGGCGTTGCGCACCAGGGTCAGGTCCATGCGCGAGCCTTCGTAGCTGACCGCCAGCACGCGCGGATCGAGGTCCTCGCCGTCGATCAGGTCGGATTCCACCAGCACGCTGAAACGATCACCGCGACGGGTGTCGCGGCGGAAATCGAGTTTCTTCTCTAGCACGTGGGAGAGCTCGGCCACCTCGGCGCTGTTCAGGCCGGTGGCCTGGGCCGAGCGCGCGAAGCTGCCGCTGACGGTGCCGGCATAGAGCCGCTGGGTGGCCTCGCCGGTGCGTTCGATGGTGGCCACGTCCAGTGCGCCCTCGTCGTCACGCTTGACCAGATAGCCGTCGCGGGCGTTCTTCATCATGCGCATCGACAGCAGCTTGCCCTGCTCGTCGAGCTGGTACTCGAAGCGGTCGCCGGCGCGCCAGTGGGTGAGCATCCGCGGCTCCGGGAGCGTCTCGAGCAGGGCGGTGACCTCGCTGTAGCCCAGCCCAAGGTTTTCCTGCGCCATGATCGCGAAGGTATCGCCGGGCTCGACCGTATAGGCCAGCCACTCGGGCACATAGGGCTCGTCGGCGTCGATCTCGTCCTCGAGCACGATGGGGCCATCGTCGAACAGTTCGAGTTCGTCCGAGGATACGTCCTCGTAGGAAGTGGCGTCGGCGACCACCTGCTCGTCATCGGCCAGCATGCCGTTGCCGATCGTGCCGACCACGATGGCCAGGTGGCGCGCGGTGTCGTCGATCTGCGGGGCGGTGACCTCGGCGTCGTCGACCTCGCCGCTGGCCTGCGCGGCGCGGGCGAAGTCCACGTCGACGATCTCGGAGGCGGTCAGTTCGGAGAGGGGAATGGCTTCCCGGGTGGCATCCCGGGCGCGCGAGGCGAGTTCGATGGCCTCGGCGACCGGGGCGCGATCCAGGGCGATGGAGGGAACGCCGGGGCTGGCGTCTTCGCCGAGGGGAACCAGAACGGTGTCCTGATTCTGATGGCCCTGGCGGGCATCCTCGACGGAAGTCAGAATCTTGTGGGCGCCCAGCACGGTGACCATGGTGGCAACGGGCAACAGCAGCAACTTGTGCGTGCGGGGCAGCGAACGAAGGATTCGCATGATGGTTTTAGCCGTGTGAAATAGGTGTAAACGCATAAAAAGGCACTAGAACCTTAACCCATGACGATTAGGGTGCCTAGGCTGTACACCTATACAGCAGAGCGCGGACCCGGCCCGAGAGCGGGCGAACCGAGTCCGTGAACAGTGTTTATTAATTCGACCTTGCCATGCTTCACCCGCCTTCGGCAACCCTGCTTCCGCCTTAGTCGGTGAGACTGCCATCCCGATAGTCGCGCAGTGCCTGGTCGAGCTCGTGGCGGTGATTCATCACGAAGGGGCCGTAATGGGCGATCGGCTCGCCGTGGGGTTCGCCCGCCAGCAGCAGGGCCTGGGCACCGGCGTCGCTTGCCAGGGACAGTCGTCCGCCATCACCGAGGCGCACGAGTTCGCCCCGGGTGACGCCATCGCCCGCTATCTCGAGTTGGCCGGCGAAGACGAACACCAGCAGGGTGCTGGCGTCGGCCTCGAGAGCGATGTCACCGCCGGCCTCCAGGGTGACGTGGGCCACGCCGGCCCGGCCGGCCAGGGCATCGAGAGGGCCGCTGACGCGCTCGCCGTCGGCCGCTACCCAGTCCCCGCCGAGGGCCGTTAGCCGGGCGCCCGGCCGGGCCAGGTGCGGCATCTCGTCGCCGGGCACGTCGCGATAGGTCGGTTCGCTCATCTTGTTGCTGGCGGCCAGGTTGAGCCACAGCTGGAAGGCATGCAGGCCATGCGCGTCGGCGAAGGGCGTCTCGCCGTGGATGATGCCGCGGCCGGTATGCATCCACTGGGCGCCGCCGGCGCCGATGCTCGAGTGATGGCCGAGGTGATCCTCATGGCGCAGGCCGCCGTGGAGGACGTAGGTCAGGGTCTGGATACCGCGGTGGGGATGCGGCGGAAAGCCACCGATGGCGTTGTCGTGGGGCGCCGCCTCGAGCTCGTCGAGCATCAGGAACGGGTCCAGGCCGCCGCCGAAGTCGTGCAGGCGGTGGATGGCGACGCCGTCGCCGTCCTGGCTGGGATGGCTCTTCAGGCGACGCTGGGGGCGGCGGTCGATGGGCTGGGTCATCGTCTCGATCTCCCTGGGGAATGGAATGACTGGCATTCTAGGCCGATTTTTTCGAAGATTAAGCGCAACGTTTCGCGCATTACATTCGAGGAAATCGAACATGTCCCGTGTCACCCTCGCTCAGTGGCAGATGCTGGCCGCGGTGGTCGATCATGGCGGCTTCTCGCGGGCCGCCGAAGCCATCCACAAGAGCCCCTCGACGCTCAATCACGCGGTCCACAAGCTGGAAGAGCAGCTCGGGGTGGCGGTACTGGAGCCGATAGGGCGCCAGGTGCGGTTGACCGAGGCCGGCGAGATGCTGCTGAGACGCGCTCGTCAGTTGCTCGACAACGCCGCGTCGCTGGAGGACGTGGCCTCTCGCCTGGCCGAAGGCCTGGAGGCCGAGATCGTGCTGGCCATCGACCAGATCTTCCCGCCGGATGCCCTGGCGCGGGCGCTGGATGCCTTCTCCGCGGCCTTTCCCTATGTGCGCGTGCAGCTCCACGAGACGGTGCTCAACGGCGGCGTCGAGATGCTCCAGGACGGCGAGGCCGATCTGCTGATCTCGGGGCTCGGCGCCCAGGGGTTCCTGGGCGAGCCGCTGGTGACGGTGCGGTTCATCGCCGTGGCCCACCCCGACCACGAGCTGCATCGGCTGGGGCGCGAGCTCGATCTGCGCGACCTCGAGCAGTACCGTCAGCTGGTGGTACGCGACTCCGCCCAGGGTCGCTCCCAGGATTCCGGCTGGCTCAAGGCCGAGCAGCGCTGGACGGTCAGCCACCTCGACACCTCCATCGGCATGCTGGAGCGTAACCTCGGCTTCGCCTGGGTGCCCGAGACGCGGCTCGGCGACAGCCTGGAGGCCGGGCGGCTCAAGCCGCTGCCGCTGACGGCCGGCGGGGTGCGCGAGATTCCCATCCAGCTCATCCATCGCGACCAGGACCGCGCCGGGCCGGCCACTCGGGCCATGGCCCAGCAGCTGCGTGACAGCGTGCGCGAGGTCGGCGGCGGTGAGGAATGATGCGGCGTCGCGTCGCCGTGCCGCCTGATCTTTCGAAGAAAACGAACAATGGCGGCCAAAAACTGCGCTTGAGCTTCGATTTCCTCGGTTTAGGTTAGGTGCAAACGTTCTGGAAGAGGAAATCGAGATGGGCTTGCTGATCGACGGCCAGTGGCATGACCAGTGGTATGACACCAAGGCGCACGGCGGCGAGTTCGTGCGCGAATCCGCCAAGCTGCGCGACTGGATCACGCCCGATGGCAGCCCCGGCCCCGACGGGCGTCCGGCGCGCGCCGCCCAGGCCGACCGCTACCATCTCTATGTGTCGCTGGCCTGTCCCTGGGCGCATCGCGTGCTGATCATGCGTCGCCTCAAGGGGCTCGAGCCGCTGGTCGGTGTCTCGCACACCAGCCCGCTGATGCTCGACCAGGGCTGGACCTATCATCGTGACGAAGGCTCGAGCGGCGATCCGCTCAACGGCGTCGACTTCCACCATCAGCTCTATACCCTGACCGACCCGCACTATACCGGTCGGGTCACGGTGCCCGCGCTGTGGGACCGGCAGGAGGGGCGCATCGTCAGCAACGAGTCGGCGGACCTGGTACGCATCTTCAATGACGCCTTCGACGGGCTGACCGGCAATCGACTGGACCTCTATCCGACGGATCTGCGCGAGACCATCGATGCCGTCAACGCCGACGTCTACGACCACGTCAACAACGGCGTCTACAAGGCCGGCTTCGCCACCGAGCAGGACGTGTACGAGCGCCACGTCGAGGCGCTGTTCGCCGCGCTCGACCGCTTGGAAACGCGGCTGTCCGAGTGGCGCTACCTGGCGGGAGAGTGGCTTACCGAGGCCGACATTCGCCTGTTCACCACCCTGGTGCGCTTCGACGCCGTCTATCACGGTCACTTCAAGTGCAACCTGCGCCGGATCGAGGACTACCCGAACCTCTCGAACTACGTGCGCGAGCTCTACCAATGGCCGGGGGTGGCCGAGACGGTGAACATGGATCATATCCAGCGCCACTATTACATGAGCCACAAGACCATCAACCCCAACGGCATCGTGCCGGCCGGACCGCTGCTCGGCCTCGAGCGTCCCCACGACCGCGAGCGTCTGCCGGGGCGCGGGATTCGTGATAAGGTCGGTAAGGCGTGAGGAGAAGAGGAGTGAGGGGGGGAGTGCCTCACTCCTTCCTCCTCACACCTCACTTCATTACTGCTGTTTCGCCAACCATCTGTCCAGCGCGTTGGCGAACTCCCGACGATCGACGTCCGAGTAGCCCTTGGGTCCGCCGGTGTGCTCGCCGCTGGCACGTAACGTCTCCATGAAGTCCCGCATCTGAACCCGGGCGCGGATGTTGCTCTCGTTCAGCGCCTCGCCGCGGCTGGTCATCACGCTGGCGCCGCGCTCGATGGCGGCCAGGGCCAGCGGCAGGTCGGAGGTGATCACCAGGTCACCCCTGGCCAGGCGGTCGACGATCTCGTCGTCGGCGGCGTCGAAGCCGTGGCTGACCGCCATGCCCTTGACCCACTTCGAGGGCGGCAGCGGCACCTGGTGGTTGGCGACGAAGGTGGTCGGGGTGGCGGTGCGTTCGGCGGCGCGCACGATGATCTCGCGGGCGATCCGCGGGCAGGCATCGGCGTCGACCCAAAGGTTCGGCATGGGGGCTCCTGGAGGTAAGGCGGAAAAGGCTGGCCAGCCTGGGGACGCGATGGTAGCATGCGCGCTTCCTCGCATGTGCTGACCCCACCATCATACTCAGCGCCGGTTCACGATACGTGGACTCGACGCTCGCGAAGACGCCGGGCCAACCGCCCAACGCGTTCGGACTGTGAAGATGGAGCGCCGCCGAGAGTTCGCCACCCGGGCGAATTCGGCGCAGACGGTCGCCACGACGGTTCGCCTGCCATGGCGGGCTCGAACCGATGCCAGGTGCGACCGGCGTCCCCGACTCCGATGTTGACGACGACCTGCCTCGTGCAGGATCCCCGAGCGTATTACCGCGTCGGGGGCGCCACGATGTTTCTTGCCGGCGATGCCGGCCTACCAAGGTGTGATTCATGACCTCGACTTCCGTCGCCTCGCCGAGTTTCGGCGATCTGGCCCTGCTGCCTGCCGTTCTCTCCGCCATCGAGACCCTCGGCTATCAGACCCCGTCTCCGATTCAGGCACAGACCATTCCGGCCCTGCTGGAAGGCCGCGACATGCTGGGCCAGGCCCAGACCGGTACCGGCAAGACCGCGGCCTTCGCCCTGCCGCTGCTCTCGCGCCTCGATCTCGACAAGCGCGCGCCCCAGGTGCTGGTGATGGCGCCGACCCGTGAGCTGGCCCAGCAGGTGGCCGTCTCCTTCACCAAGTATGGCCAGAACCTCAAGGGCCTGGAAGTCGCCACCCTGTGCGGCGGCATGGAATATCGCGACCAGATGCAGGCCCTGCGTCGTGGCGCTCAGGTCGTGGTCGGCACCCCCGGCCGCATCATCGATCACCTGGACCGCGGCAGCCTGAAGCTCGACGGCCTCTCCGCCTTGGTGCTGGACGAAGCCGACGAGATGCTGCGCATGGGCTTCATCGACGACGTCAAGCGCGTGGTCGCCGACACCCCGCAGGACGCCCAGCGCGTGTTCTTCTCCGCGACCCTGCCGACCGAGATCGAGCGCATCGTCAACCGCTACCTGGTCGAGCCGGTCAAGGTTGCCATCGAGTCCCGCACCACCACCGGCGAGAACATCGAGCAGCGTCGCGTGCGCATCGATGGCGGTGCCAAGCAGGAAGCGCTGGCGCGCATCCTCGAGGTCGAGCCGGTCGATGCCGCCATCGTCTTCGTGCGTACCCGGGCCGCCTGCACCACCCTGATGGAGCAGCTCTCCGCCCGTGGCGTCAACGTGGCCAGCCTGTCCGGTGACCTGGACCAGAGCCTGCGCGAGCGCACCATCACACGCCTCAAGCGCGGCAAGGTCGACGTGCTGATCGCCACCGACGTGGCCGCCCGCGGTCTCGACGTGCCACGCATCACCCACGTCATCAACTATGACCTGCCCCAGGATGCCGAGGCCTACACCCACCGCATCGGCCGTACCGGCCGTGCCGGTCGCAACGGCGTGGCGATCACCTTCGCCGGCAACCGCGAAGGCCGCAAGGTCGGCTGGCTGGAGCAGGCCACCGGCCAGAAGATGAGCGAGATGGACCTGCCCGACGAGGCCGCCATTCGCGCCCATCGTGATCAGGTCTTCCACCAGCGCGCCGTCGCCGCCGTCACCAAGGGCGCCGAGGAGCAGCGTGCGCTGATCGAGCAGCTGATCGGTGAAGGCTACGATCCGGTCGACCTGGCCTGCGCCTTCTCCGCCCTGGCGCGCGCCGACGAGGCGCCGATCGGCCGCCTCCAGGCGCCGCGCAAGGAGCGCAACGACCGCCGCGACGGCAAGCCGGCCCGCCGCGAGAGCGGTCCCCGTGATCGTGCGCCGCGCGAAGGCATGACCCGCTACCGCGTGTCCGTGGGTCACAAGGACGGCGTCAAGCCCGGCCAGCTGGTCGGCGCCCTGGCCAACGAAGGCGGCATCGAGGGTAACCGCATTGGCCGGATCGACATCCGCAATGCATTTTCCGTCGTCGAGTTGCCGAACAACCTGCCGTCGAGCATCCTCGACAAGATGGGGCGCGCCCGGGTCGCGGGTCGTCCGCTGGAAATCAGCGAAGACCGCGCGCCTGCCGAGCGTGCGCCGCGCCGCCGCCGCGACGATGACGGTCCGGTGCCGCGTCGCGAACGCGCCTGAGGCGATCTCGCTAGCGTGAGGCCTCGCTCCTGACGCAGGAGCGAGCGCCGCACGCACCGTCAAGCCGAGCAGGCCGGGGGAAACCCCGGCCTGCTCGTCGTTTGTCACCACCGATTCATCACCGTATTGCCGGCATGCTTGCCGAGGGGGAGAGCGACGATGTGGTCACGTTTGCCGTTTCGCCTGCGGGGCTATCTGATCACCATGACGGGGGTGCTGTTCCTGTCGCCGGATGCCCTGCTGGTCAAGGCCACCACGGTGGACATCGCCACTTTCATGTTCTGGCGCGGGCTGCTGCTCGGCCTCACCCTGCTGGGCCTCGCCTGGTGGCGCTACGGTCGTGAGCTGCCGGCGGCGGTGAAGGCCTGCGGCCCGGCGGCCTGGTGGTGCCCACTGGCCTTCGCCGGCAGTGCTTGGGCCTTCGTGATCGCCAACCGTCTCACCTCCGCCGGCAACGTGCTGGTAATGATGAACCTGGCGCCTCTGGTGGCCGCGCTGATCGGCTGGTGGGTCTTCGGCGAGCGGCTGCGCCGCCAGACCTGGGTGGTGATCGTGGTCTGCGTGGCCGGTGCCTGCCTGATGGCCAGCGGGGAGATCGGCGTCGGCAGCCCACTGGGCCTGGCCGTGGCGCTGATCGTGCCGCTGTGCATCGCCATCAACACCACCGTGGCCAGCGCTCAGAAGAGCCAGTCCCGACGCGGGGTCGATACCACGGTGATCCTGCCCCTGGGCTGCCTGGCCATGATGCTGCCCGGCGCGCTACTGGGGGGCGTGCAGCTGCCGTCGGCGGTGGACATGCAGTACCTGCTGGCGATGGGCGTGCTGCTGACGGTCGCCTACTTCGGCATCCAGACCGGGCCGCGCTACCTGCCGGGCGCCGAGGTCAGCCTGGTGATGCTGCTCGAGACCCTGGTCGGCACCCTGCTGGTGTGGGTCTGGGTCGGTGAGGTGCCCACCGTGGCGGCCTTCATCGGCGGGGGCGTGATCGTGGCGGCGATGCTGATCAGCACCCTGCGGGATCTGCGTCGCCAGCGCGAGAAGGTGGCCGCCGGGGCGCCGGATTCGCGGGAGCTCCTCGAGGAGGCCGCTGCCGAGCCCTCCGTGGGCTCGCTCGGCGAGGGGCAGGGGGAGGGCGCCGGGCCGCGTTGATCGCGGCTGCCAGCCACGTGGCGGAACGGCGGCCGGGCGAGCGGCCGAGGCGGGCCGACGAGCGTTCGAACTATATGTTCGACATTTGCTCTGATATGGTCCGCTCATCATCAGCCATCCGTCAGGAACCGCCATGTCTTCGCTTTCCATCGGTCTCGTGGGTCTCGGCAAGATCGCCCGGGACCAGCACCTGCCGGCCATCCAGGCCAACCCGAACCTGCGCCTGGTGGCCGGCGCCGACCCCGCGGCCGGCATCGATGGCCTGCCGCACCATGCGTCGCTGGAGGCGATGCTCGCCGCCGAGCCCGGCCTCGACGCCGTGGCGATCTGCACCCCGACCCACCTGCGCTACGCCCAGGCGCGCCTGGCGCTGGAGGCCGGCAAGCACGTGCTGCTGGAGAAGCCGCCTGGGGCCACGCTCAGCGAGGTTGCGGCGCTGGTCGAGCTGGCCGAGCGTTGCCCGGGCACGCTGTTCGCCGCCTGGCACTCCCAGCAGGCCGGCGGCGTGGCCGCGGCGCGCGAATGGCTGGCCGAGCGCCGCATCGAGCGCGTCGCGATCGAGTGGAAGGAGGACGTGCGCGTCTGGCATCCCGGCCAGAGCTGGCTGTGGGCGCCTGGCGGCATGGGCGTCTTCGACCCCGGCATCAACGCTCTCTCGGTGGCCACCCGGGTGCTGCCGCGGCCGTTCTTCCTGCGCCAGGCGACCCTCGAGGTGCCGGCCAACTGCCAGACGCCCATCGCCGCCCGGTTGGCCTTCATGGATGCCGACGAGGCGCCGATCGCCGCCGACTTCGATTTCCGCCAGACCGGCGAGGTGACCTGGGAGGTGCGCGTCGAGACCGACGCCGGCCGCCTGCGCCTGACTCACGGCGGCAATCGCCTGCTGATCGACGACGAGGTGGTGGTGGATGCGCCCACCGGCGACGGCAACGACGAGCCATCGCGGCTGGCCGCCATGGTCGGCCAGGAATACGCCGGGCTCTACGCGCGCTTCGCCGAGCTGGCCGCCGCCGGTCGCTCCGAGGTGGACGTTGCGCCGCTGCGGCAGGTGGCCGATGCCTTCCTCTACGGGCGCAGGGAGAGCGTCGAAGCGTTCGAGGGCTGAGGTTCGGTCTGGAGTGAGCGTTGATGGGCCACCAGCTCGCGCAGGGTGCTCATCAGGGTCGCGGCACCGGGAGACAGGCGCCGGTCGCGCAGGCTTACCAGGCCGTAGGGCTGCACGCTCAGCGCCTCCTCGAAGGGCAGCCGACGGAAGCGCTGCGGCGCGCACAGCAGGTCGGCGGCCTCGCGGGTGGTCACGGTGAGGGTGTCCGACTTGTCGACCAGCGCCAGGGCCACCAGCACATCGGGGGTGTCGACGATCTGGCGCGGCGGTGCGACCCCGTGCTGCAGGAAGAGGCCGTCGACCCGCTGGCGCATCAGCGCCCCCGGGGGTTGCAGCGCCCAGGGATAGGCGGCCATCGCCTCCAGCGACAGCGCGGACTGTCCGCTCAGCGGATGGCCCTCGCGGCACACGAAGCACAGCGCCTCCTCGCCGATCTCCTCGAACACGAAGCGCTCGGCCGGGAAGCCGGCGGGGACGCGAGTGATGGCGAAGTCGAGCTCGCCCTCCAGCAGCCGGGGGATCAGGTCCCGGCTGACCCCCACGTCGACGCCAATCTTGAGGCCGGGCAGGTCGCGATGCACCCGCTCGATGGCGCTGGTCAGCAGCGTCACCGCCGGCGCCATCACCGTGCCGACGGAGACCACCCCGGCATTGCCCGCCTCCAGGGCGTTGAGTTCCTCGCCGGCGTGCTGCAGCTGGGAGACGATGCCGCGGGCATGGCGGATCAGGCATTCGCCGTACCAGTTGGGCGTGAGCCCGCGAGGATGACGTTCGAACAGCGCCACGCCGAGCTGCGTCTCCAGATCGCCGAGCAGCTTGGAGGCCGCCGGCTGGCTCATGCCGAGGCTCTCGGCGGCGCGATGCAGGTTGCGCTGCTCGTCGAGGGCGACGAACAGCTGCAGGTGGCGGAACTTTAGTCGAGCCCTCAGAAACCAGTCCGGTGGCAGGGCCTCGGGGGGATGCGTGGCCTTCATGGTGCGATAACGCTTTGTGTATCAACCGTCATGGCGAACATTATTGGTCCTTGTCGGTCGGCCTTGCCTAGGGTGGCATCGAGGAGCGCCTCCTGCGCCTCCCCGCTGCGGTCGAGACCCGTTCTACCGCAATGTGCCGATCCTGATAAAGGGGACTTTCCGCTATGTTCGACGCGACACGATGCCGGGCCTTCGTCGGGGCTGCCGGCTTGCTCATGATCGGTCATGGTGCCGCCATGGCCGACGAATCATCTCAACGAAGTGGGGAGAACATGCCGGATCATCAGCAGAAAAAGGGCGTCGAGGCCTCGTCGTTCGGCGCCTTGCCCGACGGCCGAGAGGTCACCCTGTATCGCCTCTCCAACGACCGCGGTCTGACGGTCGAGGTCATGAACTACGGCGGCATCATCGTGTCACTGCGGGCGCCGGATCGGGAAGGCAAGGTCGAGGACATCGTGCTCGGCTTCGATCGCCTGGATGGCTACCTGTCCGACGCCTATCGGCAGTTGAACCCCTATTTCGGCGCGCTGATCGGCCGCTATGGCAACCGCATCGACCAGGGGCGATTCACCCTGAACGGGGTGACTCACCAGCTGGCCACCAACGATGGGGACAATCACCTGCACGGCGGCCGGCAGGGCTTCGATCGCCGGCTGTGGGACGCCGAACCGTTCAGCGGCGAAGACGGCGAGGGCGTGATCCTGCGCACTGTCAGCGAGGACGGCGAGGAGGGCTACCCCGGGCGGCTCGAGGCGACGGTCAGCTATACCCTGACCGACGCCAACGCCCTGGAGGTCCGCTATCGCGCCGAGACCGACCGGCCGACGCCGGTCAATCTGACACAGCACAGCTACTTCAATCTCGCCGGCGAGGGCGATCCCAGCATTCTCGATCACGAGCTGACGATCCACGGCGATGCTTTCACCCCGGTCGACGCGACGCTGATCCCCACCGGCGAGATCCGCGACGTGGCGGACACGCCCTTCGACTTCCGCGGGCCGACGCCGATCGGCGCGCGCATCGGTGACGACCATCGCCAGCTCGAACGCGGCGGCGGCTACGATCACAACTTCGTGCTGGCCATGGACAGCGCTCCGCTGGAGGCGCCGCGGCGCGCGGCCCGGGTCGTCGATCCCGGCAGCGGCCGCGTGCTCGAGATCGCCACTACCGAGCCCGGCCTGCAGTTCTATTCGGGAAATTTTCTCGACGGCAGCGTAACCGGCAAGGGCGGCGAGCCCTACGGCAAGCGTTCCGGCTTCGCGCTGGAGACCCAGCACTTTCCCGACTCGCCCAATCAGCCGGGTTTCCCCTCGACGATCCTCGAGCCCGGCGAGACCTATCGCTCCTTGACGGTCTATCGCTTCTCGACCGACGCCGACGACGGCTGAGATGAGCGCTGAGCAAGACCTGTGACGCCGCCCTCGATGGGGCGGCGTTTTTCGTCCAAGGCCCCGGCACGGCGGCGCGACAGCAACTTTAGTCGTGGTGGCCGTTGTGCGACGACGGCGGTCGGTCGGCCTGCAAGGGTGCTTCTTCTCGTCGTGATAGCAAAACGCATATCAATCGTACGGCGTTTGCGTATTAGAAGGTTATGCCGGGCGCTGGCTAGGGTGAACAGCATCTTTCGATCGACTCGATATCCCACGACAACGCTCTCCAGCGACAGCCACTTCCAACAACAATGACCCCGGCAGGGGCGAAAGGAGCACGGCATGACTCTCACGTCTCGATTCGCACGTCTGGCCCTCGGCGGCGCCATCGCCATGGCAGGTTTCACCGCTGCCCAGGCCCAGGACGACGTCACCATGGGCTTCATCGTCAAGAAGCCCGAACAGGCCTGGTTCATCAATGAGCAGCAGGCCGCCACCGCCGTCGGCGAGGAGCAGGGCTTCGAGGTGGTGCGCCTGGCCGGCGAGGACGGCCAGCAGGTGCTCAGCGCCATCGACAACCTCAACTCCCAGGGCGCCCAGGGCTTCGTGATCTGCCCGCCGGACGTGCGCCTGGGGCCGGCGATCATGAACCGTGCCGAGCAGTACGGCATGAAGGTGGTCACCGTGGACGACCGCTTCGTCGGCCCCGACGGTGAGCCCATGGAGGGCGTGCCGCACCTGGGCATGTCCGGCTACAAGATCGGCCAGCAGGTGGGCGATGCCATCGCCGCCGAGATGGAGGCGCGCGGCTGGGACCCGGAGGAGGTCGCCGCGCTGCGCATCACCAACTACGAGCTGCCTACCGCCAAGGAGCGCACCGACGGCGCCACCGATGCGCTGCTCGAGTCGGGCTTCAACGAGGACAACATCTTCGACGCCCCCCAGCAGAACACCGACACCAGCAGCGCCTTCTCGGCGGCCTCGCCGGTGTTCGCCAAGCGCGGCGACTTCGAGCACTGGGTGATCTACGCCCTCAACGAGGAGAGCGTGCTGGGCGGCGTGCGCGCCAGCGAGCAGTATGGCCTGGGCGCCGAGGACGTGATCGGCGTGGGCATCAACGGCTCCGGCGCGGCCTTCGCCGAGTTCTCGCGCGAGACGCCCACCGGCTTCCACGGCACCGTGGCGGTGAGCTCCACCATGCACGGCCGTCAGACCGCGGAGAACCTCTATGCCTGGATCACCGAGGACGAGAAGCCCCAGGCCAACACCGTGACCTCCGGCACTCTTATGACCCGTGACAACTGGCAGGACGTGCGCGATGAGCTCGGCCTCTGAATCCGCCCGCCCGGGCCGTGAAGGCCCGGGATCGTTCATCGTGCAGGAGTCCGCTGCCATGACAGACCCGTATCTGCGCTTCGATGGCATCAGCGTCGAGTTCCCCGGCGTGCGTGCGCTGGACGGGGTGAGCTTCGCCGCCCACGCCGGCCAGGTGCACGCCCTGATGGGCGAGAACGGCGCCGGCAAGTCGACCCTGCTCAAGGTGCTCAGTGGCGTCAATCGCGTCACCGAGGGCGCCCTGTGGCTGGGCGGCGAACGTCACGTCTTCGCCAATGCCCGTCAGGCCCTGCGCCAGGGCATCGCCATCATCTATCAGGAGCTGACGCTGTCGCCGAACCTGTCGGTGGCCGAGAACCTGCTGCTCGGCCAGCTGCCGGCCCGGCGCGGCTTCGTCGACCGCCGCCGGATGCGCGACGAGGCGCTGCGCATTCTGCGCGATCTCGGCGAGGACGAGATCCACCCGTCGACCAAGGTCCGCGACCTGTCCATCGGCCAGCAGCAGATGATCGAGATCGGTCGCGCCCTGCTGCGCGACGCCAAGGTGATCGCCTTCGACGAGCCGACCAGTTCGCTGTCGGTGCAGGAGACCCGCCAGCTCAAGCGCATCGTCCAGCGGCTGCGCGACGAGGGCCGGGTGGTGCTCTACGTGACCCACCGCATGGAGGAGGTGTTCGAGATGTGCGATGCCGTCACGGTATTCCGCGACGGTCAGCATATCCGCACCCACGACAGCCTCGAAGCACTCGACCACGACACCCTGGTCAGCGAGATGGTCGGCCGTGACATCGACGACGTCTATGGCTACCGCGCCCGGGAGGCCGGCGAGGAGCTGATGGCCATCGACGCCATCGACGGCAAGGGGCTGAGCGAGCCGGTCAGCTTCAGCGTCCGTCGCGGCGAGGTGTTCGGCCTGTTCGGCCTGGTCGGCGCCGGGCGCAGCGAGCTGATGCGGCTGGTGTGCGGCGTCGAGCGCCCGAAGTCCGGCGAGGTGCGCTTCGCCGGCCAGCCCAGGCATTTTCGCACGCCCGGCGAGGCGATCCGCGCCGGCATCGCCATGTGCCCGGAGGATCGCAAGTCCCAGGGCATCTTTCCCATCGCCAGCGTCACCGACAACCTCAACGTCAGCTGTCGGCGCTTCTACAAGCGCTGGGGACTGTTCCGCCAGCCGTCGCGGGAGCTGGCCAATACCCGCGAGTACATCGACCGGCTGAGCATCAAGACCCCGGGGCCGCGCACCCGTATCAGCACGCTGTCCGGTGGCAACCAGCAGAAGGTGATCCTGGCCCGCTGGCTGTCCGAGGAGATCGAGCTGTTCGTGATGGACGAGCCGACCCGCGGCATCGACGTCGGCGCCCGGCGCGACATCTACACCCTGCTCTATGACCTGGCCGACCAGGGCAAGAGCGTGGTGGTGATCTCCAGCGATCTGGCCGAGGTCAGCTCGATCTGCGACCGCATCGGGGTGATGCGCGACGGCGCCCTGGTCGACGTGGTGGCACGCGACGAGGCCACGCCGGAGCGCCTGCTGGGCCTGGCGCTGCCGGCCTGATGCCTGCAATGACTTCTGAACGACAAGACACGAGAGAAACCGCTATGACGACGCAAAAGATCGCGCAGGGCGAGGGCGACGCCCCGGCGCGTCCCCAGGGCCGCCAGGGGCTGACCAAGCCGCTGCGCACCCTGCTCGACACCTCGGGGCTGATCGCCATCTTCGCCGTGCTGTTCGTGGCGCTGTCGGTGTTCATCCCCGACTTCCTCACCGGCCGCAACATGGTCGGCCTGCTGCTCTCGGTGACGCTGATCGGCACCATCGCCACCACCATGATGCTGGTGCTGGCGCTGGGCGAGGTCGACCTCTCGGTGGCCTCCATCGTGGCCTTCGCCGGGGTGGTCGCCGCCGTGGCCACCTCGGCCTCGGGCAGCGTGATCATCGGCGTGCTGGGCGGCGTGGTCGCCGGCGGCGCGGTGGGGGCCTTCAACGGCTTCGTGGTGGCGCGCTTCGGCATCAACTCGCTGATCGCCACCCTGGCGGCCATGGAGTTCGTGCGTGGCCTGGCCTACATCACCTCCGGCGGCGACGCGGTGATGATCACCGTGCCGGCCTTCTTCGAGCTGGGCAGCGCCTCCTTCCTGGGGCTGACCCTGCCGGTGTGGACCATGATCGCCTGCTTCGTGATCTTCGGCGTGCTGCTCAACATGACCGCCTTCGGCCGCAACGTGCTGGCCACCGGCGGCAACGCCGAGGCCGCGGCCCTGGCCGGGGTCAACGTGCGGCGGTTGAAGATCATCGTGTTCGGCCTGCAGGGCGTGGTCGCCGGCATCGCCGGGGTGCTGTTGACCTCGCGCATGGGCCTCGGCGATCCCAACACCTCCCAGGGGCTGGAGCTCGCCGTGATCTCGGCCTGCGTGCTGGGCGGCGTGGCGCTGTCCGGCGGCATCGCCTCGATCACCGGGGTGCTGGTGGGCGTGATGATCATGGGCTGCGTGCAGAACGCCATGGGCCTGCTCAACGTGCCGACCTTCTATCAGTACCTGGTGCGCGGCGCCATCCTGCTGCTGGCGGTGATGTTCGACCGCTGGAAGCAGACCCGCCGACAGCGCGCCTGACCCGCCGCGGCCCCGCCGTCCGGCGGGGCCGCGCTTCGCTGACTCTCGAGCACGGAGAACCCCATGGTCGATGCCTCGACACTGGAATGCGTCTGGGCCGGTCGCGCCAGGCTCGGCGAGGGGCCGCTGTGGTGCCCCGAGCGCGGCGACGCCGGCCGGCTGCTGTTCGTCGACATCCTCGGCGCTCGCCTGCACGCCTTCGATTTGGCCCGCGGCGAGACCCGCGACTGGCCGCTGGACGAGGCCTGCTGCTGGCTGGCGCCCCGCGACGACGGCGACGGCTTCATCGCCGGGCTGCGCTCGCGGCTGGTCCACCTGCGCCTGGAGGCGGGCGGGCCGCGCATCGTCGCCGACTGGCCGACCCCCGACGACGAACCCGCCGGCAATCGCTTCAACGACGCCAAGGTCGATCGGGAAGGGCGGCTGTGGTTCGGCTCCATGGACGACGCCGCCGAGCGTTCCAGCGGTGCGCTCTATCGCCTGGAGGGCCGGACGCTGCGGCGGCTCGATACGGGCTACCGGGTCGCCAACGGCCCGGCGATCTCGCCTAACGGCCGCACCCTCTATCACAGCGACACCCCGCGGCGGGTGATCCACGCCTTCGATCTGGCGCCCGACGGCAGCCTCGCGAAAAAGCGCGAGCATATCCGCTTCGGCGAGACCCAGGGCTTCCCCGACGGCATGGCCTGCGACGCCGACGGCGGGCTCTGGGTGGCCCACTGGGAGGGCGGGCGCGTCAGCCGCTTCGCCCCCGACGGCCGCCTCGACGAGACGCTGTCGCTGCCGGCCTCGCGGGTCACCTCCTGCGCCTTCGGCGGGCCGGATCTCGACACGCTCTACATCACCACTGCAGCGGAGGCGCGCGACGCCGAGGGCCTGGCCGGCGGACTGTTCCGGGTCCGCCCCGGCGTGCGGGGCCTGGCGCCCACGCCGTTTCGGGTGGAGGCCGATCGCGAATCAGAGGCGTGGCGCGAGAGCGGATAGTCAAAGGTCAGGAAACGACGAGAGGAAAGAAGAAAGGGGCGGCCCGGATGGGCCGCCCCTTTTCATGTGGTGAGAGAGGCCGGGGACCCGCGTGTCCCCGGAGAATACCTCTCTATCTCCGTCTGGCCTGATCCGCCATCCACTGGCGGATGCCGTAGGTCCAGGGCGGCAGCCGGTCCGAGCGGTCGACGCGGTTGACCAGCGCGCCCAGCGAGGGCGTGGCGATGGTCACCGTGTCGCCCAGGTGGTGGGTGAAGCCCTGGCCTGCGCCGTCGCGATCCTGGATCGGCGAGAACATGGTGCCGAGGAACAGCACGAAGCCGTCCGGATACTGGTGATGCGCGCCGAGGGTCTGGTGCACCAGGTCCAGCGGGTCGCGACTGATCTGGCGCATGTCGCTGGAATCGTCCAGCACGAAGCCGTCGTCGGCGCCCTCGATGCGCAGCGACACCCGGGCCCGGCGCACCGTGTCCAGGGTGAAGCGCTCGTCGAACAGGCGGATGAACGGACCGATGGCGCAGGAGGCGTTGTTGTCCTTGGCCTTGCCCAGCAGCAGGGCGCTGCGACCCTCGACGTCGCGCAGATTGACGTCGTTGCCGAGCGAGGCGCCGCGGGGCCGGCCGGCGGCGTCCACCGCCAGCACGATCTCCGGCTCCGGGTTGTTCCACTCGGAGGCCGGATGCAGGCCCACGCCGCGGCCGAAGCCCACCGCCGACAGCGGCTGCGCCTTGGTGAACACCTCGGCGTCCGGCCCGATGCCGACCTCCATGTACTGGGACCAGGCGCCGCGGGCCTGGAGCTCGGCCTTGAGCGCCATGGCCGCCTCGGAGCCGGGGACGATCTTCGACAGGTCGCCGCCGATCACCTGTTTCAGCTCCTCGCGCAGCTCGCCGGCCCGGGCCGGATCGCCGCCGGCCTGCTCCTCGATCACCCGCTCCATCAGGCTGACCGCGAAGGTCACGCCGCAGGCCTTGATCGCCTGGACGTCGCAGGGCGCGAGCAGGTAGGGCGCCTCGGGCGCCTCCGCCAGGGAGCGCGCGAGCAGTTCCTCGACCGGGCCGAGGTCCTCGCCCTCGGCCGCGGCCACGAAGGCGGCCGCGTCGTCGCGCTCGAGCAGGTCGGCCATGCAGGCGACGCTCGCCGAGATGTCGACCACCCGGCCGTCGCGGACGACGATCAGGGCCGGGCCCGGGTGGGGCGTATCGCGCCAGACCCGGCCGACCAGCAGGGCGCGGTCGGCGTCGTCGGGCAGGATGTTGCAGGTGGTGGGGTGAGTATCCATGAGAGAGTCCTTATGAGTTTGAGGTGACACCATATAGTTCAATACTGGGAGCGTGGCAGGATGCGGCCGGGGCTCATCATCCCCCTGGGATCGAATAGACGTTTAAGGCCACGCATGATGTCGTGTTTTGGAGCCGATAGACCCTCGAGGAAGGGGGGTTGTTTGACCCTTCCAATGCCGTGCTCTGCACTGATGCTACCGTCGAATTCGGCGACAATAGCAAACAGCTGTTCTTCGAGTTCGTGCAGGAGACTGCGCTTTGACTCATTGTCTAGATTCATCGGGGGTAGAACATTGAAGTGCAAATTGCCGTCGCCTACGTGACCGTATGCGATCACCTGTGATTCGGGAGACGCCTTGGCAATTGCTGCTGCTGCCTGGCGATGGAAGTCAGGCAGTCGTGAGATTGGTAGCGAGATATCGGTGCGTAGATGTTCGCCACGTCGCTGCTGACCTTCCAGCATGGCTTCACGTAATTGCCAAAGTTGTCCGGCCTGTGTGTCGCTGGTGGCCAGTACCCCGTCCTGTAGCAGGCCGCTTTCGAGTCCACGTTCGAACAAGGCCTCAATCATGCCGTCGAGATCGACCGGGCCACTGGCTGCGACCTCCAATAACACGTACATGGGCTGAGGCTCGTCCAGCGGATCGGGGAGTGAAGAGTCTGCCTCGAGAGCCAGCTCCAGGCAGGTACGTGGAATCAGCTCGAACGCAGTCAGCAGGTCACAACAGCTACGCCGGGCCTGAGCGTAAAGGCCGAGCACCGCGTCGACGTCGGGACAGCCGATTAGGGCGGTTCGAGTAACTTGGGGTTGTGGGTAAAGTTTGAGCACTGCACCGGTGACGATGCCCAGAGTACCCTCGGCACCGATGAACAGCTGCTTGAGGTCGTAGCCGGTATTGTTCTTGTGCAACGATTTCATGTCGCTGAGCAGTCGTCCGTCCGGCAGTGCCACTTCGATGCCCAGTACCAGTTGACGCATCATGCCGTAGCGCAGCACGTTCAGGCCGCCAGCGTTGGTCGCGATATTGCCGCCGATCTGGCAGCTGCCTTGGGCGCCGAGAGACAGCGGGAAACTTAGGTCCTCGGCCTCGGCTGCCTCCTTGACCGACTGTAGAATGCAGCCTGCGTCGACGCTCATGCTGAAGTTGATGGGGTCTATTGAGCGCACCTGGTTGAGGCGCTCGAGACTGATCACCAGTTCGGGGGTCTGACTGTCCGGCAGTGCGGCTTCCACCAGGCCGCTACCGCCTCCCTGAGGTACCACCGGAATGTCGTGGCGATGACAGTAGCCGAGTATCTCGGCTACCTGTTCGGGGGTCTCCGGGCGGGCCACCGCCAGCGGCTGACCGCCGCGGGCGCCTGCCCAGTCGACCAGGTAGCGTTCCACGTCGCTGTCCGTGGTTAGCACGCCGTTGTTGCCCAAGGTCTGTTCGAGGAAGCTCAGAAGGTTGTCATGAGGGCTCATTGGGGGCGTCTCCGCTCAGCGGGCGGCCATTGACCGCCGGTATTCATCGAAACCACAGGACTACTCCGGGGAACAACAGGAACAGCACCAGCAGTGCGACCAGGGTGAAGTAAAAGGGCAGGAGGCTCTTGACCAGACTTTCCATGCCGACCTTGCCGACACCACAGCCCACGTAAAGCACGGTCCCCACCGGAGGGGTGATCAGGCCGATCCCGAGAATGAAAGACATCAGCACGCCGAAGTAAACGGGATCGATGCCGAGCTTGACGACCACCGGCGTCATCAGCGGGGCCAGGATGACCATGGCCGGGGTCAAATCCATGAAGAAACCGACGATTAGCAGGAAAGCTGACAGTAGCAGCAGGAGGAGCAGCTTGTTCTCGGTAATCGCCGATAGGCTCACCACCAACTGCTGAGGAATCATGTTTGCGGTCAGAAGCCAGGCCAAGACGCTGGCGAAGGCCAGCAGCAGCATCACTACACCGGTCAGCCGGCCGGTGCTTACGCACAGGGCGAAGAAGCGTTTTAGCGAGAGGCTACGATAGATGAAGAAAGACACCGCGAGGGCGTAGACGAGAGCAATGGCAGCGCTCTCGGTGGGAGTGAAGATGCCGGTGAGGATGCCGCCGACGATGATCACGGGCAACAAGAGTGCCAGGATAGCGTCCTTCAGGGCGCTGGCAAGTTCTGGGAAGGAGAAAGCCTGTCCTTTACCGTTCTTGCGTGACTGGATGTAGGTGGTAGCGGCTAGAGCCAAGGTGATCAGGATGCCCGGCATGATGCCGGCGAGGAACAGCTGCGAGATAGAGGTATTGGTGACCACGCCGAACAGGATCATTGGAATGGAAGGGGGAATGATGATGCCTACTACCGAGGCTGCCACCACGATAGCCGTGGCCATGGGGGCGCTGTAGCGATGCTGCTTCATCGGCTCGATCATCATACTGCCCACAGCCGAGGCGTCAGCCACGGCGGAGCCGCTGATGCCGCCGAAAAACATCGAGGTCATCACCGCCACCTGGCCAAGGCCGCCGGCGACGAAGCCTACCAGCGCGCTGGCCAGGCGTACCAGCCGGGAGGCGATGCCACCCTCGCTCATTACTTCACCCACTAGGATGAATAGCGGAATGGCCAGTAGTGGAAAGGAATCGAGTCCATTGACTGCCTGGGCCACGATCGGTGACAAGGCATAGTCCGAGTAGAAGAAGATGAAAAGACTGATGGCGCCTAGTCCAAAGGAGATCGGCATGCCGATCAAGATACAGATGGCCAGACCAATGAGAATACTCCACAGGATCATGGGTCGGATCTCCTGAGTAAGGCAATGAGGGCTAAGGTATTGGCGATAAGGGTTAGACCAGCCATCACTGGCATGGCGCTGTACAGCCAAGTCTTGGGAATGCCTAGCATGGGAGTAGAGCTGGTGTAGCCAGAGATCAGCTCCTTGAAGCCGAAGAGGATGCATATACAGACAAGGTAGATAACCGCTACTGCGGCTAGTCCTAGGATGCGCCGTAGCCCGGACGGAGCCAGGTCCTTAAAGTAAGTGACTGCTACGTGCTCTTTCTCTAGGCTGCCTAGCCCGGCACCGAGCAGCACCAGCCAGATAAAAAACACTCGTGACATTTCTTCGGCCCAGGCGTAGGAAGTGTTGAGCACGAAGCGCCCAAAGACATTGGCGGTCACACAGAACACCACGCCGAGGACCAGTAGCCCGATAGCGATGCGTAGCGTGGTGATTAGCCACCCCAGGAACCCCGGGGTGGAGGTGGAAGAAAGGGTCGTCATGAGTCACCTCCATGGTGACGACAACACCACCACCTTCTATAGGTGGTGGTGCCGGGTAATGGCTTACTGGGAAACGGCTCGGATGTCGTCGATCAACTCTCCGCCAATCTTTTCGCGCCACTCGTCGTATACCGGCGACAGGGTTTGCTGGAAGGTAGCTACTTGCTCTGGTGTCAGCTCGGTGATGTTCATTCCCTCATCGATCAGTTCCTGTTTGATCTGGTCATTAAGGGTACGGCTGACATGACGCTGGTAGTTACCCATCTTGTGGGCGGCGTCTACCAGCAACTCCTGATAGCCCTGGGGGAGGTCGCTCCAGAAGCGTTCGGAGACTAGGGTGATAAAGGGGGTATAGACGTGGTTGGATTCGGTGGCGTAGTCCTGCACTTCATTGAACTTGGAGGACTGGATAGTGATCCAGGGGTTTTCCTGACCGTCTACCACGCCCTGTTCCAGCGCCGTGAATAGCTCGGCGAAGGACATCGGGGTCGGATTGGCGCCCAAGGTCTTCCAGATGTCGAGGTGGATCGGGTTCTGCATGGTTCGCACCTTGAGGCCGTCCAGGTCCTCGGGGGTGGCCACCGCGGTCTGGCTGTTGGTCAACTGACGGTAGCCATTCTCAGCCCAGCCGATGGCCTTGAGGCCGTTGGTGCTGGCAGTTTCCAGCATCTGATCGCCGATCTCGCCGTCGAGCACTTCATCGGCCACCTCCGGTGTCGGGAACAGGAAGGGCAGGTCGAATACCGCAAATTCCGGGAACATGTTGACCAGCGGTGAGGTCGAGGGCGCGGTCATTTCCAGGGTCCCGGACTGCAGCGCGCTGACCGCCTGGAGGTCATCACCAAGCTGGGCACTGTGGAATAGTTCTACTTGGATATGGCCCGCGCTGCGTGCTTCGACGATATCCTCGAAGTACTCCAGGCCTCGATACTGGGCGCCGGACTGGGTGGTGCCGATGCTGAACTTGAGGGTGTAATCGTTGCCGTCACCTTCGGCTACGGGACCGTCTACCTCGGGGATCGGCGGCATCCCGCTGGCGGCCTGGGCACTGGTGGCGATACCCGCCAGCGACAGGCCGCCGAGGGCTAGGGCGGTAATTGCCGCGCCCAGACTGCGACGGGTGAAGGGGATAGTGGGGGTTGTGATTGTTGTCATGCTTCTCTCCATTTTGCGTGGCGTGCCGGCCATTGCGTAGCGCTTTGGCCTTTGCTTGGCGTGCGGGCCGTTCGACCCAGAGCTTGTCGGCTCTGGGCCGAGCGGCCGGTGGGGCGGCTTAAACGTCTTGCCAGGCCGCTCCTTCGGGGTAGCGATGCATCTCGAGGGACTCGGGCTTCATGGTGATGCTGTAGCCCGGCGCCTCGGGCACCAAGTAGCGACCTTGGCTGATACGCACTGGGTCGACAAAGTGCTCATGGAGGTGGTCGACGTACTCCAGCAGGCGGCCTTCCAGCGAACCGGAGACGGCGATGTAGTCGAATAGAGAAATATGCTGGGTGTACTCGCACAGGCCCACACCACCGCCGTGGGGGCAGATCGGGACGCCGTACTTGGCGGCCAGCAGCACCACGATGATGACCTCGTTGAGCCCGCCCAGGCGCGCGGCGTCGAGCTGGCAATAGTCGATAGCACCGGTCTGCAGCAGCTGCTTGAACATCACCCGGTTGTGGCAGTGTTCACCGGTGGCGACACCGATACCGCCCTCGCTGCCGCCGCCCAGGCGGCGACGGATCTCGGCGTGACCGAGGATGTCGTCGGGACTGGTGGGCTCTTCGATCCAGTGCGGGTTGTACTGCGCTAGGCGGCGCATGTTGACGATGGTCTCGTCCACGTCCCACATCTGGTTGGCATCCATCATCAGGGTGCGGCCTTCGCCGATCTCCTCGCGCAGGATGGCGGCGCGGCGACGGTCTTCCTCGATGTCGCCACCGACCTTCTGCTTGAAGTGCTGCCAGCCCTCGGCCAAGGCCTCGCGGCACAGCCGACGCATCTTGTCCTCGGAGTATCCGAGCCAGCCGGCGGAGGTGGTGTAGCCGGGATAGCCGTCGGCTTTCATCTCGGCCGTACGGTCGGCTTTTGTGCCGGCCTTGCGCCGAAGCAGGGCGATAGCCTCTTCCGGGGTGATGGCGTCGGTGACGAAGCGGAAGTCCAGGCAGCGCACCAGCTGTTCCGGTGTCATGTCGACCAGCAGCTGCCAGATGGGCTTGCCCTCGCGCTTGGCCCACAAGTCCCACAGGGCGTTGATCAGGGCGGCGCTTGCCAGGTGCATCACCCCCTTCTCGGGGCCGAGCCAACGCAGCTGGCTATCGCCGCTGGTAAGCTCTCGCCAGAAGGTCCCCATATCGGCGGTGATGTCCTCGAGCCTTCTGCCGACTAGGGTCGGGGCCAGGGCATTGACGGCGGCGACACACAGATCATTGCCACGACCTATGGTGAAACTCAGCCCGTGTCCTTCATCTTCTTGTTCGGTGTGCAGGATGACGTAGGTGGCGGAGTAGTCCGGTGCTGCGTTCATGGCATCGGAGCCATCGAGCTGGCGTGAGGTGGGGAAGCGTATATCGCGGGCGTCGACCCGGGTGATGGTGGTCATGCTGGCCGCCTTGTTGTGGAAGTTATTGGTTATTGGGCTGGCGCTCAGGGAAGCGAAGGCGCCTGCTTGATATCGCTCGCCCCTTGTGTGAAATGGGCGGTCGATTTCGTCGCTTTGGCCAGTCTAAGCAGGTCATCAAAAAGACGGCCAATGTAAGTTTTTTGTCCCCCGATAACTTCAAGTTATCATGTGTTTTTCCCTCACCTGGATGGTTCTCTCTATGGCCCATGTTAGCGGTATTCACGTCAAGGCATGGCTCAGGCTAAAGCATATGGTGTTACTGGTATCGTTGGACGAAAGTCGCAACATGCATGCAGCGGCAAGACAGCTGAACATCAGCCAGCCGGCGGCCAGCAAGATGCTCAAAGATATCGAGGGGTTTCTGGGAATGGCGCTCTTCCTCAGGGAACCCGGACGCATGGAGCCGACGGCTTCCGGGGAAGTGGTGCTGAGGTATGCCAGGCGCCTGCTCAACGATACCGATCGCCTGGTGGAGGAGCTCGCCTCGTTGCGTGAGGGAGGTCATGGCCGCCTGGCGTTGGGTAGTGTTCCCGGTGCCTCGCCGGTGATGCTACCGAGAGCCATGGCGACGCTGAAATCTAATCGGCCTCGGCTGGCCATCTCGTTGATCGAAAACTCCAGCGACCGACTGCTGGTGGATCTCGAATACAAGCTACTCGACGCCGTCATCGGGCGTTACACCGAGCCGTCTCAGCGGCACCTGTTCGACTTTCTGCCGCTCAAAGAAGAGCCGGTGTCGGTGGTGGCAAGGTTGGATCACCCGCTGTGCCACGGCACGCCTGAACTGTCGGAGGTGGTTCTCTGGCCTTGGGTGCTGCACCCCATGGCTAGCCCCATGCGCGGGCTATTCGAGGCGGCTCTGGCCGAAGCCGGGGTGGCATCGCCACGTAATGTCATCGAGACCACCTCCACCCAGGCCTCGCTTCAGTTGGTCGCGAGCACCGACACCTTGGCGCTGCTGCCGAGCTCGGTGATCAGTACGACCTTTTCCCAAGGGCGCTTCGCGGTGCTGCCGCTGACCATCGGCGAGCCTCTGGGGTACTACGGTGTATTGACGCGAAAAGAAGAGCCTTGGTCGCTGATGTTGACGGAATTCGTCGCTACCCTGGTGGGAGAGGAATGCTAGCTGTATGACTGGTGGAAGGCGGATGGGGAGAGTCGTGAAGATGAGACATCGATGTCTGAGTGGATAAAGAAAAGCGGCAGTGGGAATAAGAGGAAGACGAGGTCATATTAATAATGGATATTGTGTGGAGATGACGGTTGTAGCATCTAGGGTGGGGTGGTGCCGCTCCATTTTGGTGAAGAATGAATGAAACTTTAGGGGATGTCTGTCGGAAATGACGAAGTGAGGGTGGTGTCTTACCAACAGTATTGTATTTGCTGTTGTGCTCATAGTCAGCATGATGGGGTTGATGGAATCTGGACATCAACCCCATCGCCAGGCAGCTGGGGTGTCGATACTTACACTTCGCGCTGGCCGTCGACCAGGCGGCTGACGCCGGCCGGGTTGCCGTCGCGCAGGGCCTCGGGCAGTAGCCCCTGCGGCAGGTTCTGGTAGCACACCGGACGCAGGAAGCGATGGATCGCCGTGCTGCCCACCGAGGTGGTGCGCGAGTCCGAGGTCGCCGGATACGGGCCGCCGTGGACCATGGCGTGGCACACCTCGACGCCGGTCGGCCAGCCGTTGGCCATCACCCGGCCGGCGCGACGCTCGAGGATCGGCAGAAGCGCACGGGCCGCGTCCAGGTCGGCGTCGTCCATCTGCAGGGTGGCGGTGAGCTGGCCTTCCAGGGACTCGGCCACGCGCTGCACTTCGGCCAGGTCGGCGCACTCGACCACCAGCGAGGTGGCGCCGAAGACCTCGGCCTGCAGCGCCTCGTCGCTCATGAAGTCCTCGGCGGAGGCCACGAACAGGCCGGTCTGGCAGGCGTTGGGGCCGTCGCCGGCGTTGCCGCGGGCGACCTCGCGGGCCTTGCTGCTGGCCACCAGGCCGTCGACGCCCTGCACGTAGGCGTCATGGATGCCCGGCGTCAGCATGGTCTGGGCCGCGGAGCCCTTCACCGCCTCGGCGGCGGATGCCACGAAGGCGTCGAGCGCCTCGCCCTTGACGGCGATCACCAGGCCGGGGTTGGTGCAGAACTGGCCGGCGCCCATGTTCAGCGAGCCGATAAAGGCCTCGCCCAGCGCCTGGCCGCGGGCCTGGAGCGCTTCCGGCAGCAGGAACACCGGGTTGATGGAGCTCATCTCGGCGTAGACCGGGATCGGCTCGGGGCGCGACTGGGCGGCCTGCATCAGCGCGGTGCCGCCGCTGCGCGAGCCGGTGAAGCCCACGGCCTTGATGCGCGGGTCGCGCACCAGCGCCTGGCCGAGTTCGCGGCCGGAGCCGTAGAGCAGCGAGAACACGCCCTCGGGCAGCTCGCACCTGGCCACCGCGCGCTGTACGGCGCGGCCGACCAGCTCGGAGGTGCCGGGATGGGCGGCGTGGGCCTTGACCACCACCGGGCAGCCGGCGGCGAGTGCCGAGGCGGTATCGCCGCCGGCCACGGAGAACGCCAGCGGGAAGTTGGAGGCGCCGAACACGGCCACCGGGCCCAGGGCGATGTGGCGCTGACGCAGGTCGACCCGCGGCATCGGCTGACGCTCCGGCAGTGCCGGATCGAGGCGCACGTCGAGCCACTCGCCGGCGCGCACCACGGAGGCGAACAGGCGCAGCTGGCCGCAGGTGCGGCCGCGCTCGCCCTCGAGCCGCGCGCGCGGCAGGCCGGACTCGGCCATGGCGCGCACGATGAGATCATCGCCGATGGCCTCGATCTCGTCGGCCACGGTCTCGAGGAACGCGGCGCGGGCCTCGAGGCCGGTCTCGCGATAGGTGTCGAAGGCGGCCCAGGCCAGTGCGCAGGCCTGTTCTACCTCGGCCTGGCCGCCGGCGGGATAGCCCGGGGACAGGGTCTCGCCGGTGGCGGGATCGACGGCCTGAATCGCGGTGCCGTCGCTGAGCACGGCCTGCTGGCCGATCAGTTGCTTGCCTCTTAGTTGGTTCATGAGCTCTATTTCCTTAAAAAATTGGCACGTCATGCCGGTTACATCTATTGTCTCATTGTATGATAGGTATGCCATCGGTCAAGTTCCATAATTCTCAACCGAATTACGGTCAATACATGGAGATCGGCGAAAGTGTTTGAGGAACTGGAAGGCAAGCGAGTGTTGATCACAGGTGCCAGCCGTGGGATTGGTGCGGCAGTCGCCAGAAGCTTGGGGCGGAACGGGGCCATCGTCATCGTGCATTACTATGCCAGCGAGGCAGCGGCCCGGGGAGTCGTCGATGACATTGTCAATGCAGGGGGCAGAGCGATGCTGGTACAGGGTGATGTCAGCCTTGGATCTGAGGCTGCCGCTATCGTCGAACGGGCTGCCGAGCAGATGGGTGGGCTGGATGTATTGATCAATAATGCTGGAGATATGCTGGGCCGCGTGGGGCTGGAGGAAATGGATGATGTGCAATATGACCGTGTGATGGACCTCAATGCTCGGTCAGTGGTGGCTGCGAGCCGGGCGGCGTTGTCGATCTTTCGTTGCCAGGGGGGCGGCAACATTATCCATACCAGCTCGATCGCAGCGCGCAACGGAGGAGGGTCCGGTGCCGGTCTATATGCCTCGGCCAAAGGCTTCGTCAGCACCTTAACGCGCAACATGGCCAAGGAACTGGCGGCGGAAGGCATTCGTGTCAACGCCGTGGCGCCGGGCACTATTGCGACCGACTTCCATGGTCGCTATTCCAGCGATGCTCAACTTGAGGCAGCCCGCTCCACCATTCCCATGGGGCGGCTGGGAACGGCTGATGACTGTGTCGGTGCTTACCTGTTCCTAGCGACGGATGCCCTGAGTGCCTATGTGACAGGGCAGGTCATCGAGGTCAATGGGGGGCAGCTGACACCATGAGCAATCGCATTCCCTTTGCCCTAGCCATCACCATGGGTGATCCGGCAGGCATCGGTCCCGAAATCGTCTGTCGGGCCTTGTTAGACATGCCTCCAGCCGATCGGGCTTCCACTTTGCTGGTAGGTGATCTGGCAACCTTCCGGCGAGCGGCCGCGATGCTGGACATCGACCTGCCGCTGGTCGACTGGCGGCCAGGAATTCCTGTCCCCGCGATGGGAGAGATCGCCGTGGCGCAGATCGAGCTCGAGACAGACGATCCAGTGACGGATGGCAAGATATCCGCCGCAGCCGGAGAAATGGCCTATCGCAGCGTGGTGTTGGCCGTCGATCTGGTGAAGGCAGGTCAGGCTCGTGTCATCGTCACGGCGCCCCTCAACAAGGCAGCCCTGCATGCGGCGGGCCACCATTATGATGGTCATACCGGTATGTTGGCCGCGCTGACGGAGGCACCGTCCTCGTTCATGTTGCTGGCTTCCGATACCTTGTCGAGCATTCATGTGTCGACTCATGTCTCGCTGCGCGAGGCCATCGAGCGCGTCACGGAGGAGCGCATCATGGCCACGGTCGAGACCGGCCATGCGCATCTGGTGGCGTTGGGGCTGTCGGCGCCACGGATCGCCGTGGCAGGCCTCAACCCGCATTGCGGTGAAGGGGGGATCTTTGGCGACGAGGATGATCAGATCATCGCCCCGACGGTGCGAGCGCTCCAGGCAAGAGGCCTGGATGTGAGCGGGCCGATACCGGCAGATACCGTCTTCTATCGCGCTCGGCGGGGAGAGTTCGATCTGGTTGTAGCACATTACCATGATCAGGGGCATATCCCCGTCAAGCTGATCGCCTTTGACAGTACCGTCAATGTCAGTCTCGGCCTACCGATCCACCGAACCTCGGTGGATCACGGCACTGCCTTCGATATTGCCTGGCAGGGGCGTGCCGATGCCACCAACATGGGTGCGGCTATCGCCTATGGCCAGCGCCTGGCCGAGGGAGGCGGGATATGAATGGCTGTCGCGTCGCCATCGTCGCTGACGATCTGACCGGCGCATTGGATGCAGCAGCACCCTTTGCCTCACGGGGCGCCATGACTCGAGTAGTGGTGACCCTCGAGCATTTGCCAATGGCCATGAAGCGCTGGGGGATGGAGCCGCCCGAAGTGGTGGCGGTGAATACCGAGTCTCGTCATCTGTCTGCACAGAGTGCCATAGACCGGGTGGAGAGGGCGGTGTCGCTGCTGGCCTCGCTATCTCCTGCTTTGTGGTTCAAGAAGATCGATTCGACGCTACGAGGGCATGCGGTATCCGAGAGCCTGGCGGCGTCTCGGGAGTTAGCGCGGTCGGTGTTGGTGGCTCCCGCTGTTCCAGCACAGGGGCGGACCACTCGCCGCGGTCGGGTCCTCGTGCATGGTATCCCACTGGAAGCTACTGACTTCGCGCGGGATGCACGTTCGCGCCCTCCACTAGAAGCTCTAGATGCCTTGTTTGCCGGGAAGGGGGCGCGACCGAGAAAGATAACACCCGGTCAGCCGTTACCTTCCGGTCCAGTTGTTGCGGATGTCGAGACGGATGCTGATCTGTACCGGTTGGCCCAAGAGATTTGGGCGGCGCGGGAGTGCTGGCTGGCGGTGGGGGCGGCGGGGCTGACGGGAGCGTTGGCTCGATACCTATACGGGGAGGAGCAATTCAGTCCGCCTTGCGATGGCATGGGCATATGGTTGGTGGTCGGCTCACGCAGTCTTCAGACGCAGCGGCAGGTCGCGCGCCTGCGTGAGACGGCTTCCGACATGCCGGTGACGGAGGTCCTGCGGGATGACGAAGTGCCCTTGGCGACCTGCAATCGACTATTGGTCCCTGGCCCTGGGGATGGCGATTCAGCGGATACCGTTGCCAATCGTTTGGGCGAGGCCTTTGTATCTGGCCTTTGCACTTTGCAGAATCGACGGCATTTGGGGTTCTTGACCGGTGGTGATATTGCCATGGCTGTGCTGCGGCGGCTCGATGAGGGGGTCATGACGGTGATTGGCGAGTGGGAGCCTGGTGTGGTTCTGGGGCACCCGGAGGGGCGAGATGAGTGGCCTCTGCTCACCAAGGCCGGTGGTTTTGGTGATGATGAGCTGTTGGTGCGTCTATGGCAGATTGCACGCTCTCATACGAAAGTCTCCATGTCCTGAGGTTGCGCCACTGAGATGAAATGCCTAGTTTTCTTTATGATGGTATGACAGGTATGCAATAAACCCATCTGTATTCACTCGACTTCCATTCCTCATGTGCAGCTGTGAAGCTAGGAGAACAATTAGATGTATAACGCTAGCAACCGCAACAACAAGCTCCAGCGCTGGGTTTACACGTCCTTATTGCTGGCCGGTGTGGGTGTCTCCGGAATGGCTAATGCCACCGAGACTCTAAATTTCGCCCACGTCTATGAGACCTCTGAGCCTTATCATACTTGGGCATTGTGGGCAGCAGATGAAATTAAAGAGCGTACGGACGGGCGTTATCAGGTCGAAGTCCATCCAGCGTCATCGCTGGGGAAAGAAGCGGATATCAACGAGGGGCTGAGCCTGGGAACCGTGGATCTAATCTATACCGGTAACCAGTTTGCGGCTCGATCATATGGTCCTGTCGGCATCGCTGGTGCGCCGTACATGTTCCGCGACTTCGATCATTGGCAGGCCTATGCCAACAGTGATCTGTTCAAGGATATTGCCCAAGGCTATCAGGATGCCACTGGCAACGTTCCGCTGGCCATGAACTACTACGGCAAGCGCCATGTGACCTCCAATGAGCCGATCAATACGCCGGCGGATATGCAGGATCTCAAGATCCGAACGCCCAATGCTCCCCTTTATATGATGTTCCCGGAGGCCGTTGGCGCCAACCCGACGCCTATCGCCTTCTCCGAGGTTTATCTCGCGCTGCAGCAGGGAGTGGTGGATGCCCAGGAGAATCCACTGCCGACGATCCAGGCCAAGGCCTTCTATGAAGTGCAGGATACGATAAATCTAACTGGGCACATTACTGATTCGCTGATCACCATCGCCGGTGGTCCCCTCTGGAACCGCCTGTCCGAGGAAGACCGTGCGATATTTAGTAATGTCTATCAGGAAGCTGGGGAGAAAATTACTCAGGAAATTCTGCAATCTGAGGAGGATCTGGTGGCCTGGTTCGAGGATCAAGGGGTGACTGTCAACGAGGTAGATACGACTCCCTTCCGTGAGGCTGTCGTACCTTTCCATAACGGTGAGAACGCGACATGGTCTCAGGAGACCTATGATCGCCTTCAGGCTATCGGCTCCTAACGTTACGCTCTGCAAACGCGCCACCGTGCATGTAATGTGTTCGGTGGCGCCTCAAGGAGGCGGTCATGTCTGATCAATCGCATTCACCTGATAATGATGAATTTCATATCATCGAAGAAGATAGCTTCGACTTCAGAAACCATGCCATCGAGGACTATGTGACCCTGGCGGTATTCTGGGTATTGGCCTTCGATGTATTTCTACAGTTCTTCAGTCGCTATGTGTTGGGTAACTCCCTTGCCTGGACTGAAGAGATGGCTCGTTATCTATTGATAGTGGTGGGGTTTCTTGGAGGCGCTATGGCAGTTAGGAAAAGCTCCCATATCGCCGTCGAGTTTTTCTATCGGTACATGCCAGATGCCATGGCTCGCGTGACATCGACACTGGTGGATTTCATACGCATTGCCTTCTACGGGATCGCATCCTGGATTACCTATCAGTTAGCCGAGCGAACTAACTCGATGATGGTGTCTGTAGATGTACCGAAGAGCGTAATTTATTACCTAGTCTTGGTCGGATTCCTAATGATGCTTCTGCGTTCTATTCAAGTGGCTGTCCGCCACTGGCGTGAAGGGACCAGCGAGCTGATATTTACCGACGACGAGACATGACAGACATGCCTGGAGACACCATCATGCCCGATGCCATGGTCGCACGCCGGCGAGGCCCTATAATTCCACCTTTGATCGCCATTATTGCGGTTGTCGGCTGTATTGTCCTGGCCGTTTTAGGCCAATATCTGGTTTTCCTTTTTGCTGCCCTGTTTACCATGCTGGTACTTGGCGTCCCCATTGCTATCAGCCTGGCGGGTGCCTGCTTGTTGTATGTTGTACTCACTGGGCGCGTGCCTGATGTGGTCGTTGTTCACCGAATGGTCAATGGTATTGACAGTTTTCCTCTATTGGCTATTCCTTTTTTCATTCTTGCCGGCAACCTGATGAATAATGGTGGAATAACGACACGTATCTTCGATTTTGCCAAGGCCCTGATGGGGTGGATGCGGGGTGGGCTTGGGCATGTCAATGTCGGTGCCAGTATAGTCTTTTCCGGTATGTCTGGAGCAGCAGTAGCGGATGCTGGAGGACTGGGGACCATTGAGATAAAGGCCATGCGAGATGCCGGTTATGATCAAGAGTTCGCGGTGGGAATTACCGCGGCTTCTTCTACCATTGGGCCTATCATACCTCCCAGCCTTCCCATGGTGATATATGGTGTCATGGCATCGGTGTCAGTGGGTCAGCTCTTTGCGGCTGGCCTAGTCCCTGGACTGTTGATGGGCTTGGTGCTGATGGTAATGATTACCTGGCTATCGCGTCGGCGCGGTTATCAGCGTGATACGTCATTTGCGCTTCGTATTCTGGGCATAACTTTCGCACGAGCCTTCCTCTCTTTGCTGACGCCGGTGATCATTGTCGGGGGAATTATCACCGGGGCCTTCACGCCCACTGAGGCAGCTATCGCGGCGGTAGTGTATGCCCTGTTCCTGGGAGGTGTGGTCTACCGAACTCTTACCTGGCGACGCCTACTTCGGGTGAGTATGGAAACCATCGAGACGACGGCAGTGATCCTGATGATCGTGGCCGGTGCTTCTATATTCGCTTGGATCCTGACCAGCAATCAGGTTACACAACATGTATTGACCCTGCTTGGGCCGTTCGCCGATAACCCTGTCGCCATGCTGTTGATCATCAATCTGGTGTTGATTGTGGTTGGCTGCTTCATGGAAACCATCGCTGCCATCACCATCCTGGTGCCTGTGTTACTGCCAGTGGCTGTAGCGGCCGGTGTGGATCCGGTTCACTTCGGGGTGATAATGGTTCTCAACCTGATGATCGGGCTGCTGACACCCCCGGTGGGTATGGTGCTCTATGTGTTGTCACGAGTCTCTAACATCTCCTTCGAGAAGTGTATGCGTGGAACCCTGCCATTCTTGGTGCCGCTGGTTATCGCCCTGCTGTTGGTGACCTTTATTCCGGCTATTTCGCTGTGGCTTCCCACTCTCGTATATCGCTGAGAAGGGCCGGACAGGCAACTCAGTCTTGAATGGGGCCTGTCGCCATGGCGGCGGGCCTTTTTCCTCCCCAGAATTTGGAATGAGTTTCGATCTATGATGAATCCACGACATGAGGCCTGCCGCGTTGCGGTTGAAGACCTCGAGCGCTTCATTCGTCAGGCCCTGTTGACACGAGGGGCTGACGAAGCCTCGGCTAACGCCGTGACCCGGGCATTGGTCACGGCCTCACGGATGGGTATCGACAGCCATGGCCTACGGCTGTTGCCGCACTACCTCAAGGTCCTCGATGGAGGGCGCGTCAATTCCCAACCAACTATGCGGCTTTCGCGGCGCCTCCCCGCAACTGGCTATCTGGATGCCGACGACGGCTTCGGCCATCTGGCTGGCTATACGGCAGTCGACCATGCCGTGAAGATGGCGCGGGAGGTCGGGGTTGGCGCCGTAGCGGTGGGTAACTCCTCGCACTTTGGCGCGGCAGGCTGTTACGCTCTGGCCGCCGCTGAGCAGGGCATGATCGGGCTAACCGTGTGTAATTCCGATCCATTCGTATTGCTGCATGGCAGTCAGTCAGCCTTTCATGGCACCAATCCCATCGCCTTCGCCGCCCCCGTTGAGGGCGAGGCTCCCTACCTGCTGGATATGGCCACTAGCTCGATTCCCTGGAATCGTGTACAGCAATACGGCGCTATCGATCGTGAGCTGCCTCCAGACGTGGCGGCCGATGAACAGGGCGTCATGACCAGCTATCCCAATGAAGTCAGTGCCTTACTTCCATTGGGGGGCGCTACATTCGGTTTCAAGGGGGCGGGTCTGGCCGGGGTCGTCGAAGTCCTGAGCTCCACCCTGTCTGGCATGCTGAACGGCTTCAGGCTCTTGCCGATGGGGGGGAGTGACCTGGCCACTCCGCGAGGGGTTGGCCACTTCTTCCTAGTCATGAATCCCGAGGCCTTCATCGACCGGGCCGGCTTCCAGCGTTGTCTGCATGACTATCTGGAGGATCTGCGCTCCCGGCCGGCCATCAACGGTCAGGAGGTTCTGGCGCCTGGCGACCGGGAATGGCGCTGTCAGGCTCGCCGCGATCTCGAAGGCATCCCCCTGGATGTAGCCAACCAGTCGGACTATCGGCGACTGGCCGAGGTGCTAGGGATCGAGGCGTTGGATGAGCATTCATCAGCAGAGCCTCGGTCGGATGCAGTAAGATAGTCACAGGATTGCGCGCCTGACGAGGCGTGCCGAACCAGGCTTAGTGAAGAGAGACACTGATGAGCAGGTATCGCGTAGAGCGCAAGACGCTGTCTGAGCAGGTCGCCGAGCAATTGGAGACGGAGATTCTCGAGGGGCGGCTTCAGGAGAATGACCAGTTGCCTTCTGAGCGCGAGCTGATGGAGCAATTCGGTGTCGGGCGTCCGGCGGTGAGGGAAGCGCTGTTCTATCTTCAGCAACTGGGCCTAGTGGCCATCAATAGCGGTACCCGGGCACGGGTGATTCGGCCCACGGTTGAGGCCGTCATGGCACGCTTGTCGGGTGTCACTCGTCAACTGCTGGCCAAACCGGAGGGCCAGCAGTATTTCCAGGAAGCCAGGGCTATGTTCGAAATATCGCTGGCCCGTCATGCTGCGATCCATGCAACCGATGAGGACCGGGCCAGGCTTCGCGCTGCACTCGAGGCCAACCGTGAGGTGCTGGGTGACGAAGCGCGGTTTAAGCGCTCCGACAACGACTTCCATGGTGTGCTGGCGAGCATCGGATGCAACCCTATTTTCGATGCTATCCATGAGGCACTTTCCGAATGGCTTGATGATCGTCGTGCCCACGCTCTGCAGCGTGAGGGGGAAGACCAGGCTGCGTTACAGGCGCACACCGAGATCGTCGAAGCTATCGAGTCCGGAGACCCCGACGCCGCCGAGACGGCAATGCGCCGCCATCTCGACCGCCACTATGGCACCTATCGGCAGCTGAAGGAGCGCTTGAGCTAACCAAGGCCCGGGGCTTGTCGGTCTTCAGACCAGCCCGTGACGCTTCAGGGCGTTGGTCAGTCGAGGCGTGGCTCTGCCCTGGGATATGGCCATCTGGCTGATGGGTCTTAACCGCCGGTTAAGCTTCTCCTCGTGATTCTGGGCGATATCGGCCAACGCATGGTCCAGGAACGGGTTGGTGAAGCGCTCCAGGACAGTGGCCTTGTACTGTTCCAGCCCCATACCGGGGAGGTGTTGATCCAGCACCGGCACGACTTCCTCATCGAGCAATGATTCCAGTTCCTTGCGTAGTCGGGTCTCTTCCATCGCCTCCCTGACGAAGCGTATGTGATCTTCCAGTCCCAGTTCCCGCCAGCGGTGTACCAACCAGGTGTGTGATAGGTTGAGCATGTGCAATTTGCGTTGCTCATAGGGGGCAAGGTCGTCGACGCGCTGTACGTCGGGATGTCGGCAGGGCAAGTGGAGGCCAGGGGTATCCTGAATGGCCCACAGCCCATAGGGTTCGGCGATGGCACCGATCGGGTCCAGTGCCGCCGAGACGATACGGTCGACGAGGGTATCGACCCACAGACACTCGGTGGCCAGCCAGTCGTTGAAGTAGGCATTATCGTAGGATTGCCATGCGATATCGGTGACGATGGCCTTCAGGCGCTGTCCATTGCCTTGGATTAACTCGCAGGGCATCAGGATCACGCCCGAACGGTCGGCGCTGAAGCGGGCATGCAGCAGTTTGACCAGCTTGGCCGGGAAGCTGTCAGGAATCGACTGCAGCGGGGAGTCACCGGGTGCAACGTAGTAGCCGGTATCGCCGGTGTTAGACACCACATGCGTGATCTCCTCGCAGAACCGCTGCTCCAGCTCTGCCCAGTGCTTGCTGGCGATCAGGCAGGTTGCCAGACTATCCACGATCTCTTCCCGGTCGTGGAGCTTGCCATCGCGCCGGCCACGAACCCAGAGGGGATAGCGTGGACACTCGGCAAGGTGGAGTGCCTTGCCACGGCCTTCCGGGCGTGAGGAGCTCTGGACCGCGACGATGCGTTTACCACCGCCGCTGGTCTCCAGGGACTGGCTGACAAAATGATCGACATGGGCCAGTAGAAAGCGGCCGATGCCAAACTGCAGGATTTCGGGACGAGGTATCGTCATTTGCCGGCTTCCTCACAGCGATACGCCACGTTTCCAGGGGATGAAATCGTGCTGGGCGAGACGCACCGCCCTGGCTCGGTAGCGGCCGGAGGCGGTGTCGATGCACAACCTGAGCAAGTCGTCTGCCAGCTCGCCGATCTCGGCGTCGCCACGAATGATGGGGCCAGCATCGAAATCGATGACATCCGACATGCGGCGGGCTAGCTCGCTGTTGCTGGCGATCTTCATCACCGGGGCGACGGGGTTGCCTGTCGGTGTTCCCAGGCCCGTGGTGAACATCACAAGGTTCGCGCCTGAGCCTACCAGAGCTGTGGTCGATTCCACGTCGTTACCTGGGGTACACAGCAGGTTCAATCCCTTGTGCCTTACCGGCTGGGTGTAGTCGAGGACATCTACCACCGGGCTGTCGCCGCCTTTCTTGGCGGCGCCCGCGGACTTCATTGCATCGGTGATCAGGCCGTCGCGTATGTTGCCCGGAGAGGGATTCATGGAAAAACTCGCCCCTACCGCCGCGGCATGACGATGATAGGCATCCATCAGGGTGGTGAAGCGTGTGGCTATCCGCTCGCTACGGCAACGTGCCAGCAGCTCGTGTTCTACGCCGCACAGTTCGGGGAATTCACTGAGGATGCCACTGCCTCCCAACGCCACCAGACGGTCGATAACGGCGCCGACAAGCGGGTTGGCCGACAGGCCGGAGAAGCCGTCGGAGCCACCGCACTCGACGCCGATGGTCAGCTCCGACAGTGGTGCGGGTGCGCGAGAGACACGGTTGGCCTCGGCCAGGCCGTCGAAGATGGTGGACAGCGCCTCGCGTATCAGGGCCTCCTCGCTGGTGCTGGCCTGCTGCTCGAGATAATGCACCGGTCGCAGTCCCTGGGGATCACGTTCGGCGATGGCTGCCTTCAGCAGGTCGATCTGTGCTTTCTGGCAACCCAGGCTGAGCACTGTCGCCCCGGCCACGTTGGGATGGCAGATATAGCCGGCTAGAAGCTGGCAGAGGGCCTGGGCATCATCATCGGTACCGCCGCAGCCCAGACTGTGGGTCAGAAAGCGTACGCCGTCGACATTGGGAAAAGGGGATGTCGGGGAATTGGATGATGCCTCGTCGTGCGACTCCGCCCGGCCGTGCAGCAGCTCTCGGGCCATTCGCTTGTAATCGTGATAAGGGTCATCGCCGAGGGCATCGGCGACGCTCTGACGCAGCACCTCGATGTTGCGGTTCTCGCAGAATACCAGTGGCACTACCAGCCAGACGTTGGCGGTGCCGACTCGCCCGTCGGGTCGGTGATAGCCCTCGAATGTTAGGTCCCTAAAGGCTGTCACGTTCGGTGCATCCCAATGGTCACGGCGGCTCTGGGGGAGGCTTGTGTCGGTCGAGTGTTCGAGGTTGTCGGTAGTGAGGGCCTCCCCTTCCATGATCGCCCGGGTGGCGCGACCGACGATAACGCCGTACATGATCACCGGCTCGCCCTCGGCCAGTGTCCGAAGGGTGAACTTGTGCTTGTGGCGAACGGGCTGGGGGAGGCGAAGACGGCGGCCGCCGTCTTCGATCTCGCTGCCGGCGGGCAGGTCCCTGAGCGCCACGCGCACGTTGTCGGCGGTATGCACCCTCAGGCTGGTTCGATGCCCGCCGTCGCTGATAATGGTTCGGTTCATGAAACAGGCTCCTGGTCGGTAGGGCGGCGGAAGTCAGTCGAGGGTGATCATGGCCTTGATGACGCCGCTGTTCGGGGCGCACCACTGCGGCATTAGTCGCGGTATCTCATCGAGACGACCGCGATGGGTGATCATGGCGTCGCTCCGTAACTTGCCTGCCTCCATCAGTTGCGTGACTGTCGCGAAATCCTCGCGGGTGGCATTGCGGCTACCCAGCAGGGTGAGCTCTTTCTTGTGGAAGTCGGGGTCGTGAAAACTGATATCCGCCTTGACGATGCTGACCAGCACGTAGCGCCCACCGTGGCCGGCGAAATCGAAGCCGGTCTCCATGGCGCGCGGATTGCCGGTGGCATCGAATACCACATCGGCTAGGGCGCCATCGCTCATGGCCTCGATTTCGTTTCCGACGTCGTCCTTGCCGGGTTGCAGGGCGCGCTCGACGCCCAGTACATCGCGACAGAAGGCCAGGCGTTCGGGATTGGTATCGACCACCACAATCCTTGCGCCGCGGCTCCGGGCGATCTGCAAGATGCCCATGCCGATCGGCCCGGCTCCGACGACCACAGCCAGCTCGCCATGGTCGATCTCGCTGCGTCGCACCGCATGGGCGCCGATTGCCAGGCATTCGATCAGGGCTAGTTGCTCGGCTGACAGGAGTGATGAGGTGACAAGGTGCTCGACGGGCACGACCAGATAATCGGCCATGCCACCGTCGCGATGCACGCCGATCACCTCCATCTGCTGGCAGCAGTTGGTGCGGCCTCGGCGGCAGGCATGGCATTCACCGCAATGTAGGTAGGGAATCACGTAGGCATTCTGGCCGGTGAGGCCGGGATCGCCGCCTTCGCCGACGTCAATGATCTCACCGGCCAGCTCATGGCCAAGCACTCGAGGATACGCGAAGTAGGGCTGCTGGCCGTCGAAGGCGTGAATATCGGTGCCACAGACACCAACCCGCCGGATCCTGACCAGTGCCTCACCTGGCCCGCACTCGGGGCGTGGCGTGTCGGCGACCTCCATATGCCCCGGTCTAATACAAGTGACAACTCTCATGGGGCCTCCTCAGCTGTTGTGCTCGGTGACCACGGATTGGCACTGCTCGCCGAGCCCTTCGATCCCCAGTCGCATGCGCTGGCCGGGCCTGAGATAGGTTGGCGGCTGTTGCCCCATACCGACGCCGGGAGGAGTACCGGTGGAGATGACGTCACCCGGCTGAAGGCTCATGAAACGGCTGAGATAGCTGATCAGGTAGGGCACCCGATAGACCATGGTGCGGGTATTGCCGTCTTGATAGCGTCGACCATCCACCTCGAGCCACATCGCCAGGTCGTGCGGATCATCGATCTCGTCAGGGGTCACCAGCCAAGGGCCCAAGGGGCCGAAGGTGTCGCATCCCTTGCCCTTGTCCCAGCTACCACAACGCTCGAGCTGGAATTCCCGCTCCGAGACGTCGTTGACGACACAGAAGCCCGCGACGTGCGACATGGCATCGGCTTCGTCGATATAGTGGCCGGCCTTGCCGATCACCACGCCGAGCTCTACTTCCCAGTCGGTCTTGCGCGAGTCGCGTGGAATGATGACATCGTCATTGGGGCCGCAGATGGCGCTCGTCCACTTGTTGAAAATCACAGGCTCGGCGGGAACCTCTGCACCGGTTTCAGCAGCGTGGTCGGAATAATTGAGGCCGATGCAGATGAATTTGCCGACCCTGCCCACGCAGGGCCCTAGTCGGGTATCGGCATCCACTGCAGGCAAAGTCGCTGGGTCGAGATCGGCCAGTGCCGACACGGCGTCACGGGTCATGTGGTCGCCGGCGAGGTCGGAGATATGTGAAGAGAGGTCTCGAATAATGCCGTCTTTATCCAGTAGGCCGGGTTTTTCGTGGCCGATGGGGCCGAAACGAAGCAGCTTCATAGAGGATCCTCCTGTGGGAGCGGCGAGGGTTGAGTGGGTGGGGTCAGGCGAGCCAACCACCGTCAATGATCTGGGTGGTGCCCGTGGTATAGGCGGATTCGTCGGCGGCTAAGTAGGTCGCCAGAGCGGCGATCTCCTCTGGAGTGCCCAGGCGCCCCTGCGGTTGGCGAGAGAGGAATTCTCGATGGACGTCGGATTCGTTTCGTCCTTGCTGGCGGGCTTGGTCGCGGATGCGCTCGCGCAGCGAGGGAGAGTCCACGGTGCCGGGGCAGATGGCGTTGCAGCGGATCCCCTGGCCGATATAGTCGGCGGCCACTGAGCGTGTCAGGCCGATGACTGCCGCTTTGGTGGTGCCATAGGCGAAGCGGTTGGGGACCCCCTTCAGGCTTGAGGCCACCGAAGCCATGTTGATGATGCTGCCACCACCTGCCTCCAGCATGCCGGGGAGGAAAGTACGAATTAGGCGATACATGGCGGTGACATTCAGCGAAAGCGATTGTTCCCACTCTGTTTCGTCGCACTCCAGCAGAGCGCCGCTATGCACGTAGCCAGCACAGTTGAAAAGGGTATCCAGCGTTGGAAGCTCTGTGGCCAGGGACGCGATATCGGCTGCCTCCTGGGCATCCAGGCGCCGGGTCTCGATGTTATCGATCGTGGTCAGCTCGGCCAGCTTGTCGGCGTCGATATCGGTGGCAATCACTCTGGCCCCTTCGGCTGCGAAGCGAAGGGCAGTGGCACGGCCGATCCCTTGTCCAGCAGCGGTGATCAGGGCCGTCTTGTCTCTGAGTCGCATGGCGGTTCCCGTTGTTATTCTGACTCTTTTCAGTATCACTGCTTGATTGTATGAAAGGTAGACAGTCATTCCGAGTATGGCGCACTTAGCTTTGTTTGCCAATGTCACGTGTTTCAGGACAGAGATTTCTGGGATGCCGTGCGTAAAAAGAGACGGCTGTATAGGGCTTATCGTGATGCGCATCGGCATGGGATGGTCCAAGCAGCTTCTTTATGTACCGGCTCGGGTTAGTAACTGTCCGAAGCGGAAGCTGGGGGCTGTTGTAATGGATCGAAACGGGTCAGAGACGCTTTGGCAGCTTGGCGCAGCAGGCTTACGTCGATGCCCACGGCGATGAAGCGGCACCCTAGCTGGGCGTAGTGGTTAGCATCGGCCGCGTTGGGCGCGAGGATGCCGGGCGTCTTGCCTGCGGCAAGGATGGATTCGATACAGTGTCTGATTCGGCCTTGGACATCCGGGTGTTGCGGATTGCCGGGGTAGCCAAGGCTCGCAGACAGGTCGTAGGGGCCAATGAATAGTGCATCCACGCCATCAACCTTGGCGATCGCTTCCACATTTTCCACGCCCCGAGACGTCTCTATTTGGGCGATTAGGCAGAGCTCCTCATGCGCGTGGGCCATATAGTCGTCTATTTCATTCCAGCGCGAGGCGCGTATAAGTCCTCCCCCCACGCCGCGTATGCCTTGGGGGGGATAGCGCATAGCACGAACGATGTTGCCAGCCTGCTCAGCGCTTTCGACCATCGGTATCATCAGTGTCTGCGTGCCGATGTCCAGCAACTGCTTGATCAGAGTGTCGTCACCTTGTGGTGTCCGAACCACGGAAGCGGTTGGATAAGGTGCTACCGCCTGTAGCTGGGCGAGTATGCTTGTGACCGTATTGGGGGCGTGCTCCCCATCAATCAACATCCAGTCATACCCCGTACTGGCGGTGATCTCTGCACAGTAAGCCGATCCGAATCCAGCCCAGATTCCATATTGAATTCGTGAAGCAGAGAGTGCTGCCTTGAAGGGGTTGCGTGCTACTTCCATGACTCATCTCCATCGTCAAAGGAGTATTTTGTATGACTGTATGACAGGGTGGGATGTTCTGATTATGGTGCCGTCTCGGCGATCTTGCCAATGCCTCACGACTGTGGGGCTCGGCGTGTGCTTGCAAAAAAGGGACGGCCCCTTGGGCCGTCCCTTTCATCGCCTTCGGCGAGACCGATGCCTGATGCTAATCAGGCCTCGCGCTGGCCGTCGACCAGGCGGCTGACGCCGGCCGGATTGCCGTCGCGCAGGGCCTCGGGCAGTAGCCCCTGGGGCAGGTTCTGGTAGCACACCGGGCGCAGGAAGCGATGGATCGCCGCGCTGCCCACCGAGGTGGTGCGGGCGTCGGAGGTGGCCGGATACGGCCCGCCGTGGACCATGGCGTGGCACACCTCGACGCCGGTGGGCCAGCCGTTGGCCATCACCCGGCCGGCGCGACGCTCGAGGGTCGGCAGCAGCGCGCGGGCCGCGTCCAGGTCGGCGTCGTCCATCTGCAGGGTGGCGGTGAGCTGGCCTTCCAGCGATTCGGCCACGCGCTTGACCTCGTCCAGGTCGGCGCACTCGACCACCAGCGAGGTGGCGCCGAAGACCTCGGCCTGCAGCGCTTCGTCGCTCATGAAGTCCTCGGCGGAGGCCACGAACAGCCCGGTCTGGCAGGCGTTGGGGCCCTCGCCGGCGGCGCCGCGGGCGATCTCGCGGGCCTTGCTGCTGGCGACCAGGCCGTCGACGCCCTGCACGTAGGCGTCATGGATGCCCGGGGTCAGCATGGTCTGGGCCGCGGAGCCCTTCACCGCCTCGGCGGCGGACGCCACGAAGGCATCCAGCGCCTCGCCCTTGACGGCGATCACCAGGCCGGGATTGGTGCAGAACTGGCCGGCGCCCATGTTCAGCGAGCCGACGAAGGCCTCGCCGAGCGCCTGGCCACGCGCCTGGAGCGCTTCCGGCAGCACGAACACCGGGTTGATGGAGCTCATCTCGGCGTAGACCGGGATCGGCTCGGGACGCTCCTGGGCGGCCTGCATCAGCGCGGTGCCGCCGCCGCGGGAGCCGGTGAAGCCCACCGCCTTGATGCGCGCGTCGCGCACCAGCGCCTGGCCGACCTCGCGGCCGGAGCCGTAGAGCAGCGAGAACACGCCCTCGGGCAGCTCGCATTTGGCCACGGCGCGCTGCACGGCGCGGCCGACCAGTTCGGAGGTGCCGGGGTGGGCGGAGTGGGCCTTGACCACCACCGGGCAGCCAGCGGCCAGCGCCGAGGCGGTGTCGCCGCCGGCCACGGAGAACGCCAGCGGGAAGTTGGAGGCGCCGAACACGGCCACCGGGCCCAGGGCGATGTGGCGCTGGCGCAGGTCGACGCGGGGCATCGGCTGACGCTCCGGCAGCGCCGGGTCGAGGCGCACGTCGAGCCACTCGCCGGCGCGCACGACCTTGGCGAACAGGCGCAGCTGGCCGCAGGTGCGGCCGCGCTCGCCTTCCAGGCGGGCCCGCGGCAGGCCGGACTCGGCCATGGCGCGAGTGATCAGCTCATCGCCGATGGCCTCGATCTCGTCGGCCACGGTCTCGAGGAACGCGGCGCGGGCCTCGAGGCCGGTCTCGCGGTAGGCATCGAAGGCGGCCCAGGCCAGCTCGCAGGCGCGCGCGACCTCGGCCTGGCCACCCCCGGGATAGACCGGGGACAGGGTCTCGCCGGTGGCGGGATCGACGGCCTGGATCGCCTTGCCGTCGCTGAGCACGGCCTGCTGGCCGATCAGTTGCTTGCCTTCCAGTGTCATGGAACCTCCTGGGGTCACAGGGAATGAACGGGGGTGTCGGCGGCGACGTCCTCGAACGCCAGCGGGTTGCGCAGCGTGCGGCCGAAGGCCGGCAGATCGATCTCGAAGCGGTCGCCGTCGCGGGTCTGGACGCCGTCGGCGAAGCTCAGCGTCGCGGTGCCGAAGAAGTGCACGTGGACGTCGCCGGGGCGTCGGAAGCCCGGGTACTTGAAATGGTGATGCTCGAGGTTGGCGACGGTGTGGGCCATGTTGGCCTCGCCGGTGAGGAAGGGCTTCTCCCACAGGGTCTCGCCGTCGCGCACGATGCGGCTCGTGCCCTCGAGGTGGTCGGGCAGCTCGCCGATCAACAGCTCCGGGCCGAAGCTGCAGTGGCGCAGCTTGGAATGGGCCAGCCACAGGTAGTTGAAGCGCTCGGTGATGTGGTCGGAGAACTCGTTGCCGATGGCGTAGCCGACGCGCCAGGGCTGGCCATCGTCGCCGATCACATAGAGCCCGGCGAGTTCCGGCTCCTCGCCGGCGTCCTCGGCGAAGGCCGGCACCGGCATCGGCGCCTCGGGGGCCACCACGCAGTCGCCGTCGCCCTTGTAGAACCACTCCGGCTGGGCGCCGGTCTCGCCGGTGGCGGGCTTGCCGCCCTCCACGCCGAGCTTGAACATGCGCATGGAGTCGGTCAGCTCGGACTCGTCGGCCTGGGCCTTGGCGTGCATGGAGGCGCGGGTGTCGGCGCTGCCCAGGTGGGTCAGGCCGGTGCCGGTGACCAGGCAATGGGCCGGATCGTCATGGGTCAGCGGCGGAAGCAGGCGGCGCTCGTCGATCAGCTGGCCGTAGTCGAGGCGCGTCTCGGTCAGCGCCGCCTCGACGACCTCGGCCAGCGGGCGGCCGGCGGCGATGGCGCGCCGGGCCAGGGTGTAGGTGTCGGCCTCGGTCAGGCGGACCCTGTTGTCGTCTTCGACCAGGGCGGCGCGGGCGGCGCCGTCATGAAGGCACTGGATGATGCGCATGGCGTGTGTCCTCGGCTGTCGGGTCGGGGCGGCGAAGCACCGAAGTGGCCCCATCATAGCCCCGGCTCCCGGTGTATGTGCAACATATAATTTTATATGTTGATTTTATTGTGTCGTGATGATGGTGGCTGGCCGTTTCTCACCGGGCCGGCGGCAGGGTGTCCTCGCCGGCGCGGCCGAAGTCCGGGAAGCCTTGCTCGTCCCAGCGGATCGGCTTGACGTAGGTATGGCGGTTGGGGTCCCACAGCGGATCGCCCTGGATGTCGGTGTAGGTCCGGGCGTGATAGACGAGCAGGTCGTTGCCGTCCTCGTCGACCGTGAAGCCGTTGTGGCCGGGGCCGAAGATCTCGTTGGCCGGATCGCTGACCAGGATCGGCGTCGGTGACTTCGACCAGCTCGCGGCGTCCAGCGGCTCGCTGTCGGCATCGGCCCACAGGAGCCCCACGCAGTAGTTCTCGTCGGTGGCGCTGGCCGAGTAGGTCAGCAGCAGCCGGCCGTGGCGCTGCAGCACCGCCGGGCCCTCGTTGACCAGGAAGCCGCGTGTCTCCCAGTCGTATTCCGGCACGCTCAGCCTGGTCGGCGTCCCGGCCAGACGGGTCGGGCCCGCCAGCTCGGCGATGTAGAGGTTCGAGTTGCCGGGAATGGCCGGGTCTTTCTGGGCCCAGACGTAGTAGTCGCGCCCGCGTAGCTGGAAGGTCGTGGCGTCCAGGCAGAAGCTGTCCAGCGGCGTCTCCATCTGCACAGGCTCGCTCCAGTCGCCGGCCAGCGGATCGTCCGCCGCGCAGGTGATGGCGTACATCCGGTGCTGGAAGAGGCCATCGACGATCTCGCGGGACGGCGCGGCGGCGAAGTAGATCACCCACACGCCGTCGACGCGATGCAGCTCGGGGGCCCAGATCAGAGCGCACAGCGGCCCCGTGTCGGGCTTGCGCCATACCGTGGTGGCCGGCGCCTTGGCCAGCCCGGCGATGTCGTCGGCGCGACGAATCTCCAGGCGGTCGTAGTCGGGCACCGAGGCGATGAAGTAGTAGTGGCCGGCGTGCGCGAGGATCCAGGGATCGGCGCGCTGCTCGACGAGGGGCTCGGGCGTCAGTGTCATGGAAGGCTCCTTGGCATGGGCGGACGAGCGGTTGGCGGTCATCACCGGGCCTGTCCGGTGGGGCAGGGCGACGGGCCTCGCCGCCCTGCCGGTGTCGTTACACCAGCCACATGGCGAGGTTCGGCCAGAACAGCAGCGCGAACAGCACGCACAGCTGCAGGGCGATGAAGGGCAGCAGCGAGACGAAGATGTCCTTCAGGCTGACCTCGGGCGGGGCCACGCCCTTGAGGTAGAAGGCGGCCGGGCCGAACGGCGGCGACAGGAACGACACCTGCATGTTCACCGCGAACAGGATGCCGAACCAGATCGGGCTGTAGCCCAGCTGCTCGACGATCGGCACGAAGATCGGCAGCGTCAGCATGGCCACGCCGATCCAGTCGAGGAACATGCCCAGCACCAGCAGGATCGCCATCATCACCAGGATGATCACGATCGGCGCCACGTCGAGGCCCATGATCATGCCCGAGATGAAGCGGTTGCCGCCCATCAGGTTGTAGACCCCGACCAGCGCCGCGGCGCCGATGCCGATCCAGATGATCATGCCGCAGGTGGTCAGGGTCTGGCCGAGGCTCTGGTGCAGGGTCTTGAACGAGAACTCGCCGCGGGCGACCACCGCCAGCAGCACGCCGAACACGCCCATGGCCGCCGCCTCGGTGACCGAGGCCACGCCGCCGTAGATCGAGCCCAGCACCAGCCCGGCGATCAGCGCCGGCACGATGATGGCGCGCAGCGCCTGCCAGCGGTTGGCGAAGCCTTCCTCGCGGTCGGCGTCGGTCATCGGCGGCCCCATCGCGGGATTCTTCAGGCAGCGCACCAGCACGTAGCCGATGTAGCTGGCCATCAGGATCACCGCCGGGGTGATGGCCGCGGTGAACAGGTCGGCGATCGACTGGGAGGCGATCAGGCCGTAGATGATCAGCACGATGGACGGCGGCATCATGGTGCCGAGCGCACCGCCGGCGCAGACCACGCCGATGGAGAGGTGCTTGTCGTAGCCCAGGCGCAGCATCTGCGGCAGCGCCAGGATGCCCAGCAGCACGATCTCGCCGCCGATGATCCCTGACAGCGCGGCCAGGAAAAAGGCCACCACGACGGTCTGCACCGCCACGCCGCCGGGCAGGCGACCGGCGAACACGCGCATGGCGTTGAACAGGTCCTTGGCGATCCCCGATCGGTCCAGTAGCGAGGCCATCAGCACGAACATCGGCACCGCCACCAGGGAGTATTCGGTGACGAAGCCGTAGACCCGGCTGGTGACCAGCGGCAGGGCGTTGGGCCCGAACCAGCCGAAGGTGAAGGCCAGTGCCACCAGGCCGGTGATGAAGGCCAGCGGCAGGCCGGTGACCAGCAGGGCGAAGATCAGCCCCACCATCAGCATGGTTCCGGTTGCGATATCCATCAGTCAGCCTCGTGGGAAAGGGTGTCGGGCTTGCGGCGCAGCGAGCGGGACAGGTGCAGCAAGGCCTGCACGCACATGATGGCCAGCGCCAGCAGGATCACGCCCTTCACCAGCGCCGGGAACGGCGGGTTCCAGGAGGTGCCGGAACGCTCCAGCTGCCACTCGCCCAGCGGGTTGTGCGAGGCGGACCAGAACATGGTGAAGGCGGCGTAGCTCATGGCCAGACAGAAGCCGAAGGTCACCAGGTCGTTGAAGCGATCGAGCCACAGCTTGAGGCGCGGTCCGGCGGCATCGTAGAGCACCTTGACGCGGATATGACGATCGCTGGCCAGTGCCGCGGGGCCGCCGAGCGCGAAGCCGACGGCGACCAGCATCACCACGCTCTCGTGGACCCAGGAGGTGGGGGAGCCGAAGCCGTAGCGCATGATGACCTCATAGACGCTGATCGCCATGGCGATCAGCACCAGCCAGGCGGCTACTCGGCCGCCCCCCATGATGGCGCGGTCGAAGGCGTTGCGAGCCGGATCGGGCGGGCTCGCCTCGGCGGCGGCCGGGTCGTCGGGAAGGGGGGAAGACATGACTCCTCCGGGGGCGCACGGGGCGCCGTCATGAACGTCGTGGAAGACGGCGGCGCCGAGGCGCCGCCGTCCGGTGTGGCGTGTGGGCGGGGATTACAGCTGGCCGCGGGCCTCGAGGAAGGCGGTGGCCTGGTCGTAGATCTTCTGGGTCATCTCGTTGCGGCCGGCCCACTCGCTCCATTCTTCCTTGGCGGCCTGGCGGAACGCCTTGCGCTCCTCGGCGGACAGGTCGATCGGATGCACGTCCGGATCCTCGTTGAGCGCCTGCAGGGTCTCGATGTCCTGCGCCTTGAGCCGCGCGATCAGGTCATAGGCCATGCCGTCGAAGGCGGTCTCGAGGGTGGTCTGAATGTCCTCGGGCAGGCCGTCCCAGATGTCCTTGTTGATCGACACGGCGATCATCGGCATGGAGTGGAAGCCCGGATACAGCGGATAGGGCGCGAAGGCGTGGATGCCCATGGCGTCGTTGTTGGACAGCACCGTGGAGTCGGCGGCGTCGATCACGCCCTTCTCCAGGCCGGTGTAGACCTCGGAGCCCGGCAGGTTGACCGGGGTGGCGCCGATGCGCTCGAAGATGTTGTAGACCATGCCCTGGGGAGCGCGGATCTTGAGGCCCTGGAAGTCGTCGATGGAATCGACCTCGACGGTGGAGGGAATCGACTCCAGCGGGAAGGTGGCCGCACCGATCAGGTGGGTGCCGTAGGGGTTGGCCAGCTCGTTGTAGAGCGCCTCGCCGCCGCCCTGTTTCATGAACTCCAGGAAGTCGTAGGGGTTGCTCCAGGCGCCGACCAGGTTGCCGATCATGCCGAAGGCCGGATCCTGGCCGGAGAAGTAGCTGGGATCGGTCATGTGGCCCTGGAGGATGCCCGAGGAGACCGCCTGCAGGGTCTCGGTGGGGCCGACCACGGCGTTGATCGGCAGCACCTCGATGCTCACGCGGCCATCGGTCATGGTCTCGATCCGCTCGGCCCATTCCTGCTTGATCTGGAAGCTGGGCTCGCCGGCGGTCTCGGAGGCCTGGAACTTCCACTCGTACTCCGCCGCCTGGGCGGAGGACAGGCCGAGCATCAGCGCGGTGCCCGTGAGCAGCAGGCCGGACGTCTTGAGGTTAGGCATCGGAACTCTCCATCGAAGCTGTTGTTGTGTCGCGGCGCTATGTGTGGCGTGCCGTCGCGCTGACAAATGTTGTACATAGTATTAATTTGTTCAACATATACTTTCGTATGTGTCGACTATGAGCCGCCAGGCGGCTACCGTCATGCCATGGCCGCGCCATCCGAGGGACATGCCTCGGAGCAGCGCTCGACACGAGAACAGGCCGCGAGACGCGACGAGGAGAGGCTTCCATGACCGATAACAAGCGCCGGCTGCGCAGCGCCGAATGGTTCGGCAGCGCCGACAAGAACGGCTTCATGTACCGCAGCTGGATGAAGAATCAGGGCATTCCCGACCACGAGTTCCAGGGCAAGCCGATCATCGGCATCTGCAACACCTGGTCGGAGCTGACGCCCTGCAACGCCCACTTCCGCAAGATCGCCGAACACGTCAAGAAGGGCATCCTCGAGGCCGGTGGCTACCCGGTGGAATTCCCGGTGTTCTCCAACGGCGAGTCCAACCTGCGCCCCACGGCGATGTTCACCCGTAACCTGGCGAGCATGGACGTCGAGGAGGCCATCCGCGGCAATCCGATGGACGCGGTGGTGCTGCTGGTGGGCTGCGACAAGACCACTCCGGCGCTGCTGATGGGCGCGGCCAGCTGCGACCTGCCGACCATCGTGGTGACCGGCGGGCCGATGCTGAACGGCAAGCACGAGGGCCAGGACATCGGCTCCGGCACCGTGGTGTGGAAGCTGTCCGAGGAAGTCAAGGCGGGCAAGATCTCGATTCACGACTTCATGGCCGCCGAGGCCGGCATGTCGCGCTCGGCGGGCACCTGCAACACCATGGGCACCGCTTCCACCATGGCCTGCATGGCGGAGTCGCTCGGCACCTCGCTGCCGCACAACGCGGCGATCCCGGCGGTGGATTCGCGCCGCTACGTGCTGGCGCATCTCTCCGGCAATCGCATCGTCGAGATGGTCGACGAGGACCTGAAGCTGTCGAAGGTACTGACCAAGGACGCCTTCGAGAACGCCATCCGCACCAACGCGGCCATCGGCGGCTCCACCAACGCCGTGATTCACCTCAAGGCCATCGCCGGGCGCATGGGCGTCGATCTGGAGATGGATGACTGGACGCGCATCGGCCGCGGCACCCCGACCATCGTCGACCTGCAGCCCTCCGGGCGCTTCCTGATGGAAGAGTTCTACTACGCCGGCGGCCTGCCCGCGGTGCTCAGGCGTCTCGGCGAGGCCGACCGGCTGCCCCACAAGGACGCCCTGACCGTCAACGGCAAGACCCTGTGGGAGAACGTGCAGGACGCGCCGCAGTACAACGACGAGGTGATCCGCCCGCTGGACAACCCGTTGCGCGAGGACGGCGGCATGTGCGTGCTGCGTGGCAACCTGGCCCCGGGCGGCGCGGTGCTCAAGCCCTCGGCGGCGAGCCCCGAGCTGATGCAGCATCGCGGCCGCGCGGTGGTGTTCGAGAACTTCGACGACTACAAGGCGCGCATCAACGACCCGGACCTGGACGTCGATGCCGACAGCATCCTGGTGATGAAGAACTGCGGGCCGCGCGGTTATCACGGCATGGCCGAGGTGGGCAACATGGGCCTGCCGTCCAAGCTGCTGGAGCAGGGTATCACCGACATGGTGCGCATCTCGGACGCCCGCATGAGCGGCACCGCCTACGGCACCGTGGTGCTGCACGTGGCGCCGGAGGCGGCCGCCGGCGGTCCGCTGGCCGCGGTGCGCAACGGCGACTGGATCGAGCTCGACTGCGATAGCGGCCGGCTGCATCTGGAGGTCGACGAGGCCGAACTCGAGGCGCGTCTGGCCGAGAGCGATCCCACCGCGGCATCCAGGGAGATCGCCCGCAGCGGCGGCTACCGCCAGCTCTACATCGAGCACGTGCTGCAGGCCGACGAGGGCTGCGACTTCGACTTCCTGGTCGGTTCGCGGGGCGCCGATGTGCCGCGCCATTCGCACTGAAGGGTGAAGCGGCCATGACGACCCAGCGACCCCGCATGACGCCCGACCAGCTGCGCTCGCGCGACTGGTTCGACAACCCGCACCATCCCGGCACCACCGCGCTGTGCCTGGAGCGCTACATGAACCAGGGCATCACCCTGGAGGAGCTGACCAGCGGCCGGCCGATCATCGGCATCTGCCAGTCGGGATCGGACCTCACGCCCTGCAACCGGCACCACATCGAGCTGGTGAAACGGGTCAAGGACGGCATTCGCGCCGCCGGCGGGGTGCCCTTCGAGTTCCCGCTGCATCCGATCCACGAGAACGTGCGCCGCCCCACCGCGGCGCTGGATCGCAACCTGGCCTACCTGGGCCTGGTCGAGGTGCTGCACGGCTATCCGCTGGACGGCGTGGTGCTGACCACCGGCTGCGACAAGACCACCCCGGCCAGCCTGATGGCCGCGGCCACGGTCAATATCCCGGCCATCGTGCTGTCCGGCGGGCCGATGCTCAACGGCTGGCGCGGGGCCGAGCGCGTCGGCTCCGGCACCGTGGTGTGGGAGATGCGCAAGCGCCTGGCCGCCGGCGACATCGACTATCCCGAGTTCCTGTCGCGGATCGCCGATTCGGCGCCCTCGGTGGGCCACTGCAACACCATGGGCACCGCCTCGACCATGAACTCCCTGGCCGAGGCACTGGGCATGAGCCTGCCCGGCTCGGCGATGATCCCCGGGCCCTACAAGGAGCGCGGCGCGGTGGCCTACCAGACCGGCGAGCGCATCGTCGACATGGTCTGGGACGACCTGCGGCCGAGTGACATCCTGACCCGCGAGGCGTTCGAGAACGCCGCCATCACCTGCTCGGCGCTGGGCGGCTCGTCCAATGCGCCGATCCACATCAACGCCATCGCCCGCCATGCCGGCGTCGCGTTCGACAACGACGACTGGCAGCGCCTCGGCCACGAGGTGCCGCTGCTGGCCAACGTGATGCCGGCCGGGGCCTATCTCGGCGAGGAGTTCCACCGCGCCGGCGGCGTGCCGGCGGTGATGTTTGAGCTGCTCGAGGCCGGGCGACTCCACGGCGAGGTGGCGACCGTCAACGGCCGCACCCTGGCCGAGAACCTGGCCGGCCGGGAGACCGCCGACGACGAGGTAATCCGTCGCTACGACAATCCGCTGGTCGAGCACGCCGGCTTCCTCAACCTCAAGGGCAACCTGTTCGACTCGGCGCTGATGAAGACCAGCGTGATCGCCGCGGACTTCCGTGAGCGCTTCCTCAGCGACCCCGAGGACCCCAACGCCTTCGAGGGCAGGGTGGTGGTGTTCGACGGCTCCGAGGACTATCACGCCCGCATCGACGACCCGGCGCTCGAGATCGATGCGCGCACCATCCTGGTGATGCGTGGCGCCGGCCCGGTGGGCCATCCCGGTGGCGCCGAGGTGGTCAACATGCAGCCGCCCGAGGCGCTGATCCGTGCCGGCATCGACTCGCTGCCGTGCCTGGGCGACGGGCGCCAGTCGGGCACCTCGGGTTCGCCGTCGATCCTCAATGCCTCGCCGGAGGCCGCCACCGGCGGGCCGCTGGCGCTGCTCGAGAGCGGCGACCGGCTGCGGGTGGACCTCGGCCGCTGCGAAGTCACGCTGATGGTCGACGACGCCGAGCTGGCCGCGCGCCGCGAGCGCCTGGAGGCCGACGGCGGCTATCGCTACCCGGGCCACCAGACGCCCTGGCAGGAGATCCAGCGCTCGATGGTCGAGCCGCTGGACCGTGGCATGACCCTGGCGCCGGCGACGAAGTATCGCGACGTGGCCCGGCTCAGCCCGCCGCGGGACAATCACTGAAAACAGAAGCAGGAAGAGGGAAGCAGAAAGAAGGAAGGTACGACGGCCGGCGCCCGGGAGGGCGCCGGCCGTCGTCGTCATGGGGTGTCCCGGCCGAGGGTCAGCTGGCGGCCCAGGGCGCTGTCGCCGGGCTCGATGCCCAGCGCCTCGGCGGTGCCGGCGAGTACCGCCTGGGCGGCGAGGAAGGCGTCCTCGGGGCGGCGGGCGCGGATGCATTCCATCAGCCGGCGGTGACGCTCCAGGCTCTCTTCGGGGTCGCTGGCGCTGACGTTGGACGTCTCGATCAGCATGTAGATCGAGGGTCGCAGGATGTGCGAGAGCTGGGCCCAGACGATGTTGTGGGTGGCCTTGAAGATGGCGACGTGGAAGGCGACGTCATAGTCGCTGTGCAGGCGGCCGTCCTGGCCGTCGGGACCGTGCAGGTTCTGGCCCATGCCATCGAGGGCCTCCTCGATGGCGACCAGGTCGCGGGCGGTGGCGCGCTTGGCGGCGGTCATCGCCACGTACGGCTCGACGTCGAGGCGGAACGACAGGATCTCCTGCTGGACGCGCGGATTGGGGGCGGCGTAGCGGGTCATCCAGTCGGTGACCTGGGGGTCGAGGATGTTCCACTCGGCGTATTCGCGCACCTTGGAGCCGTGGCCCGAGATGCGTTCGATGATGCCCACGTCCACGAGCTGGCGCAGGTCGCTGCGCACCGCCGAGCGGTTGATGGCGAACTGCTCGCAGAGATCGACCTCCTTGGGCACGAAGTCCCCCGGCTGGTAGCGACCGGAGAAGATGGCCTCGGCCAGGAAGTCGGCCACGCTGGGCCTGGAGGCTGTCTTGCGCTGCTTGTCTTTCACGAGTCCCGCGTCCGCTGAAGTTTCAACATATCGTGTTTTATGTTGCACATTTCGTCAATATGACCTTGGTGTCAGGCCGGCCCGTCGGGATTCGACAGCCGCGTGCAGAAGCGGGCCAGCAGCGAGGTGGCCTCGGGGGTCGGCGACACCGCCGCCAGCAGCGACGCGGGATCGCGCCCCTGTTCGGCCAGCCCGGCGTACTGGTGGCGGAGATAGGCACGCATCACCGCCGGGGTGAACTCGGGATGGAACTGCACGCTCCACTGGCGCGGCCCGTAGCGCAGCGCCTGGAATGGATCGTGGTCGTTCACGGCCAGCACCTCGGCGCCCGGCGGTGCCTGGAGCACCGACTGGGCGTGGGTCAGCTGGGCGGGAAAGGCCTCGGGCAGGGCGCCCAGCAGGCCGTCGCGCCGGCCGGCCTCGGTCAGCCGCACCTGATGGGTGCCGGTCTCGCGGCCCGCGGGATGGTAGCCGCTGTCGCCGCCGAAGGCCGCGGCCATCAGCTGGTGGCCGTAGCAGACGCCGAACATGGCGACGCCGCGCTCGCGGGACTCGCGCAGCCAGGGCTTGAGCGCCTCGCTCCAGGGCTCGGCGTCGCTGACCATGGCGTGGGAGCCGGTGATCACCAGGGCGTCGTTCGCGGTCAGCGCCGGCGGCGTGCCGTCATGGCGAGCGTCGTACACCTCGAGGGTGAACTCGCCGCAGGCCGGGGCCAGCCGGTCCCGGAACAGCGCCTCGAAGTCGCCATGGTCGCGGACCACGTCGTCGAAGGCGTCGCCGGTCTTGACGATCAGCAGTCGCGGCATGCTCAGGCTTCCTTCTTCTCGAGTCGTTCGCCCAGGGCGCGCATGAAGGCCGAGCCGGCCTCCAGCTGCGCGATCTCCAGGTACTCGTCGGGCTGGTGGGCCTGGCTGATGCTGCCCGGGCCGCAGATCACCGTGGGCAGGCCGGCGCGCTGGAACTGGCCGGCCTCGGTGGCGTAGGCCACGGCCCCGGCGGGCGCTTCGCCGACCAGGTCCCGGCACAGGGCGAGCACCTCGGCGTTGTTGTCGTCGGCCAGCGCCGGCACCGTGACGTTGAGCCGCTCGGTGTGGATGCCGGCGTCCGGGGCGCGCTGGCGCATCTCGGCCTGGAGTCGCTCGGCACAGGCCTCGACGCGGCCGAACAGGTCCTCGAAGCGGTCCGACGGCAGGTGGCGAATCTCCCACTCGAAGCTGCACTCCCGGGCCATGATGTTGATGGCGGTGCCGCCCTGGATCCTGCCCACGTGCAGGCTGGAGTGGACCACGTTGAAGGCCTCGTCGATGCGGCCCTCGGCGCGCAGGTCGCTCATCACGTCCTCGATGAAGGTCACCAGCCGGGCGGCGACGTGGATCGCCGAGACGCCCTGGTTGACCTGGCTGGAGTGCGAGGCGCGTCCGGTCACGGTGGTGCGCAGGTTGGTGGCGCCCTTGTGGGCGACCACCGGCTCCATCAGCGTCGGCTCGCCGACGAACACCGCCGCCGGGCGCGGATGATCGGCCATCAGCCGCTCGATCATCCTCGGGGCGCCGACGCAGCCGATCTCCTCGTCGTAGGAGAAGGCCAGATAGATGGGGGCATCCAGCTCGAGCTCGACCCAGCGCGGCACCTCGGCCAGGGCGCAGGCGATGAAGGCCTTCATGTCGCAGGTGCCGCGGCCGTAGAGGCGGCCGTCGCCCTTGTCGGTCAGGGTGAAGGGGTCGGTCGACCAGGGCTGGCCGTCCACCGGCACCACGTCGGTATGGCCGGAGAGCACCACGCCGCCCTCGACCTCGGGGCCGATGCGGGCCAGCAGGTTGGCCTTGGCGCCGTCGTCGCTGTCGACGCGCCAGTGCTCGACGCCGTGGTCGTCGAGCCAGGCCTCGATGAAGGCGATCAGGTCCAGGTTGGAGTCGCGGGACACGGTGGGAAAGCCCACCAGTCTCTCGAGGAACTGGGCGGCGGTCATGGTCGGCTCCGAAGCAGGGTGACGTCGCCGCCTAGCCTATCATGCCGCCCGGCCCGGAGGGATGGGCCCGGCGGCATGAGTGAAGGCAGGAAAGAGGCGCTACGGCGTTCAGGTCGAGCGGCGGCGCAGCCGGGGCACACGCAGCGGCTCGCCGCGCAGCCAGGGGCCCAGCAGCCGCGTGGAGAGCGGGATGAACAGGAACACCATCACCGGGGTCAGCATCAGGGTGCTGGCCAGCACCTTCGGCACCAGCGGCAGCGTGGCCAGGGCGTCGCCGAACAGGATCTGGAAGGCCAGCGAGACCGGAAAGAACGCCAGCCAGATGGCGATGGCCTGTTTCCAGCGCGGCGGCGCGGGGCTGCCGGCTTGCTGGAACCAGCGGTCCAGGCCGGTGGCGCGGTGCTCGTGGGGCGCGTCGAAGAGCCCCTGGCCACGGGCCAGCCAGGCCCGGCGCGAGGCGGAATGCTCCCAGATCGCCAGGGTCTCGGCGTCGCGGAAGCGGAAGATGATCTGGTACTCGTCGTCGCCGGGCGGCGGTGCCAGCACGCCGGAACCGAGGTAGCCGCCGAAGTCGGAAGCCAGCTCGCGGCCCTCCTCGAGCCAGCGCATGAAGTCGCGATAGCGGCCACTGGCCACGCGGCGCGCCACCATCAGAGTGACGGGATCAGAGGACATGGTGGTTCTCCTGATGAACTCGTTGGCCCGGGTAAGGGCCGCCGAAGAAACGGCGGATCGGGTACATCCGCTGCCGGGAGAATCATATGCCATTCCGGATGAAATGGACAGATCATGTGGGTTTTGAGCTCTTTGCCAGCATGATGGTCTATTTTGGGGCGATAAAAGGGGGCGCTAGAGAATTTGCACCATGCTGGTGCCGTTCACTCCCGCTCGCTTCGGACGACGCTCCGAGCTCGATGATTGCGTCGGAGCCATGCCTGTCGCGGCGGTCATGGCAGCCGCCAGGACGATGGCTACCCGAAGCGGCATGGCTTAGCATCGATGGCACGAATTATCGGGCAGTTCAGCAGGGCGTTCATCGATGTCAACAACGCGGGTTGATTCGGCACTCCTTTCCGATCGGCAATTGATCCGGCTCGCCGGCGAGGCCGCCTTCGGCCGTGGCGTAGCGTATTACCACGAGGGCATGGTGGTCGGCTGGCACCAAAGTGGCACCACTATCACCGCCGACGTGGAGGGCGGCGAGCGCTATCGCGTGGTGCTGGAGTTGAGTGCCCAGGGCCTGGATGGCAGCTGCGACTGCCCGGCGTCCCAGGGCATCGACTTCTGCAAGCATTGCGTGGCAGTAGCGCTGTCGTACCGGACGAATGAAGCCGAGCAGGCGCGGCTGACGGAAGGCGATGCGACGGATAGGATCCACGCCTATCTGCAGCAGATGGACAAGTCGTCGCTGATCGAGGCGCTCCAGTCGCTGATCGAGCATGACCCGATATTGCGCCAGCAGTGGTCGCTGCGGGCCGATGCGGTGCTCGGCGTGCTGGATATCAAGACGTTGAAGAAACGCATCACGGCGGCATTTCCCGTCAACCGTGACCTGTACCGTTACGAGCAGGTGAATGCCTATTTTGCCCGGGCGGAGGCTGTCGTCGAACAGCTCGCCGAACAGGCGCCTCAGCTGCCGGCGGATCAGTGCCTGACGCTGGTGGACTACGCGCTGTCGCGCATGGCCCGGGCGCTGGAAACCGTCGACGACTCGGGCGGCTTTCGCTTCCACTGTGAGCATATCCTGCATGACCTGCATGTCAGGACCGTCCGGCGCCTCGACTGGTCGCCCGGGCAGCTGGCCGCGTACCTCTACGACAAGGCCTTCGGCGGCAGCGAGGACAGCTATCCGCCGATTCCCGATGCCTACGCCGAGGCGCTGGGCGAGGCGGGTATGGCGGCCTATCACGCCTGCCTGCAGCGGGCCTGGGACGATCTGCCGGCCTTGCCGAAAGAGTCCGGATGGATGGTGAAGTATCGCTATATTCGCCTGCGCGCCCCCTTGCTCAAGCTTGCCGAGGCCGACGGCGACCTGCCGGCCATGCTGGCGTTGTACGAGAAAACTGCTAGCGATGAGAAGGACTGCCTGGACGCCGCGAAAGCATGCATTGCCCATGAGGCCTGGGATCAGCTGGAGACCTGGCTGGCACGGGCGAAGCGGGCGACTTCCCAGCAGAATCCCCACCAGCAGGTGGAACGTCAGCGGCTTGAGGTGCGCCTGTACCTGCAGCGTGGAGAGGGGGAGGCCGCCGCGGCGCTGCTATGGGACATCTATCGGCATACGCGGCAGCTGGAGGATTATCGTCGGCTGGTGACCCTGGCCGGCGATCGGCAGCTGGCGACCGATTACCGCCGGCGTGCCCACGACTGGCTGGTGGAGGGGCTCGACGAGGAGTCTCAACGTCCTTTCGGCTGGGGCCCGCGGATGGTCGACAGCCTGCTGGAAGTCTATCTGTTCGAAGGGCGCCTGGATGAGGCCCGGGCGCTTTGTGCCGAGCGGGCGGTCATGCCCGCGCTGCTGCACCAGCTGGCACAGGCAACGAAGGAGCTCGACGAGAGCCTGCCGCTGTACCTGCGCCTGGTTCGCCACGAGGTGCAAAAGACCAACAACCAGGCCTACCGGGATGGTATCGCCCTGTTGCAGGAGCTGGATGGCCGGCTCGACTCCGCATCACAGCGCGAGACGTTCCAGGACGCGTTGATCCAGCTGCGAACCGAGTTCAAGCCCAAGCGCAACTTCATCAAGTGGTTGAAAGAGGCTTTTCCCGAGCCGTAGATCGATACGCCGGCGTGACATGTTCAAGAAACGATGTCCTTTCGACACGTTTTGGGAATTTGTCGATGGCATCAACATGTCTCCATGACATGTTTAAATATCCCACTTTTATCGACACGTTGCCTGGATATGTCGATGCCATCGACATAAGCTGGCGACGTGTCGATCTTTCAGGGAAAAATGAACATGAACTGGTGCCCCGACCAACCTCACAATGACTTGCCGCCGCTGCCTCCGGCCGCAGAACTCGAGACGCCGGCGGTGCTGAAGGCCTGTATTCCGGCCCGTGCGGCGCTGGCGGAGCTCAAACAGGCAGGGGAACTGCTGCCAAATCAGGGGCTGCTGATCAACTTGCTGCCCCTGCTGGAAGCCCGCGACAGCTCCGAGATCGAGAATATCGTGACCACCGCCGATCGGCTCTTCCAGTTCGCCCAGGAAGACACCCATGCCGACCCGGCCACCAAGGAGGCGCTGCGATATCGTACCGCGCTGAGCCGGGGCTATCGTGAATTGGCCCGGCGGCCGCTCTGCACCAACACCGCGGTGGAGATCTGCAGCACCATCAAGGGCGTCGACATGGAGATTCGCCGGGTGCCGGGCACCACCCTGGCCCACCAGGTCTCCGGCGAGGTGATCTATACCCCGCCGATGGGAGAGAGCACCCTGCGAGAGCTGCTGGGCAACTGGGAACGCTATCTGCATGCAGACGATGACGTCGACCCGCTGATCAAGATGGCCGTGGCGCACTACCAGTTCGAGGCGATTCATCCCTTCACCGACGGCAACGGACGTGCCGGCAGGGTGCTGAACATCCTTTACCTGATCGAGAAACGGTTGCTGTCGCTGCCGATTCTCTACCTCAGTCGCTACATCATGCTCCACAAGTCCGACTACTATCACCTGCTGCTGGCGGTGACGCGTGAAGGGCAGTGGCAGGAGTGGCTGCTGTACATGCTCAAGGCCGTGGAATACACGGCTCGTTGGACCACCGACAAGATTGCGGCGACCCGTGCCTTGATCGAGGAAACCACGGCCTACATCCAGAAAGCGCTGCCCCGGGTCTACAGCCACGAGCTTGTGCAGGTGATCTTCGAGCAGCCCTACTGTCGCATCAATAACCTGGTGGAGCGCGACATCGCCAGGCGACAGACGGCATCGACTTACCTGCAGCAGCTGTGTGAGATCGGCGTGCTCGAGGAAATTCGCGCCGGGCGCGAAAAGCTCTTCGTGCATCCCAAGCTGGTCAGGCTGATGACCGAGGATAGCAATGAGATAACACCCTATCAGGCGTCGTGAAGAACCTGGCGAACGTGTGTACGGCGGTGATGCCAGGAGTCTAGGGCGGCAAGCCGCCTTCTCACTCCCGCTCGCTCTTCGTCGCGCGCAGCAGCACCCGGTCCATGCCGCGCGTGCTCAGCAGCCGCTTCAGCGCGGCGAACAGGTGGGTGGGGACGGTCACGGCGTAGCGGGGCTTCGGGCGCCGGTGTTCGAGAGCGTGGATCAGCTTGTCGACGACCGCCTCGGGGCCGAGGGTGAAGGCGCCCTTGCCGTCCTCGCTGGCAAGGCGTGCCTCGACCTTCACGTAGGTGTCGGCGTGGGCGCTGTGGGCGGCGTCGATGTTGGCCCGATAGGCGCGGTAGGCGTTCTCGCGGAAGCGACTGGCGATGGGGCCGGGCTGGATCAGGCTGACGTGGATGCCGCTGCCGGTGAGCTCCTGGCGCAGCGTGTCGGCGAGGCCCTCGAGGGCGAACTTGGAGCACACATAGGCGCCGCGATAGGGCAGGGCGGCGAAGCCCAGCACCGAGCTGTTGTGCACGATGCGCCCGTGGCCCTGGGCGCGCATCATCGGCAGCACCTTGATGGTGAGCTCGTGGGTGCCGAGCAGGTTGGTCTCGAGCTGTTCGCGCAGCACGTCCCGGCTCAGGTCCTCCACCGCGCCGGGCTGTCCGTAGGCGCCGTTGTTGAACAGCGCCGTCAGCCGCCCGCCGGTGCGCTCGCGCACCGTTTCCACCGCGGCCGCGATCGAGGCGCTGTCGGCCAGGTCCAGCCGCAGCGCTTCCAGGCCTTCCGCCTCGAGCCGAGCAACATCCGCCTCGGCTCGTGCGGTAGCGAAGACCCGCCAGCCGCGCTTGGCCATGGCGTGGGCCGCGGCATGGCCGATCCCGCTGGAACAGCCGGTGATCAGCAGGCTGCGCGTCGAGTCGCGGCGTTCTGGCATCTCATCTTCCTTTCCGTGTGTCCGATATGGACTAGTAGTGATAACGCAGCTGAGCAATCAGCAAGGCATCTTCCGTCACCTTGTAGACGAGGCGATGTTCATCGTTGATGCGTCGCGACCAGTAACCCGCAAGACCATGCTTCAGGGGCTCCGGCTTGCCGATGCCCTCTAAGGGCGTGCGCTGGATCTCCTCGATCAGCTGGTTGATCCGGCGTAGCACCTTCTTGTCGGTCTTCTGCCAGTAGAGGTATTCCTCCCAGGCATGCTCGGAGAAGGTGAGCTTCATCCCTCGATGAGCTCCCGCTCCTGCCCGTCGCCTTCCTCCAACTGGGCGATGGATTCGAGCAGGCGGCGGGCGTTCTTCGGCGAGCGCAGCAGGTAGGCGGTCTCCTGCAGAGCCTCGTAGTCTTCCAGCGATATCATCACCACCGACGGCGCCTTGCTGCGGGTGATGGTGATGGGCATGTGATCGTCGCACACCTGCTGCATGGTCTTCGCCAGGTGACTGCGCGCCGCCGTATAGCTGATGGCTTCCATGAGTACTCTCCTGTACAGGATATTGTCCTGTACAGGATAGCGTGCAGGTAATGTCGCGACAATGGCGTTCGGTCTCACCCGCTGACCAGCCGTGCCTGGCTGGTGCCGTTGCCCAGCGGTTCGACGCGGATCTGCACCGGGATGCGCTCGTGCATCTCCTGGACGTGGGAGATCACCCCGACGCGGCGGCCCAGCGCCTGCAGGCCGTCGAGGGCCTCCATGGCCAGCGCCAGCGACTGCGGATCGAGGCTGCCGAAGCCTTCGTCGATGAACAGCGACTCGATGACCAGCTCGCCGGAGGCCATGGAGGCCAGCCCCAGCGCCAGGGCCAGCGAGACCAGGAAGGTCTCGCCACCGGACAGCGAGTGCACCGAGCGGCGCTCGTCGCCCATGTCGTGGTCGACCACCAGCAGCCCGAGCTCGCTGCCGCCGCGCACCAGCCGGTAGCGCCGCGACAGCCCGCCGAGGTGCGCGTTGGCGTGCTCCAGCAGCTGTTCCAGGTTGTAGGCCTGGGCGATGCGCCGGAACGCCTTGCCGTCGGCGGAGCCGATCAGCTCGCTGATCCGGCCCCAGCGGCGATGCTCGGCCCGCGCCGCCTCGAGCTCGGCCTGAGCGTCCTGCTGGCGCTGGCGCCGCCGGTCGTCGTCGTGCAGGGCGTGAGTGGCCTCGTCGCGCTGCTGCTGGGCGCTTTCCAGCCGCGGGGTGAGGCTCTCGCGCTCTTCGGCGAGTGCCTCGCGGCGACGGGCGATCTCGGCCTCGGCACTCGCTTCCAGCAGTGCCGCCTCATCGTCGGCGTCGACCAGGCCCTGCTCGCGACGATGATCGATCAGCGCCTGGCGGCGTTCCTTGAGAGCGGCGGCAGCCTGCTGACGGGCCTGGTCGGCGTCTTCCAGCTGCCGCCGCTGGCGCTCGGCCTCGTCGTCGGACTGGGCCAGCAGCCGGGCGAGGGTGGCGTCGTCCAGTTCGGGATGGGCCCGCCGCCACTCGGCCAGCTCGGCCTCGAGGGCGTCGCGCTCGCGGCGCAGTGTCTCGAGTCGCTCGGCCTCGTGGGCCGCCTGCTGGGCGAGGCGCTGATGCTCGGTCTGCGCTTCGTGATGGCGGGCCAGGGCCGCGTCGCGCGCGCTGGCGGCGGCCTGCTGACGGGCGTCGAGGTGCTGCTGCCAGGCGTCCGGCGAGGCGTGCTCGCCGAGGCGTTCGCGCAGGTCGGCGGCCAGGGCCTCGCGGGCCTGGCGAAGCGGCGGCAGCCGTTCGGCCAGCCCGTCGAGTTCCTGTTCGAGCTCGCTCTGCTGGGAGCCGAGCCGGGCGAGCTCGATCTCGTCCCGATGCAGCGCCTGGTTCAGCGGTGCGAGCTCGGTCTCGGCCCGGGACAGCTCGTCGAGGACGCGCCGATGCTCGGTTTTCCGTGCCTCGCTGGCCTGCCGCTGATGGTCCAGCCAGGCCTCGCGCTCCTCGGCGGCGATGGTGGCCAGCTCCGGCTGCAGCGGATGCGCGTCCAGCGTCCGCTGCGCCTCGGCGCGCTGCCGATCGGCGGTTCCGAGGTCCTCGCGCTGCTGGGCCACCGAAGCCTTCAGGGCGCGGTATTCGCCTTCGATGTCATGGCGCTGCTGGTAGGCCCGATCGCGCTGATCCTGCGCCTGTGCCAGCTGGCGATCCTCTTCTGCCTGCTGGGCGGCGAGCTGGGCCGCTTCCGGCGAGGCGGGTGGCCGGTGACGCCAGGGATGCTCGAGGCCGCCACAGACCGGGCAGGGCTCGCCGTCCGCGAGGCCCTCGCGCAGGTGGATGACGCTCTCGCTGCGCACGGCGCGGTTGCGCTCGACGAACGCCTGAACGCTCGTGAGATGGCGTTCGGCGTCGTCGAGGCGCTGGCGGGCGGCCTGGCCCCGGCCGAGCAGCGCCTCGAGGCGTTGTTCGCTCTCCGCCAGGCGTGTCTTCAGCGCCTGATGGGCCTGCTCGGCGCGGCAGGCTTCCTGCCAGCGGCCGTGCAGCTCACCCAGTTCGAGCCGGCGCTGGGCGGCTGCGTCGTGGGCCCGCTGGGCGGCCTGACGGGCGGCGTCCAGATCGTCATGGTCGCCGATCAGGCGTTCGAGGGCGGCGTGCCAGCGGTCGCGCTGTTCGCGCCGCTGGCCATGGGCCGCGTCGGCCTGGCGTCGCTGCTCGGCGAGGGCGTCGGTGCGTCGGCGGCGCTCCTGGTGAGTGTGCTCGAGCTCTGCCAGCTGCTGGTCCTGGGTCGCGAGGCGCTGGGCCCGTTCGCGGGCCTCGCGCAGGGCGGGCTCGGCCTGCTGGCGTGCCTCGGTGGCGTCCGCCAGCGAGCGTTCGGCGGCCTCGCTGGTCTCGCGGGCGCTCTGCTCGGCGCTCTCGGCGTCGGTAAGCGCTCGCTGCGTCTCGGCGTGCGTCGCCGCCAGGGCCTCGAGTTCGCCGGGCAGCGCGGCCTGGCGCGTCAGTTTGTGGCGCCGGGGCAGGATCACCCGTCGCCAGGCCTGATCCCGCCGGGCGGGGGCGAGTGAACTCCAGGCGTCCTCGGCCGTGTCCAGGTCGCTCTGACCGCGCTGGAAGGTGGCTTTCAGTTGATCATCTTTTTCATGCCAGTGCTGCCTGGCCTGAAGCGATGCCGAGTGCGCCTGCAGGTCGGTGAGCGCTCGCTGGGTGGTCTCGGCGGCGCGTTCGAGCTCGGCGCGGGCCTCGGGCTCGGCGGGCAGGTCGTCGGCGAGCCGGGCCTCGATCCTGTCCACTGCCTTCCTGGCCTCGCTGGCGCGGCGATAGGCGGCGATGGAGATGGCGGAGTATTCGGTGGTGCCGGTCAGCCGCTCCAGCAGGTCGCTGCGCTCGTTGTCGTCGGCCTTGAGGAAGGCGGCGAACTCGCTCTGGGCCAGCAGCACGGCGCGGGTGAACTGCTCGAAGCTCAGGCCCAGGCACTCGGGCAGCAGGCGGTCGAACTCGCGCTTCTGGTTGGTGAGCAGTCGCTCGTCGTCGAGGTCGCGCAGCGACTGGTCGACGGCCTGCAGACGGCCGCCGGCCTTCTCGCGGGCGCGGCGCACCGCCCAGCGGGCGCGGTAGCGGCGGCCGTCGCGGCCGAGAAAATCGACCTCGGCGTAGCCGCTGGCCGTGCCCCGACGCAGCAGGGTGCGCGGGTCGGCGGTGTTGAGGGTGGCGTCGCCGACGTCGGGCAGCGGCGCCTCGCGGCCGGGGGCCTGGCGCAGCCGGGGCGTGCCGCCGTAGAGTGCCAGGCACAGGGCATCGAGCAGGGTGCTCTTGCCGGCGCCGGTGGGGCCGGTGATGGCGAACAGCCCGGCATCGCTGAGCGGCGGCTCGGTGAAATCGAGCTCGAGCGGCCCGGGAATCGAGGCCAGGTTGGCCAGGCGCAGGGCGAGGATCTTCATGCGGAGTCCTCCTCGCCGGCGTCCAGCACGTCCTGACGCAGGCGGTCGAAGTCGGCCAGGATGTCGTCGTCCGGCGGCTCGCCCCAACGGCCCTGCCAGGTGCGCTCGAACAGCCGGCGGGGGCCGAGCGTCTCGAGATCGACGCGCTCGGGAGCGTGCTCGGCCGCGACTTGCGGCAGGCGCCGCTCGAGGCGCAGCAGGCGCAGTGGCTTGCCCTCGAGGGCGGCGTCGACGCGGGCGCGGAGGTCGGGCATCGGCGCCTCGAGCTCGACGCGCAGCTCCAGCCAGGGCCAGCGTTCTCTCGGCAGATCGGCATCGAGTTCCAGCGCCTCCAGCGCCTCCAGCTCGGCCAGCACGGCGTCGAGCGGTGCGGGGCCGAGCCGGTGCATGGCTACCGGGCGCGGCACGGGCAGGGATTCGACCCCGGTCAGCCGCTCGCCGTCGAGGGTCGCCTCGACCACCTGGTGGGCGTAGTTGAGCTCGCTGAAGTCCAGCGGCAAGGGGCTGCCGCTGTAGCGGATGCGCTCGTCGCCGACCTGCTGGGAGCGGTGCAGGTGGCCGAGGGCCACGTAGGCGATGTCGTCGGGGAACAGGGCGGCGGAGATCGACTCCTCGCCGCCGATCACGATCGGCCGCTCGCTGGCCTCGGAGACGGCGGCGCCGTGCAGGTGGGCATGGCTCATGGCGACCAGCGCCTGGCCGTTGCCGCGGCGCTCGCGGGCGGCGCCGATCAGTTCGCTGTGGACGCGGTTGATGCCGGCGACGTAGTCGTTGGGCGCTTCCTCACCGTCCCCAGCTTCGTCGTCACGGGACATCTGGCCGGTGACCTCGGCGGGGCGCAGGAAGGGCAGCGCCAGGCACCAGGCGCGGGTCTCGCCGGCCGCGTCGGTCAGCGGCACCAGCAGGCGCTCGGCGTCGAGGCGGCCGTCGTCGAGCCAGCGTACCCGACCCCGGGCGTGGGTGCGCAGGCGCTGCATAAGCGGCGCGGGCAGCTCGATGCGGTTGCCGCTGTCGTGGTTGCCGGCGATCAGCACGATGTCGAGCGTCGGCAGCCGCTCGTGGGCGCCGACGATGAAGTCGAAGAGCAGTTCCTGGGCGCGCAGCGAGGGATTGACCACGTCGAAGATGTCGCCGGCCACCAGCAGGGCGTCGGCGTCGCGTTCGACCAGGGTGTCGAGCAGCCAGGCCAGGAAGGCGCGGTGCTCCTCATGGCGCTCCTGGCCGTGGAAACTCTGGCCCAGGTGCCAGTCGGCGGTGTGGATCAGTCTCAGCATCGGCTCCCCGGTGTTCCGTCACACGGTTGAAAAGGCCTAGTCTAACCCGAGCGCCGCCGACACATCAGGAGCCCGCATGCCGTCCGTTCCCTTGCACGATTGGAACCTTTCCCCCGCCGAGGCCATCGCGCTGCAGAAGCGCCTGGCGGGGCGGGTCGAGCGCGAGGATCGGCTGGACCCGGTGAACCGCATCGCTGGCGTGGATATCGGCTTCGAGCATGGGGGCGAGATCACCCGCGCCGCGGTGGTGGTGCTGGCCTGGCCGCCGACGGGCGAGGGCGCCTTCGAGATGGTCGAGCAGGCGGTGCACCGCGAGCCGACGCGCATGCCCTATGTGCCGGGGTTGCTGTCGTTTCGCGAGGTGCCGGCGGCACTGGCGGCCTTCGACAGGCTCGCGACCCGCCCGCAGCTGGTCATGGTCGACGGCCAGGGCATCGCCCATCCGCGCCGGCTGGGGGTGGCCAGCCACCTGGGGCTGTGGCTCGACCTGCCGACCATCGGCGTGGCCAAGACGCGGCTGTGCGGCCGCCACGGCGAGCCGGGGGCGGAACGGGGCGACTGGGCGCCGCTGGTCGACACAGGCTCCGACGGTGAGGAGACGATCGGCGCGGTGCTGCGCTCGCGGCAGGGCGTGAAGCCGGTGTTCGTGTCGCCGGGGCATCGGCTGTCGCTGGCCTCGGCGCTGGAGTGGACGCTGGCCTGCCTGGGGCGGACCAAGCTGCCGGAGCCCACGCGGCTGGCCGATCGGCTGGCGTCGAGACGGGATCAGAAGCGGCGCTGAGCCGATCTTTTTCCACCTTGCTTGCCATTCAGGGCCGGGCGGCCGACCATGGCGCCCCTTCTTTCACCATCACCATCGAGATGCCCGCCATGACCGCTTCTGTTCCTTCCCCGCTCGAGGCCACCCGCGCCTGGGTCGAGACCTTCGTGGTCGGCCTCGAGGTGTGTCCCTTCGCCGGCCGCGAGGTCACCCGCGACAGCATCCGCTACGTGGAGGTGGACGCCTCCGATCCCGCGGCGGCGCTGATGAAGCTGATGGAGGAGTGCTGGCATCTCGACGAGCACGCCGAGACCGAGACCACGCTGATGGTGCTGAGCGAGGGGCTGGCGGACTTCGACGACTACCTGGACGCGCTGGGCATGGCCGAGGCGCTGCTGGAGGAGCAGGGCTACGAGGGCATTTATCAGCTCGCGAGCTTCCACCCGGACTATGAGTTCGAGGGCGAGGCCGGGGATTCGCCGCGCAACTTCACCAACCGCTCGCCCTGGCCGATGTGGCACCTGATCCGCGAGGCCGGGCTGGAGCGAGCGCTGGCTCACTACCCGGACCCCGAGGCCATCCCCGAGCGCAACGCGGCGCTGATGGAGGCCAAGGGGCACCAGGCGCTGGCCGCCTCGCTGGCGGCGCTGCGCGGGGCATCGGGGCAGGGCTAGCCCCGACGCCCGTCGCTCCAGTCGCGTCTCACACCACGTCCAGCGGTTCCTTGGCGAAGGGAGCCGGGAATTCCGCTTCCAGACGATCCACGGCCTGATCGTCCAGGGTGGCCTGGAGCACGGCGGCGTTGTCGCGGACGTGCTCGAGGTGCACGGCCTTGGGCAGGGCGATCAGGTCGCGCAGCCCGTCGACCGGGCGGATCGCCCAGGCCAGCATCAGCTGGGCAGGCGTCAGGCCCTGCTCGGCGGCCAGGGTGTTGACCACCTCGTTGGTGAGCGGGTCCTGCTGCAGTCGGCCGGCGCGCGCCAGCGGGCAGTAGCCCATCAGCGGCATGCCGTGCTGGCGATGCCAGGGGCGCAGGGCGTGCTCGATGCCGCGCGAGCCCAGATGGTAGAGCACCTGATTGATCGCGCAGCTGTCGCCGCCGGGTCGTCCATACAGGCCTTCCATGTCGTCGACGTCGAAGTTGGAGACGCCGAAGCGGCGGATCTTGCCGTCCTCGCGCAGTCGTTCGAAGGCTTCCAGGGTCTCGTCCAGGGGGATGCCGCCCGGCCAGTGCAGCAGGTAGAGGTCCAGGTGGTCGGTGCCCAGGCGCTCGAGGGTCGCCTCGCAGGCGGCGATGGCCGAGTCGCGGCCGGCGTTCCAGGGGTAGACCTTGGACACCAGGAAAGCCTCGTCGCGGCGCCCGGCGAGCGCCTGGCCGACGACCTTCTCGGCGCCGCCGTCGGCGTACATCTCGGCGGTGTCGATCAGCGTCATGCCCAGGTCCATGCCCAGCTGGAGGGCGCGGATCTCGTCGGCGCGGGAAGCGGGGCCTTCGCCCATGTACCAGGTACCCTGGCCGATGGCGGGCACTGCCACGGCCGGCTCGTGGGCCGTGGCCGGCAGGGTGACGCGAGCGGGTTGTGTCATGGCGCTTCCTGTCTGTTGTTGTCGAGGTCTTGCCTCCAGTCTGGAGATGGCGGCCCGGTGGCGCAATCCGCCCTTGTTCCACGGTGAGATCATCCCCATGGTCTATCGTGAAGAGGCGAGAATTCGACCACTCAAGCGCAAGGAGTCGACATGAGCATCCAGAAGAACGGCAGCGCCGTCTGGCAAGGCGGCCTCAAGGACGGAAAAGGCACGGTATCCACCCAGAGCGGCACGCTGAGCGAGGCGCCTTACAGCTTCGCCAAGCGCTTCGAGGACGAGGCCGGCGCCAACCCCGAGGAGCTGATCGGCGCCGCCCATGCGAGCTGTTATTCCATGGCGCTGTCGATGATCCTCGGCGAGGCGGGCTACACGCCGGAGCGCATTGCCAGTCGGGCCAGCGTCACCCTGGCGCCGGACGACAGCGGCTTCAGCATCAGCGCCATCCACCTGGAGACCCGCGCCAGCGTGCCGGGGGCCGACGAGGCGGCCTTCCAGGACGCGGCGGAGAAGGCCAAGGCCGGCTGCCCGGTGTCGAAGCTGTTCAATGCCGAGATCACCCTGGACGCCAGGCTGGACTGAGGCGCCAGGCGCGATCCACCCGACCACACACGTCAGTCAGCGAGGCCACCTTCGGGTGGCCTCGTGGCGTTCAGGGGGAGGTGTCGCGTGCCCGGTCGGCGGCCTTCACCAGGGCGCGGATCAGCCGCTGCTGGGGACGATTGAAGATCAGCCACTCCGGGTGCCACTGCACGCCGATCAGGAAGTCGTGCTCGCGGGACTCGATGGCCTGCACCAGGCCGTCGCGGTCGCGGGCGACGATCTCTATGCCCTGGCCGGTCTCCTGCACCGCCTGGTGGTGCAGGCTGTTGATGCGACACCAGGTCACGCGAAGGATGCGGTAGAGCCGGCTGTCGCCGACGATGTCCACCGTCTTGCGCGGCAGCACGGTGCGCCGCCGCTTGAGCCCCTCGTTGGTGGTGTAGATGTCCGGGTCCAGGGTGCCGCCCTGGTGCACGTTGATCAGCTGGGCGCCGCGGCAGATGCCGAGCACCGGCGTGCCGGCGGGAATGAAGCGCTCGAGCAGTGCCATCTCGAGCTGGTCGCGTTCGGGATCGACGCGCACGTCGAGCTGGATCTCGCCGCCGTAGTGGTGGGCCTCGATGTCATCGCCGCCACCGATGATCAGGCCGTCGAGTCCGGTGGGCCGCGGGCGCGCGGGCGACAGCCGCAGTGGGCGGCCGCCGTGACGCCACACGGCGAACCAGTCGAACCACCAGGCGATGCGGCTCTTGCGGTCGGAGGTCGTGATACCGATCAGCGGGCGCGGGTGCTGCCTCATGACTGCCCTAACCTCCGGCGCAGCGATTGCCACAGCCGTACCGGCCAGACCGGACGATGGCGGGCCAGATATTGGGCACCGCGCTCGGCCAGCGTTTCCGGCGAGGCGGCCAGCACTTCCACCTCGAGCCAGCGATTCCACTCCTGGACGGCACCCCAGCCGGATTCGGAGAGCTGGGCGTTGGGCAGCCGGTAGTGGTAGGTCGGCCGCGGCTTGACCAAGTGATCGTCGAGCAGCTCGTGGGGATGCTCGGGATGCAGGTGGGCGAACAGCGGCAGCAGGTCGAGCTCGCGGTTGCGGGTCGGGTTGTCCTCGAGATAGTCGTCGATCAGCGTCTCGAGGTCCGGCGCGTAGTCGGGGTCGAGCACCTTGAGCGCGTAGGCCCGCGGGAAGGGGTTGGCGTGGGGCAGCACCTCCCGGGTGATGTCGACCTGGATCTGTTCGCGCAGCCAGCGAGCGCTGAGCAGATAGGCGCGCAGGTGGGCCAGCAGGCTCTCGACGTCCAGGCTCGGCGCCTCTGGGTTGAGGTGCAGGCCGAAGCCGTAGAGCAGGCTGGCGTCGGTGCCCTTGGCGCCGCGCTGACGCAGCGCCTCGAACAGGGCATCGAGCTCCCCGAGCTCGTCCCAGGGCACCGGCGGGCAGACGATCTCGGTGGGCACCAGGCCGGTGACCACGTCGCCGATCAGCTCGCGGGTGCGCTGGTGGAACTCCTGGCGCATGCGCTCCCATTCGCTGTCCTGGCAGGCGTCGGGATCGACCCGCTCGGCGTCCGGATGGGCGTACTGGGTGTCCAGCTCGATGCCGAACTCGCCCCAGCGGGTGTCGGTGACCTTCAGGCGATGGGGGCTCAGCACCTCGACCTCGCCGCCGAACAGCTCCTGTACCAGATTGGCGGTGTCTCGCGGCGGCAGGCCGGCGAACTCGATCTCGACTCCGACCCGGCGGGGCCTTCCTTCGGCATTGTCGGGTACGGGTGGCGGTTGCGGCGTCATGACGGCATCCTGTGTGACGGTATCGGCAGCCTAACATCGCTGCCATGGATTCTGATATTGCGGTCACCAACGTACGGAGACTCACGTTGCCACGCGCGCATCGCCACTTCTCGTTCGCCCTGCGGGGCCTGCTACTGCTCTCGCTGCTGCTTCTGTCGCCGATGGCGGCCGCTCAGTCGCTGCCCATCTCCTCCCTGGGCGGCGGTCAGGAACAGAGCGGCGAGCAGCCGCCCGATCCCGAGGCCCTGCAGCAGGCGCTCGACCGCATCATCACCACGCTGGAAGACGAGAACCGGCGCGACCAGCTCTTGCAAAGCCTGGAATCGCTGCGCACCGCCAACAGCGAGGTCACGCAGGGGGAGGGCATCGCCGGGCAGCAGGGGCTGCTGGGGGCGCTGGCCGATACCCTCAACGAGCTTGGCGAGCAGGCCGAGTCCGGTAGCTCGCCGTTCAACGACTGGCAGCGGCAGTTCCGCGAGGGCTGGACGGACTTCACCGAGCTGACGCTTCGCACCGGCGACGGCACGCTGCTCAACTTCGTGGTCGAGATGACGGTGCTGGTCGGCATCTGGGCCGGGCTGCTGGTGATCCTGATCGCGCTGGGACGGCGGCTGGCGCAGCGGCGGGGCTGGCCGCTGGACCTGCCCCGCGAGCCCAAGGGGCTGTTGCTGGCGATTCACTTCCTGCGCCGCCTGTTGCCCTGGGCGCTGGCCTTCGTGCTGGCGCTGGGCGTGGCCCAGCTGGTGCCCGAGAGCCCGGGGCGCACCGGGGCGCTGGTGGTGGCCTATATCTCGCTGTGCGGGCGTACCCTGTCGGTGGTGGTGGAGACGGTGATCTCGGTGTTCACCCGCGGTCATCGCTTCGTCGCCGTGCAGATCCTCCAGCAGCGGGCGCTGCGGCCGCTGTTCGTGATCGGCGCGCTGATCGCCCTGGGCGATGCCCTCAATTCCACGCGGATCACCGACTCGATCGGCGACGACCTGGCCAACCTGCTGTCGGTGATCGCCAACGTGCTGGCCGCGCTGCTCAGCGGGCGCTTCGTGATCCGTTTCAAGCGGCCGATCACGCACCTGATTCGCAATCGCTCGTACAAGCATCGTCGCGACAGCAGCAACGCCGCCGACATGGCGCGTGCGGTGGGCGGGCTGTGGCACATCCCGGCGCTGCTGCTGGTGGGGGGCTCGCTGGTGGCGATCTTCGTCACCGGCGGCGACGTGGCCACCGCCCTGGCGCGCTCCATCGTCTCGGCCTCGCTGCTGGTGCTGACCCTGGTGGTGGCCGGGCTGATCCGCCGTCATTCCGAGCGCCGCACCAAGCGCCGCTTTCGCCGCGAGTATCGCCGCCGGCTGGAACGCTTCGGCTACACCCTGGCCCACGTGGTGGCCTGGATCGCCTTCGCCGAGCTTTTCCTGCAGGTGTGGGGCGGATCGCTGATCGGCATCGGCCGCGAGGGCGTGGCCAGCGTGCGCATCGGCCAGGCGCTGCTCGGTATCGGCTTCACCGTGCTGCTGGCCTGGCTGGCCTGGATCTTCGCCGACACCGCCATCCAGCGGGCGCTGGCTTCCTCGGCGCGTGCCCGCGGCCGGCGCGTCAACCAGGCCCGGGCCCAGACCATCACGCCGATGATCCGCAACATCATTTTCGCCACCATCGTGATCATCGCCTCCATCGTCGGGCTGGCCAACCTGGGGGTGAACGTCACGCCGCTGCTGGCCGGTGCCGGTGTGATCGGCCTGGCGATCGGCTTCGGCGCCCAGACCCTGGTGCAGGACCTGATCACCGGCATCTTCATCCTGATCGAGGATTCGCTGGCGGTGGAAGACTTCGTGCAGATCAACGGCCACATGGGCACCGTCGAGGGGCTGACGCTGCGCACCGTGAAGCTGCGCGACCTGGACGGCATCGTGCACATCATCACCTTCAGCCGCATCGACTCGATCCACAACATGTCGCGCCAGTTCGGCATCGCGCTGATGAAGATCCGTATCCCCTACAGCATGAAGATCGACGACGCCATCACCCTGATGCAGGAGACCGCCCAGGCGCTGCGCCAGGACCCGATGATGCGCCACTACATCTGGTCGCCGCTGGAGATGCAGGGCATCCATGCCTTCGAGGACGGCTGCCCGATCCTGCGCATGCGTTTCCGCACCGCGCCGGAGATGCAGTGGGACGTGGCGCGTGCCTTCAATCTGCTGCTCAAGCGTCGCATGGAGGAGCAGGGCGTCGATCTGGGCGTGCCGCGCCTGAGCGTCAGCATGGAAGGCCATGGCGGCGGCCGGCTGGACGGCAGCGCCGAGTGGGGGCAGGACCACGATGCCGCCGGGCGCGAGCCCGGCGAGGCCGGCGTGGCGGACCCTCATCGCCAGACCAGCGCCAGCGGCGGCTCGCCCGACCCGGGCTAGGGCCCAAGCTGGCGCAGGGATCGCAGCGGAAAGCGTCAGAGCAGATAGCGGCCCAGGGCCACGCCGCCGGCCAGCGTCGCCAGCCACAGCACGAGCAGTATGCCGCGGCGCCTGGGCCGGCGGTTATGCGCCCGGGCGGCCACGTTCAGGCGCTGCATCCATTCCTCGAAACGCGAGCCCGGCGGGCCCGGCGGCAGCGAGAAGTCGTCCGCCGGGCCGGCGCGCCAGTAGGGCGCGTGGGTCAGGCCCAGCCGCGCGCGCAGTCGGCCGATGTCGGAGAGGGTGTCGTGCAGGGCGTCGTATTCGGCGCGGCGCGAGTCGGCCTGCAGCACGGTGGCGGCGTCGGCCTTGAGGGCGCTGTGCTCGCAGCGCGCGATGGCCTCGGCCACGGCCGACTCGTCGGCATCGGCGGAGAGGTGCAGTCGCTGGTAGAGGTCGCGCATCTCAGCTCACCTTCATCAGGAAGTCATAGGCCCGGCGAATCCGCTGGAAGCGCCGCGAGGCGCTGGCGACGATGGCGTCGCCCTCCTGGTGGAAGCGGTCCGGATGATGGGCCTGGGCGAGGCGCCGGTAGGCCTTGCGGATCTCGCCGCGGCTGGCGCCGGGCTCCAGGCCCAGCACGGTCAGGGCGCTGCGGATGCGCGGGTCGGGCGCCGCGGGCCGCTCGTGGGCACGATGCGCGCCGTCATCGTGGGCACGCTGGTGGCCATGGTCAGAGCCCCGGTCACCAGAGCGTGAGTGCTGTTGCCGTTCACGATGGCCGCCGCGGCGGCGTTCCCGCTCTTCCTCTCGGTGTCGTCGCGCCTGTTCGCGCTCGGCCCGTTGGCGCTGCTTCTCGGCCTCGCGCCGGGCCTGCTGGCGGCGTTTCTCGGCGTCGCGTTCGGCTTTCTGCCGGGCCTTGGCCTGTGCCTTTTCCTCCTGACGCTGGCGCCGGGCTTCCGCCTTGTCCTCGCGAGCCTGACGGCGCGCCTCGGCCCGCGCTTCGCGAGCGCTTTCCTGCTCGGTTCGCTCGCTCTCGGCGGCCTGTTCCTGTCCGGGGCGCTCGTCGTTCTCCTCACCGGCCGTTTCACGACGACGGTCTCGCGTGCCCCGTTCGCGCTGCTGCCAGTAGTCGCGCCGGCTCGGGTCGCCCGGCTCGCGCAGCGCCCGGCCGGCCTGGGAGGCATAGAGCTCGGCGAACTCCAGCGGCGGCACGCCCAGCAGGTCGGCCAGGAAGCGCAGGATATGGTGGTTGGCCAGGGTCGGCTTGCCGTGCTCGGCGGCCAGGGTGACCGCCAGGCGCAGGAAGGCGCGGGCGGTGTCGCCATGCAGCTCCTTCTGCAGCACCTCGGCGGCGAGCTGGATGGCGCCCAGGTCCTGGCTGGCGGCGATTTCCAGCAGCGGGGCCAGCTCGTGGCCGTGGCGGAAGGCGCCGGTCAGCGAGACCAGCTGGGCGCGCTCGGCTTCCCCGACCGGCCCCTGCTGGGCCAGCACCCAGGCCAGCAGCAGCAGCGAGGCGCTGTCGGCCTGGTCGCGACTCTGGAGCAGCAGCAGTTCGAAGGTGGAGAAGCGCGCAGCGGTCATTCCCTGACTCTGGTTGGATATCTTGTTGAAGGGCCCCGTCGGTGGGCAGATCAGGCATCGATCATGTTCGTGCCGGGGCCTGGCCTTGGCAAGCCCGGCGCGGCGATGTGCTAGCGTAATGCCGGAAGCATCGGCCACGGCAGGCGCGCCGACGCGGGAGGCAACCCTTTGACATCGGCGGCTTGCGCCCGATCTTGATGCCGGGAGGAGAACATCATGCGATCACTGATCCAGACATTGCTGGCGCCGGTGGTGTGGGTGGCCGACAAGCTCGGCACCCGCCGCGAGGTCGCCCGGAACGACGCGCACCAGGCCGAGGTGGACGCCGCCTGCGAGGCCCTGGCGCTCTACCAGTTCTGGAGCGAGCCCGAGTGCATTCGCGTGCGCCGCGCGATCACCCGCCTGGGGCTCTCCATCGAGACCCGCGACGCCCGCCTCGACCCCGAGCACGGCCAGACGCTGAAGGAGCAGGGCGGCAAGCTCCAGGTGCCGTGCCTCTACATTCGTGAGGCCTCCGGCGAGGAGCGCTGGCTCTATGGCGCCCAGCGCATCATCGACTATCTGAAACGGCACTTCGGGGAGTAGGGCGGCATCCTTTCTCGATACGCTCAGCGGCCCTCCCCACCACGCCTGTCCCCCGTCAATGGTGCTCATGCCACGCTAGATCCTCAGCTAATTTAGTGGCAGGCTGAAGGAAAGGACGTAAAAGGTGGAAGGCACGATGATCGGTGTTATCGCGCCTAATTGTCATTAATATGCATGAAAATCAGTGGGTTGGGCGCATCAGGCGGGCCGTATAACATGGATGAACGTGCCGGCACGTTTAAGTCAATAAACGAGCCAGCTGCCTAATATCTGTTAGAGCTAGTTCCTATAATAGAAAGAGGCCGTATGTCTGATCTTTATATTTGGCGGTATATGTCGTTGGCAAAGTATGTCGATATGCTGCGTTCAAGGTCAATTTTTTGCCCTAAAGCCTCGCTGTTTCAGGATGAATCAGAGGGTAAATGGATCGCACACGCCGTTTTATGGGGTGAAAAAGAGAGATGGCAACGCGTCCGTGGCTACGCCGAGGAACTTCAAAAAGTTCTCGATAATGCAAAAGGAAATCAAGACGACGCCTTAAGCTATTCAGCAAGTCTATATAACAAGTTGCCTCCTGAAGAGGAGCGCTCTGTTCTGGCTGATGTTTTGAAGCGTGTACCTGTAGTGTATCCCCACAAACGTATTGAGTACCTTGAGACTATGATTCAGGGTTGGCGAGAGAACCATGATAATTACAATGTTCGCGTAGCCGAATGGCTTAATGAAGTCGCCATCGACAGAGAATCAACTTACATCAGCTGCTGGAATCGCGCTGCCTCAATGTCGCTTGCAATGTGGAACTTATATGGCGGTGGTGGTGAATCAGTTGCTATTAGGTTAAAACCAGAGACGCTAGAGAAGCTTCTACACAGCAATTCTGGTTGGTTGCATGAGGCGGGCCTAGAGGGGCAGGTCATTGACGTAGACTACATTGATGGACTGACAAGCCCAGAAAAAGAGTTACAGGAAGAGCTGATAGGGAAGCTCAATGTTGGCAAAGATGTGAGGGTCGGGGCCTTCAGCGTAAAGCCTGCGTTGTATGAATATGAGGCTGAAGTTAGATTGATAGTTTATCCAAAGCGCGAGATTGGGAAACCACTGTCAGATCCGCACCCTGAACGTGATGGTATTTCACTAAATATTGGGGAATTCGATAGTAGTCTCTCGGATTTTATCGAAGCAGTCTATGTTCATCCTCTTCTTGGCTCAAACTCAATGATGGTTCGAGTAGTGAAAGCTATAAACGAACTGTTCGGGCTACCTAATCTGCCTATCATTACTGACAAAGTTGAGGCTATAGGTTCTAACATGGCGCTTCAGCCGACCGGTTTCACCGGCGACTGAGCTTGGCGTTAGCTGTCTAGGGGGATTTGTGCTACCAGGAGATGTATTACTAGTAACTGGTGAAGGCAAATTATCTTCATCGCTTGTGGCTGTACAAAAAGCCATTTATAAAAACGCCATTTCTAGCCATGTTGCTTTTAGTTTGGGTGATGGGGTTTTTATACACGCTACAGGTGACAAAGGTGTGCATTTAACCTTGTTGATTGATGAAGATAGGACCTGTAAAGCTGGATGGAGAGTTATTAGACATAAAACCATTACAGAGACATGTTTGAAAACTGAGAATCTTCAGAAAGCGGCCATGTTTTTCTATGCTCAAGATTACAATAAGGCTTTTATGGGGGCAGGTAATGAGTCGTCGTCATTTTGCTCTGAATTAGTCGCAAAAGCCTTTGCGAGAGCTGAAATAGAAATCATTGAAGGAAGGCCGCCTAGCAAAGTTACACCAGCTCATTTTGATCAAGAAGCCGATAACTTGGAAGAGTGGGTAGATGTCACTGAAGAATACCAAGAGCTGCTTGCTAGTATGAAAGAAAATGAATTTGTATTTAGATTGGCTGCTAATACGTTAAGCTCAGTTATGACAAGACGAAAAGCAAATGAACCATTTCGACAAGAAATTATTGAGCGCCTTGAAGGTGGTTCGCCTGAGAATCGAGAACTAGCTCAAAAAATGAGAGAAATGCTAGCTGGAAGAAATTTAAAGTATTGGCATGAAAAAGACAGCTAACAATGCAATTAAATTCGCTCCCTGCGGTCGCTGGACGCTCGTTCCTCGCGCCGTTTATTGCGGGCGTTAAACATCTAAGGAGAGACCTGTGGGAATTCTAAAAAGTGAAGATGCGAGAATAGAAAAAGCAAACGGAGATGTGGTCGGTCCATATAAGGCATCATTTGCTGGTAACACTATTATTCTTGATGACCCTAAAGCAGATGTAGAAGAAGGAGACACTATTCTACGTCAGTTGCCTAATGGTAAAGATGAAAGAAGTTTTGTAACTGAAGCAACTTTCTTCAATACAGGTGTTGGAAGAAGAGGTCCTCACTATCAAGTAAAAATCAGAAAAGGAAGCGCGCCCGTGGCGCATAAGCCTGTGCAGAACATAAATATATCTGGTGCTCAGTCAGTTCAGATAGGTGACTATAACAGTCAGAATATTATCAATTCATTTGAAGCTCTATCACAAAAAATTGAGTCTTCTTCGGCTACACCAGAAGAGAAAGAGGAAGCTAAATCATTACTATCGAAATGCTTATCTCACCCTCTTGTTGTTTCTGTATTGGGCGCGGCAGCCGGGACGATAGGTGGCTAATGTTTAACAAAGCCAAGCACTGCGACAGCTTTTTCGTTACGGCTTCGCCTCAACTACAAAGCTGCGCGTGTTGGCGGCGTTATGTGGGCATTCCCATAGAGAATCCATATGGCATTCAGTGAGTTTGAATCGAAGAAAATTGAGCGGGCCGCTTCAGAGTTTCTGGAAAATCGGAGGCCGCCAGTCGATATCCGACCCAAGTTAGATATAGACGTTCGGGTGTCTGGCCAAAGCGTGCAAATTGTCGAGATCCGCCCTCATTTTCGGGAGCCGTCCACAATCATTGAATCACCGGTAGCAAAAGCTACCTACGTGAAGAAAGCGCAGCGCTGGAAAATCTACTGGATGCGTAGCGATCTGAAGTGGCATTTGTACACGCCAGAACCTGAGTCACGATCCATCGAGGAATTCTTTGCTATCGTGAATGGCGATGAGAATGGCTGTTTCTTCGGGTAGCACATAACCAGGCGTTGTAGTTCGCGGCCTGCGGCCGCCGGACGCCCTTTACATTGCGGCTTCGCCTCCATTGCAAGGTCGCCGCTAAGCTCTGCGTTAACTTTAGAATTTCTTGAGGAGTTAGATATGTCTGAGCATTCACTAGAAAATACCGAGCAGCTCGGTGCGATCAATAAAAAGATCGTGGCCGCAGGGGAAGAACTCCCGGCGGTGACGCTCAAGGATGGCAGCAGAGTACAGACAGGCACGGTGGCAACGATGCTGCGTAACGTCGCCCTGCATAATGGTGGCGAGCGCGGCGAAGTGGAGAAAGAGCTGGAAGCTGCCGTGCCGACTCTGGTCAAAGTGGGGCTTTTCGACTTGTTCTCGTTGGATGAATGGATTGGCGGGTCAAATCCCGGGCGTAGTTTCGTCGGGCGGTGCGCCCAAAAGTATCTCGCCGAGAGAAGCTGAGTAATCGTGCCAGGCGACCGCCAAGCGTTGCCGTGCTTGGGGGCAGATGAACGCTGGCGCATCTCACGGGTTTCGTGGTGCCGAGAGCGGGCGGAAGATGCCGTCTCGTTGTTTGGCCTCGCCCCGTCGGGCAATGTGATGGGGACAAAGCAGGAGGGCGAGATGGAGCAACGAGAAGCGCTGATCATTATCGACATGCAGCGTGGAATGGGGGAGTCCACCGCTGGCGAGCGCAACAATCCAGAGGCCGAGCGGAATATCCAGGCGCTTCTTTCCGCCTGGCGCCAGAAGGGATGGCCGGTCGTGCACGTTCGTCATATCTCGCGAACGCCGGGGTCACCGTTCTGGCCGGGCCAGTCCGGGGCCGAATTCCAGCCCGAACTGGCGCCGCTGGCAGATGAGCATGTGGTCGAGAAGCACGTGCCCGATGCCTTCATTCACAGCGGTCTCGAGCGGTGGCTGCATGTGCGCGATCTTCGCCGGTTGGTGGTGGTCGGGGTGAGCACCAGCAACTCGGTCGAATCCACCGTGCGCACGGCAGGCAACCTCGGGTTCGAGGTGAGCGTGGTCAGTGACGCTACCTTCACGTTTGCTAAGGAAGATTACTCGGGAATTTCAAGGTCGGCGGAAGAGGTGCATGCCATGTCGCTGGCCAATCTGCATGGCGAATATGCTGAGATCGCGAGTACGTCGGACATGCTCAAGCATTTGTGATCGAACGCCGACGTGCTTCTTGCCCGTGACGGATGAGCGGTGACACATGCGGCCCCGGTTTTGTTACCGGGGCCCTATTCGTTGGACGTAACGCGTCTTACAGCGTCTCTTCCAGCAGCGTCAGCAGCCGCTTGTAGTGCAGCTCGTCGGCCTCGGCATGGTAGGAGCCGGTGGCGTCCTTGGCGGTGTAGCCGTGGGGAGCGCCCCGGTAGAGCTCGGTGGTGAAGTGCACGCCCGCGGCGGCCAGGGCCTCGTCCATGCGGGCGATCTGCTCCGGCGGCAGCAGCTCGTCACGGTCGGCGTGGCCGAAGTAGACGCGGCCTGCGATGTGGTTCACCACCTTCACCGGACTGTGCGCGTCGTCGGCCTGCGCCAGGTTGGCGGAGTGGAAGCCGGCTGCGGCGGCGATGCGCTCGGGGTGTTCCGCCGCCATGCGAAGTGCGAAGGCGCCGGTGAGGCAGTAGCCCACCACGGCGACCTTGCCCTCGGCGAATTCCGGCGCGGCGTCGATGCCCTCGAGCCAGGCGACGAAGTCGCGGGACTGGGCGTCGGGCGTCAGGTGGCCGGCGTATTCGACCAGGGTGGGCCGCACGTCCGGGTCGCGGAACGACTGGCCCGCCGGCACGATCTCGCCGGCCGCGTCACGGTAGTAGATGTTGGGCATCAGTACGGCGTAGCCGGCGTCGGCGATGCGCTGGGCCTTCTCGTGATAGCAGGGGCGCAGGGCGCCGATATCGGTAAGCAGCACCACGGCCGGCAGCGGGCCGTCGGCGTTCTCGGGCGTGAAGACATGGGCGTCGATGGTGCCGTCGGCGGCGGGGATATCGATGGCGCGGGACATGGTCACTCCGGGGCTCGATGAGAAGAAGAATATCGTCAACGCTGAATGTAACCGCTGACGGTGGCCGCTGGCGAGGTCGTTACTGCCCGCCGCCGATGCTCAGCCGCAGGGCCTGGAGCCCGCCGAGCTCGAGCCGGACCTCTTCGGAGAACAGCGGATGGCCGTGCGCCGTCAGGTCGATGCTGGCGGCCGCGCCGCGGTAGTGCACGTCGGCGGTGATGTTCGCCTCGGTGCCGAGCGGGGCCAGCAGGTCGAAGCCGACGCCGTCGACGTCCACGGCGGTGAGCCCCATGTCGTCCAGTGCCTGCGCCACGTCCTGCTTCAGGGCCATGCCGTAGGCGAGGTAGAGCCCGCCGTACGCCAGCCCGGCGATCACGATCAGAGAAAAGAGACGGCCCATGGCGGGTTCCTTGTGTGAAGTGGGTGTCAGAGGACGGACTGGCGGGGCTGCCAGCCGCCCTCGCGAATCACGGGGCAGCCCGCGACGTCGCGATTGTAAAGGTACAGCCAGGCCGGGCCGAAGGCGGTCGCATGCACGACCCGGTCGTAGGTGCCGCTCGCCGGCCGTCTTACACGGTAGTCCTCGAGCACGTCGAGGTCCTTGAGCCCCGCGGCATCGACGCGGAACACCTCGATCTCCACGCCCATCGAGCGTTCGAGCCGGGCGCCGGGGTAGGGGCCGAGGTCGAAGAGGGTGACGCCGGTGAGCACGTCCGTGCCCACGAAGTCGGCGCCGTTCAGCCAGTGGTGATTGCGCAGGCCGCGTTTGAGGGTGCCGTAGACGGCGACCAGCGGCGTGCGCGCGATGGCGATGGCGGGGGACATCGGCGGGTGCTCCGAAGACATGGACACTGGGGGCCAAGGATACCAGAGCGGCGCTTTGTCACGAATCGTCCTTCCATATCAGAAGGATGGCGAGTTCCTGTCGGCGGCGGCCCGCGACGGTGGCGTCCATGGGGTCAGACCCCGGCCGAGCCATCAGGCCCGTCATGGTGCGCTTCTCTGGCCGAATCGCCGCCGCCGGGGTCTGACCCCATGGTGGCAATCAGCTCGCCATCGGCAGAGAAAAGGACGCCGACGGCGATGACATTTTGGGGAGGCCTCGGGCTCAGTCGCCCAGGGTCGAGGAATGGCCCAGGTTCTCGGGGCCGAAGGAGTCGGGCAGCAGCTGGTCCATGGTGTAGCGGCGCAGCAGCGTGCCCTGGGCGTCGACCACGCGGATCAGGGTCTTGGGCGTGGCGAACTCCCGGATGCGCTGGCGGCAGTCGCCGCAGGGCGTGCACAGGTGCTCGCCGGGGCCGATCACGTAGACCTCGCGCAGCTCGCGCTCGCCGGCGCTGGCCATGGTGGCGATGGCCGAGGCCTCGGCGCAGAGGCCCTTGTAGTGGGCGACCTCGACGTTGGCGCCGACGTAGCGGGTGCCGCTCTCGCTGACGATCAGCGCGCCCACCGGATGGTTCGAGTAGGGCGCGTAGGCGTGGTCGCGCACGCCGATCAGCGCCTCGACGATATCGGGCTGGACCTCGCTCATGCCTGTGCCTCCCGGGCGGCGTCGTCGCGCAGCACGCTCTCCAGGGCGACGGTCATCATCTCGTCGAAGGTGGTGGCACGCTCGTCGCTGGAGAGCGAGTCGCCGCGCACGATGTGGTCGGACACCGTGCAGATGGTGGCGGCCCGGGCGCCGAACTCGGCGGCCACGCCGTAGAGGCCGGCGGCCTCCATCTCCACACCGACGATGCCGTAGCGGCGCATCAGGTCGATCATCTCGGGGCGCGGATCGTAGAACAGGTCCGCCGAGAAGATGTTGCCGACCTTGACCGGCACGCCCTGGGCCGCGGCGGCGTCCACCGCGTGGCGGGTCAGCTCGAAGTCGGCGATGGCGGCGAAGTCGTTGCCGAGGAAACGGGTGCGGTTGACGCCGGAGTCGGTGCAGGCGCCCTGGCCGATGACCACGTCGCGCACCTTCACGTCGTCGCGCACCGCGCCGCAGGAGCCGACGCGGATCAGGCTCTTCACGCCGAACTCGGTGATCAGCTCCTTGGCGTAGATCGACACCGAGGGGATGCCCATGCCGTGGCCCATCACCGAGATCTCGCGGCCCTTGTAGGTGCCGGTGTAGCCGTACATGTTGCGCACGTCGTTCACCTGGCGGGCGTTCTCGAGGAAGTTCTCGGCGATGTACCTGGCGCGCAGCGGGTCGCCGGGCATCAGCACGGTATCGGCGAAGTCGCCGCGTTCGGCCTTGATATGCGGGGTGGCCATGTTCGGTCTCCTTGGTCTTTGAACCGCGTCTTTGAACCGGGTCTTTGAGCCGGGTCCTGTCGGGCCGGGGCTTAACGTGCCTGGGCTTTGGGGGCCGGAAGAAAGCTCGTGCCGTCGTCCATGGGTGCCAGGCCGAGGTGTGCGGCCAGGCTCTGGCCGATGTCGGCAAAGCTCTCGCGGATGCCCAGCGAGCCGGGCGCGAGGCCGGCGCCGCTGGCCAGCACCGGGATGTGCTCGCGGGTGTGATCGCTGCCGGGCCAGGTCGGATCGCAGCCGTGGTCGGCGGTGAGGATCAGCAGGTCGTCGTCCTCGAGGCGCGCCAGCAGCTCGGGCAGGCGGGCGTCGAAGGCCTCCAGGGCGGCGGCGTAGCCGGCCACGTCGCGGCGGTGGCCGTAGACCATGTCGAAGTCGACGAAGTTGGTCATGATCAGCGAGCGGTCGCCGGCCTCGGCCATTGCGTCCAGGGTGGCGTCGAACAGGGCGTCGTGGCCGCTGGCCTTGATGGTGCGCGAGATGCCGCAGTGGGCGTAGATGTCGGCGATCTTGCCGATCGCCACCACCTGGCCGCCGTCGTCGTGCAGCTTCTGCAGCACCGTGGGCGCGGGCGGCTCGACGCTGTAGTCGCGGCGGTTGGCGGTGCGGGCGAAGTCGTCGGCGCTCTTGCCCGTGAAGGGGCGCGCGATGACCCGGCCGATGTTGTAGGGCTCGAGCAGCCGGCGGGCGATCTCGCACAGCGCATAGAGGCGTTCGAGGCCGAAGGCGTCCTCGTGGGTGGCGATCTGGAATACCGAGTCCGCCGAGGTGTAGACGATCGGCTTGCCGCTGGCGACGTGCTCCTCGCCGAGCCTGGCGATGATCTCGGTGCCGGAGGCGTGGCAGTCGCCGATCACGCCGGGCAGGCCGGCCTCGCGCACCAGCGCCTCGAGCAGCTCGGGCGGGAAGCTGTGCTCGCGCTCGCTGAAGTAGCCCCACTCGAAGCGCACCGGCACGCCGGCGATCTCCCAGTGGCCGGAGGGCGTGTCCTTGCCGGAGGAGATTTCCCTGGCCGCGCCGTAGGCGCCGTCGACGCTCTGCGGCGGGGTGATGCCGGCGGCCCAGGCGCCGGTGCTCTCGCGGTGGGCGTGGAACAGCCCCAGCCGGCCGAGGTTCGGCAGCGCGAGCGGGCCGCGGGAGGTCGAATCGGCGCATTCCCGGGCGATATGGCCCAGGGTGTCGGCGCCGGCGTCGCCGAAGGTCTCGGCGTCCGGTGTGGCGCCGAGGCCGAAGGAATCGAGAACGAGCACGATGGCGCGGGTCATTGGGCCTCCCGACGGATGGTGTCCTGAATCAGTGGTGGCGCGGGGCAGGGCGCGTCGCTCAGCGTGAGGGCGTCGTGCAGCCGGGCCTCGGCGCGCTCGGCGTCGGTCTCGCTGCGGGCGTGGATGCGCGCCAGCGGCTGGCCGGCGGCGACGGCCGCGCCCAGTTCGGCGATGTCGGTCAGGCCGACGGCCGGGTCGATGGCGTCCGCCGGATGACGGCGCCCGCCGCCGAGCTCGACCACCGCCATGCCCACGGCCCGGGTGTCGATGGCGCCGAGATGGCCCGCGCGTGCGGCGCGGACCTCGCGCACCACCGGCGCGGCGGGCAGGTGAGCGTCGGCGCGCTCGAGCAGGTCGCTCGGGCCGCCGAGGCCGGCCACCATGCGCGCGAAGCGCTCGGCGGCGGCGCCGGAGGCCAGTCGCTCGTCGAGCCGGGCCAGCGCCGCGTCGCGGTCGGCGGCCAGGCCACCGGCCAGCAGCATTTCCGCGGCCAGGGTGCGGGTGACCTCGAGCAGGCGGCCGTCGCGGCGTTCGCCGGTCAGCACCGCCAGCGCTTCGCGCACCTCCACGGCGTTGCCGGCGCAGGGCGCCAGCGGCTGGCTCATGTCGGTCAGCAGCGCGGTGGTCGGCGTGCCGGCGCGGCTGGCCACCGTGGCGATGGCTTCGGCCAGCTCGCGGGAGGCGGCCGGCGTCGGCATGAAGGCGCCGCTGCCGACCTTGACGTCCATCACCAGGGCGTCGAGGCCGCAGGCGAGCTTCTTGCCCAGGATCGAGGCCACGATCAGCGGCAGCGATTCCACGGTGGCGGTGACGTCGCGCACCGCGTAGAGGCGCTTGTCGGCCGGTGCCAGGCTGCCGGTCTGGCCGATGATCGCCACGCCCGCGTCCTTCACCAGGCGGCGGAAGGTGGCGGTGTCCGGGGTGACCGAGTAGCCGGGGATGGCCTCGAGCTTGTCGAGGGTGCCGCCGGTGTGGCCGAGGCCGCGCCCGGAAATCATCGGCACGTGGCCGCCGCAGGCGGCGACCCAGGGGCCGAGCACCAGCGAGACCAGATCGCCCACGCCGCCGGTGGAGTGCTTGTCGAGCACCGGGCCGGGCAGGTCGAGCCCGGCCCAGTCGAGCACCTCGCCGGAGTCGCGGGTGGCCTCGGTGAGGGCCACCGTCTCGGCGTCGTCCATGCCCTGCAGGTAGATGGCCATGGCCAGTGCGCCGACCTGGGCATCCGACAGGCGGCCGTCGGCGATGCCGGAAACCAGCTCGCGGATGGCGTCGGGCGGCAGCGGCCGCCCGTCGCGCTTGGCGCGGATGGCTTCCTGGGGAAGCATCAGTAGTCGTCCTCGTCGCCGTCGGCGGCCGGGGCGTCGAAGGCGCCGAGGTTCATCAGCAGGTCGTCGAGCAGGCCGGAGGCGCCGAAGCGGAAGTGGGCCGGGGAGATCCAGCCGGCGCCCATGATGCGCTCGGCGAGCTCCAGGTAGGCCGCGGCATCCTCGGTGGTGCGCACGCCGCCGGCGGCCTTGAAGCCGATGTCCTTGCCGCTGTCGCGGATCGCCTCGAGCAGGATCTCGGCGGCTTCCAGGGTGGCGTTGACGTCGACCTTGCCGGTGGAAGTCTTGAGGAAGTCGGCGCCGCCCTCGATGGCCAGTTCGGCGGCGCGGCGGATCAGTGCCGGGTCCTTCAGCTCGCCGGTCTCGAGGATCACCTTGAGGGTGGCGTCGCCGCAGGCGGCCTTGCTCATCTCGACCAGGTCCTGGCAGACGCCCTCGTCGCCGGCCATCAGCGCGCGGTAGGGGAAGACCACATCGACCTCGTCGGCGCCGGAGGCCACGGCCTCGCGGGTGGCGCGGGCGGCGCGCATGACGTCGTCGCCGCCGTCGGGGAAGTTGGTGACGGTGGCGATCTTGACGCTGTCGTTCAGGCGGTGGGCGGTCAGCGCGCGGCGCGCCGGGACGATGAACTGCGGGTAGATGCAGATCGCCGCCGGGTTGCCCATCGGCGTCTTGGCGCGCTGGCACAGGCCTTCGACGCTGGCATCGGTGTCGTCGTCGTTGAGGCTGGTGAGGTCGAGCAGCGGCAGGGCCTGGCGGGCAACGCGTTGCAGATCGGTCATGTTGTGGTCCTGTAGCAAAGGGGCCTGTTGAGAAGAATGACACCGCGCCCGACAGGCCGCGGTGTCGCCGGTTCATGCCCCGAGGGCGATGAAGAAGCCGGCAAGGGTAGCGGACATCAGGTTGGAAAGGGTACCCGCCAGGACGGCCTTGATGCCCAGGCGCGCGATGTCGTGGCGCCGGCTGGGGGCGATGCTGCCGAGGCCGCCGAGCAGGATGGCGATCGACGACAGGTTGGCGAAGCCACACAGGGCGAAGGACAGGATCGCCGCGGAATGGTCGGAGAGCGCCTCGCCGGTGGCGGCGACCATCTGCTCGCCGTCCAGGTAGGGGGCGAGGTTGATGTAGGCGACGAACTCGTTGACCACCAGCTTCTGGCCGATGAAGGAGCCGGCCAGGGTGGCTTCGGACCAGGGCACGCCGAGCAGGAAGGCCAGCGGCGAGAACAGCCAGCCGAGCAGCAGCTCGAGACTCAGCGACTCCATGCCGAACCAGCCGCCGATGCCGCCCAGGATGCCGTTGATCAGTGCGATCAGGCCGATGAAGGCGAGCAGCATGGCGCCGACGTTGGACGCCAGCATCAGGCCGGAGCTGGCGCCCGAGGCGGCGGCATCCAGCACGTTGGTGGGATGGTTCTCTTCCTCGTCGAGGCGTTCCTCGGCGGCGGAGACGCTGTCCTCCGGGGTCTCGGTCTCGGGCAGCAGCAGCTTGGCGAACAGCAGCCCGCCGGGGGCGGCCATGAAGGAGGCGGCGACCAGGTATTCCATGGGAATGCCCAGGGCGGCATAGCCGGCCAGCACCGAGCCGGCCACCGAGGCCAGGCCGCCGCACATCACCGCGAACAGCTGCGACTGGGTCATCCTGGCGATGAAGGGGCGCACCACCAGCGGCGCTTCGGTCTGGCCGACGAAGATATTGGCGGTGGCCGAGAGCGATTCGGTGCGCGAGGTGCCGAGCGCCTTCTGCAGGGCGCCGCCGAGCAGGCGGATGATCCACTGCATGATGCCGAGGTAGTAAAGCACCGCGGTCAGCGAGGAGAAGAAGATGATGACCGGCAGCACCTTGACCGCGAAGATGAAGCCGGAGGCCTCGGCGTTGGCCAGACCGCCGAACACGAAGTCGATGCCGTCGTTGGCGTAGAGTACCACCTGACTGACGGCATCCGAGACGGTGGCGAGCACCGCCTGACCGGCCGGGACGTAGAGCACGAAGGCGCCGATGCCGGCCTGGATGGCGAATGCGCCGCCCACGGTGCGCAGGCGGATCGCGCGGCGATTGCTGGAGAAGAGCACGGCGATGGCGATCAGCGTCAGCATGCCGATCAGGCTCATGAGCAAGGTCATGGGGATGTCCTTGTGGTTGATGGCCGAGGCGCGCGGGTCGCGCCTCGGGGCCGGCGATGGGTCACGAGGCGCGGGAGGTTACAGGAAGTTGACCTTGACGGTATAGATCATCGCGTTCTGATAGTCGCCGGCGGTGCCCAGCTTGTTGTTCGCGTAGCGGTACTGCACGCCGGTGGTGATCTCCTCGATGGGGTGCCACCACAGCGCCACGGCGCCGTTGGTGCCTAGCGAGCTGGCTGAGCCATCGACGTATTTATCTTCGAGATATTCGTCGTCACGCTCGAAGGTCTGTTCGTGCCAGTTGGTCAGGCTGAAGGCCTCGCCGAAGGCCTCGAAGTCGTAGCCTAGCACCCAGCCGGCCATGTAGCCGTTGTCTCCGTCGTAGCTGCCGCTCTCAGTCTCGACCCAGGCCTTGCCGATGAACGGCTTGAACCACAGGCCGTTGGCGAAGGTGTGGCGATAGCCGAGGCCGGCGATGCGGTCCTGCTCCTCGCTGTCGAAGCCGTAGTCGCGGAAGTCGTAGACGTGGAAGTACAGCGAGAAGGGGGTATCGCCGAGGTAGATGTGCGAGGTGACCTTGGCGGCGCTGCGGCGGTTGTCGCGGCCGTCTTCCTCGGACATGTCGTTCTGCGGGTTCTCGAAATCGTAGAAGCCGTAGAATTCACCCCAGTCGAAGCCGACGCCGCCCTCGAGCTCGAGGTAGAAGAAGTCGCCCTTGGCGGCGTTGCTCGCGGTGCGTGCCTCGGTGCCGTCGGACCAGTCGAGGTAGTTGATCGAGGCGTTGGCGAACGACCACTGGGGGGTGAAGGCCGAGGCGTCGTCGGAGGCGGCGGCGGGCAGGGCGGTGGCGCCCAGCAGCAGGCCGGCCAGTGAGACGCGGTGGCAGGGGGCGAGGGAAATCGGCATGGGGATGGCTTCTCTGAACGTTGTCGATGACGGTTGTTGTCGGGTGAGGTGCCTGGCACGCGGCCAGCCGTCGCTCACGTCGACGGGGAGATCATGCGCCCGGTCGTGAGGGGCGAACGGGATGGCGAGCGGCGAGCCTGTTATTTGAGTAACATGACAATGTTATTTTAATCACATTTGGCGCCGCAACCCTGCGAAGGGGGGGGGCGTCAACGCGGAGCACGAGTGCGGCGCCGGCCGCCTCGAGGGATGTGGACAGCACCAGGAGAGGGATACGTTGAACGAACGAAGTGAAGGGCGGCTGATGCGCCTGCAGCATGCGCTGGGGCAGGGCGGCAGCCTGCGTCTGGCCGAGGCGGCGGCCCTGTGCGGGGTGTCGGAGATGACGATTCGACGCGACCTGGCGGGGTCCGACGGCAGCCTGGCGTTGATCGGCGGGCACCTGATGCTGGCCGGCGACCCGCGTCATGCCCCGGTCTACGACCTGGCCGTGCAGCGCGACCGCAACGCCGAGGCCAAGCGGCGGTTGTGCGAGCGGGCGCTGGCCACGCTGGAAGAAGGAGACACTCTGTTCATCGACTGCGGCACGACCCTTGCGCCGCTGGCGGCCAGCCTGCCCGACGACATGTCGCTGACGGTGGTGACCTATGCGCTGAACATCGCCGAGGCGGTCAGCAAGCGCCCGGGGGTGCGGTTGTGGCTGCTGGGTGGGGTCTATCATGCCTCGTCGCGTTCGTTCTCCAGCGACGACATGAGCGAGACGATCCGGGGCTTCGGGATCAACAAGGCGTTCCTGACCGCGGCCGGCGTGGACGAGCGCCAGGGGCTGAGCTGCTTCCACTTCCACGAGGTGGCGCCCAAGCAGGCGGCGATCGCCACCGCCCAGCGCAGGGTGCTGGTGGTGGATGCCAGCAAGCAGGGCATGGTGCGCCCGGCGCGCTTCGCCGGACTCGAGGAGGTGGATCAGGTGATCGCCGAGGAAGCGGGCGACGGCGACTGAGAGCGTCTCGAGACTTGCTCGTGGTCAAGGACGAGTGGCGGGAAGTTGCTATGTTGAGGGGGCGGGGAGCGTCCTCGCATTCACTCTCATCGCCTCGGAGGAGTTGCCATGCGTGCCGCAGATGTCATGACCCCACACGTGATCACCGTGTCGCCGAACAGCGAGGTGCGCGAGATTGCCAGCCTGCTGCTGGAGCACGGCATCAGCGCCGTGCCGGTGGTCGACGAGGACGAGCGGGTACTGGGCATCGTCAGCGAGGGCGACCTGATTCGCCGCGCGGAAGACGAGCGGCGCGACAAGGCCTGGTGGCTGCGCATGTTCGAGGTCAACGACCCCGGCGAGTACGTCAAGACCCATGGCCGCCTGGCCCACGAGATCATGACCCGCGAACCGGTCACCATCGATGAGGACAAGCCGGTTCACGAGATCGCGCGGCTGCTCGAGAAGCATCGCATCAAGCGGGTGCCGGTGGTGCGCGATGGCAGGCTGGTGGGCATCGTCAGCCGGGCCAACCTGCTGCGCGGCTTCTCGGTGGCGGAACCCAGCGTCTCGACGGGCGTCGAGGATCGCCAGATTCGCGATGCTATCCTCGACGAGGTGGATCGCAACACCGGGGTGATGGTCGAACGCCTCAACGTGATCGTCAGCGATGGCCAGGTCCAGCTGTGGGGGCTGGTCGACAGCGAGGATCAGCGCCTCGCCGTGCAGGTCGCGGCGGAAAACGCCCCGGGCGCCCGCTCGGTGGAGAACCACATCGGCTTCATGCCGCGCGGCATGGGCGGCTACTGAGGCCATTGATCACGCCGGGGTTGCTCTGACGGCGACCCGGACTTTCCTTCCCGCGCCGGCGCCATCGCCGGTGCGACACGCTGCGGCAAATCGTCCCTTTCCTCCTTTCCTCGTTTACTACACAATACGTTCCCCGCGGCCGGACCCTTTCTCGCGCGCCTCACAATGGCGTTCGCGGGGGTGTGGCCATGAGTGAGCCGAGCCCTTTCCACGATGGTTAGCCTTTGCTGCGGTCATGGGTCAACCGGCGCAGGACAGGTCTCGGTTTCTGTGTAGCTTGCTACTAGTCAGCAGGATTTATCCTGTCGCCAAGCCTGACGAGGTCGAAACATGAATCGAACTCCCCCCCTGCGCAAGCTCGGAGTCTTGCTGCTGGCGGTGTTGCCCCTGTTGCTGGCGGGGTGCAGCTCGGCACTGCTGGACCCGAAGGGCCAGATCGGGGAAGAACAGCGTACCCTGATCCTCACGTCCTTCGGTCTGATGCAGATCGTGGTCATTCCCGTGATCGTGATGACGCTGCTCTTCGCCTGGCGCTATCGCCGCAGCAACCGCGAAGCCTCCTACCGCCCGGATTGGCACCATTCCAATCTGATCGAGGCGGTCGTGTGGTTCATCCCCTGTGTGATCATCGTGTTCCTGGCCGTTCTGACCTGGTACACCTCGCACAGCCTTGACCCGCACAAGCCCATCGAGCCGACCGCAGAACAGCAGGACCCCATCGAGATCCAGGCCGTATCGCTGGATTGGAAGTGGCTGTTCATCTATCCCGAGCAGGGCGTCGCCACCGTCAACGAGCTGGCCTTCCCCGCGGATACCCCGGTTCATTTCCGGGTCACCTCCGGCTCCGTGATGAACTCCTTCTTCATTCCGCGTCTGGGTAGCCAGATCTATGCCATGGCCGGCATGGACAACGACGTTCACCTGGTCGCCGACGAAGAGGGCATCTATCCCGGTCGTTCCACCAACTACAGTGGTGCGGGCTTCTCGGGCATGACCTTCGACGCCCATGTGGGTTCCCAGGAGGAGTTCGAGGCCTGGGTCGAGAAGGTGCGTGAATCTTCCGAGTCACTGACCTATCCCGCGGAATACAACGAGCTCGCTGCGCCGTCCGAGGACAACGAGATCGCGTATTTCTCCGAGGTATCCCCCTCTCTCTACGAGAGCATCATCAAGAGCTTCCTTGCCGGCGGCGACCACGAAGAACGTATGGCCGAGTATGCCGACAGCTACGCCGAAGGCTTCGGTCACGCTGCTGGTCATGACGACGAAGGCCACGGCGAATCAGCCGAGTCTCACGGCACGCCCATGAGCGCGGAGGCAGCGGAGTAAACCATGTTCGGAAAACTGACACTGGACTCGATCCCCTATCACGAGCCGATCATCATGGTGGTCGCGATTGCGATCGCCATCGGTGGTGCCGTCGTGGTGGGTGGTCTGACCTACTTCAAGAAGTGGGGCTATCTGTGGCGCGAGTGGTTGACCTCCATCGACCACAAGAAACTCGGCATCATGTACTTCGTGGTGGCGCTGGTGATGCTGCTGCGCGGCTTCGCCGATGCGATCATGATGCGTACCCAGCTGGCGATGGCGTCGGGTGGGGCCGAGGGCTATCTGCCGCCTTCGCACTATGACCAGATCTTCACCGCCCACGGCGTGATCATGATCTTCTTCGTCGCCATGCCCATGGTCATCGGCCTGATGAACCTGGTGGTGCCGCTGCAGATCGGCGCGCGCGACGTGGCCTTCCCGTTCCTGAACAACCTGAGCTTCTGGCTGTTCGCGGCGGGCGTGATCCTGGTCAACGTGTCGCTGTTCGCCGGTGAGTTCGCCAAGACCGGCTGGCTGGCGTATGCGCCACTATCGGGGCTCGACTACAGTCCTGGCGTCGGCGTGGATTACTGGATCTGGGCGTTGCAGATATCCGGTATCGGCACGACCCTGACCGGCATCAACTTCTTCGTCACCATCCTGAAGATGCGCACCAAGGGCATGACCCTGTTCCGCATGCCCATCTTCACCTGGACCTCGCTGTGCGCGAACGTCCTGATCATCGCCTCGTTCCCGATCCTGACCGCCACCATCGCGCTGCTGACGCTGGATCGCTACCTGGGGATGAACTTCTTCACCACCGATCTCGGTGGCAACATGATGATGTACGTCAACCTCATCTGGGCCTGGGGCCATCCTGAGGTGTACATCCTGATCCTGCCGGCCTTCGGCGTGTTCTCCGAGGTCATCGCGACCTTCGCACGCAAGCGTCTGTTCGGCTACGGCACCATGGTGTGGGCGACCGTCGCCATCACCGTGCTGTCGTTCATCGTCTGGCTGCACCACTTCTTCACCATGGGCGCGGGCGCCAACGTCAATGCCTTCTTCGGCATCATGACGATGATCATCGCCATCCCCACCGGCGTGAAGATCTTCAACTGGCTGTTCACCATGTACCGCGGCCGGATCGAGTTCACCTCGCCGGTGCTGTGGACCCTGGGCTTCATCATCACCTTCTCCCTGGGTGGCATGACCGGTGTGATGCTGTCCATTCCGGCGGCCAACTTCGTGCTGCACAACAGCCTGTTCGTCATCGCCCACTTCCACAACGTCATCATCGGCGGCGTGGTGTTCGGCATGCTGGCGGGCCTGACCTACTGGTTCCCGAAGGCCTTCGGCTTCACCCTCAACGAGAAGTGGGGCAAGCGTTCCTTCTGGTGCTGGTTGGTCGGCTTCTACATGGCCTTCGTGCCGCTGTACGTGCTGAGCTTCTTCGGTGCCGTGCGCCGCATGCAGTCCTACGAGAACGGTGACTGGCAGCCGCTGATGATCGTGGCCTGGGTCGGTGCGTTGATCATCGCCGCCGGTATCGCCTGCACCCTGATCCAGTTCTACGTCAGCATCCGCGATCGCAAGCAGAACCAGGACGTCACCGGCGATCCCTGGGATGCGCGCACCCTCGAATGGGCGACCTCCTCGCCGGCGCCGTTCTACAACTTCGCGCACCTGCCGGAGATCGAGGGCGTCGACGACTACTGGACGAAGAAAGAGCGCAACGGTGGCAAGCAGCCGCTGTCCGAGGCGCCGTACCAGGACATTCACATGCCCAAGAACACCTGGGAAGGTCCGGTACTGGGTCTGCTGTCGACCGCCTTCGGTTTCGCCCTGGTCTGGCACATCTGGTGGCTGGCCATCGCCAGCGGCATCGGCATGTTCGTGGTCTTCCTGGCGCGGGTCTTCCGCGAGGACGTGGACTACTACGTGCCCGCTGCGGAAGTCGAGCGCATCGAGCGCGAGCATCGTCAGCGCGTCGAGCGTGACGTTCGGCAGTCTTCATCCTATGCATCCCAGGTAGGGGGGCAGGCCTAAATGTCTACTGATACCCTGAGCAACCACGGCGATCATGCTCACGAGCATGATCACCACGACGCCGCAGGCACCAAGGTCTTCGGTTTCTGGGTCTACCTGATGAGCGACCTGATCATCTTCGGGTCGTTGTTCGCCACCTACGCCGTGCTCCTCCGGGGCACGGCCGGTGGGCCGACCCCCGCAGAGATCGTCGACCTGCCGCTGATCCTGATCAGCACCTTCCTGCTGCTGGTGAGTAGTTTCACCTATGGCATGGCGGTGCTGGCGATGAACGCCGATCAGGTGAACAAGGTGAAGGCATGGCTCGCCGTGACCTTCCTGCTGGGCGCGGGCTTCATCGGCCTGGAGATCTATGAGTTCCAGCACCTGATCCACCTCGGCTACGGCCCGGATCGCAGCGGCTTCCTGTCGGCCTTCTTCACCCTGGTCGGCACCCACGGCCTGCACGTGACCTTCGGCCTGATCTGGATCCTGGTGATGCTGGTCCAGCTGCAGCAGAAGGGGCTGACCGAGATGACGCGTCCGCGGATCATGTGCCTGAGCCTGTTCTGGCACTTCCTGGACATCGTCTGGATCTGCGTCTTCTCCTTCGTCTACCTGATGGGAGTCCTGTGATATGAGCGGTCAAGCTTCCCATGCCGAGCATAGCCACGGCAGCGTCAAGTCCTATGTGATCGGGCTGATCCTGTCCATCGTGCTGACCATCATCCCGTTCGGGGTGGTGATGACCGGCTCGCTCTCGACCTCGGCTACACTGCTGATCATCGTGGCCACCGCCGTGGCCCAGGTGCTCGTGCAGCTGATCCTGTTCATGCACATGAGCACGAAGACCGATGAGGGGTGGAACTTCACCTCCTTCGTCTTCACCGTGGCGATCCTGGTCCTGGTCATTGGAGGTTCCTTATGGATCATGTACAACCTTCACCTGAACATGATGATCGGGTAATGGCGACCTCCTCGCGGCGTCGGGACTATCTGGCGCTGACCAAGCCAGGGATCATCGGCGGTAACGCCATCTCGGTACTGGGCGGCTTCTTCCTGGCCGCCCAGGGCCAGATCGATCCCTGGCTGCTGCTGGCCACGCTGGCAGGGTTGTCCCTGGTGATCGCATCCGGGTGCGCCTACAACAACGTCATCGATCGTGATATCGATGCGGTGATGGAGCGCACCCGCAGCCGGCCCCTGGTACAGGGGCGGCTGTCGGTCGCCGAAACGCTGCGCTTCGCGACCCTGCTCGGGGTCGCGGGCTTCGGTCTGCTGGCGGCGTTCACCAATGCCGTGACCGTGGGTCTGGCGGCCTTCGGCTTCGCCATCTACGTCGGTGCCTACAGCCTGTGGCTGAAGCGCCGCTCCGAATACGGCACCCTGGTGGGCAGCTTCTCCGGCGCCATGCCGCCGGTGGTGGGCTACTGTGCGGTGTCAGGCGAGTTCGACGCCGGCGCGCTGACGCTGCTGGTGATCTTCTGCATCTGGCAGATGCCGCACTCCTACGCCATCGCCATCTTCCGCTTCAAGGACTACGAGGCGGCGAAGATTCCCGTGCTGCCCGTGGTGCGTGGCATCAGCACCGCCAAGCACTACATCCTCGGCTACATCGTGGCCTTCCTCTTCGCCTCCCTGGCGTTGAGCGTGGCGGGCTATGCCGGGCCCGGCTATTTCGCCGTGGCACTGGTGATGGGCGTCTACTGGCTGTACCTGGCCATGCAGGGCTACTGGACCACCAACGCCGAGCGGTGGGCGAAGCGCGTGTTCGGCTTCTCCATCCTCACCATCACCGCGCTGAGCGTGATGATGTCGGTGGAATCCAGCCTGCTGCCGGCCACACCGTTGATGGCGGCCCTGGGCTGATACGCTTCCGTTGGCGACCCCCCCCGGGTCTCTGCCTATACTTGCCGGTGAAGACACATCGTGTGGCGGGCCACCCCGGCCCGTCCCCGGCAGGAGGGAGTGCCATGTTGACACATGCCTGGGGCATCCTCGCCCACCCGAAGCGCGAGTGGCAGCAGATCAAGGAAGAGCGCGAGACGCTCACCCACCTCTACGAGCACCACGTGCTGCTGCTGGCAGCCATCCCCGTTGTCTGTTCCTACATCGGCACCACCCAGGTCGGGTGGAGTCTCGGTGGGGGCACGACCATCCAACTTGGCTATCTGGACGCGCTGGGCGCCGGGATCGTTTTCTACCTGGTGATCCTGGCGGCGGTCTATGCGGTCGGCAAGGTGATCCGCTACATGGCCAAGCGCTTCACTCGGCCGCCGAGCCAGAGCCAGTGCATCGTGTTCGCCGGCTACGTGGCGACGCCGATGTTCGTCAGCGGCATCGTGGCGGTCTATCCGTTGATCTGGCTGTGCATGCTCGCCGGCGTCATCGGGCTCTGCTATACCGCCTATCTGCTCTATATCGGCATCCCGTCCTTCCTCGGCATCGACAGCGAGGAAGGCTTCATCGTCTCCAGCGTGACCCTCGCCATCGGGGTGCTGGTGCTGGAGGCGCTGCTCGGCATCACCGTGCTGCTGTGGGGCTATGGCGAGCGCATCATCCTGTCGCTGATCGGTGGCTGATCCTGCCAGCCTCGGACATGTCGTGACTCCAGCCAGAAGAAGGAACGAACAGGGCGGCCCGTGGGCCGCCCTGTTCGTTGCCGGTTCCGGCGTTGTCGCCTCGATACCGGGGGACAGGCCCCGGACGGACTACTCGTCGGTGGCCTCGATGCGAGTCATGGCCTGGTCGAGGGTTGCCAGGGTGCGGTCGAGGGCGTGCAGCTTGTCGAAGCCGAACAGGCCGATGCGGAAGGTGCGGAAGTCGTCGCCCTCATTGCACATCAGCGGCACGCCGGTGGCCACCTGCAGGCCGCCGGCGGCGAACTTGACGGCCAGGTCCGGGTCGCTGGTGTAGCTCACGATCACGCCGGGGGCCTCGAAACCGGGCGCGGCGACGCTCTGGAAACCATGCTGGGCGAGCAATTCCCGGGCCCGTCGACCGAGTTCGAGCTGCTCGTCCTGGAGTTTCTCCAGGCCATAGTCCTCCGCCTCGGCCACGGCGTCGCGCAGGGTGCGCAGGGCGTCGGTGGGCAGGGTGGCATGATAGGCGTGGCCGCCGTTCTCGTAGGTCTCCATGATCGACAGCCACTTCTTGAGATCGCAGGCGAAGCTCGAGCTCTCGGTCTCCTCGATGATGTCCCGGGCCAGGCGCGACATCATCACCATGGCGCAGCAGGGCGAGCCGCTCCAGCCCTTCTGGGGCGCGCTGATCAGGATGTCGACGCCGGTGTCCTGCATGTCGATCCAGTCGGTGCCGGAGGCGATGCAGTCGAGCACCAGCAGGCCGTTCTGGTCGTGGATGGCCTCGGAGAGCCGACGGATGTACTCGTCGGGCAGCTTGATGCCGGACGAGGTCTCCACGTGGGGTGCGAACACCAGGTCGGGCTGCTGGTCCTGGATCGCCTCGAGCACCTCCTCGATGGGCGGCGGGGTGAACGGCGACGTCGGGTCGTCGTCATCGAGGCGGCGGGCCTTGCGGACATAGAGGTCCGAGGGAATGTTGCCGCGCTCCAGGATCTGGTGCCAGCGATAGCTGAACCAGCCGTTGCGGATGACCAGGCAGCGTCGATCGGTCGCGAACTGGCGGGCGACCGCTTCCATGCCGTAGGTGCCGCTGCCGGGGACGATGACCGTCGAATGCGCACGATAGACCCGCTTCAGTGACGTGGAGATATCGCGCATCACCTGCTGGAAGCACTGCGACATGTGGTTGAGGGAACGATCCGTGTAGACCACCGAGTACTCGAGCAGTCCATCGGGGTCGACATCGGGCAGTAAACCGGCCATTGCTGTCTCCATGTTATGGCACGCTACCTCCAGGCAGGGAGGGCGTCTTGCACGTTAAGAGGATATTCCCTATCCCGGCTTCAGGCCAGGGGAGGGGCGCCGGGCACGATTTCGGCGTCGCTCGCCGCAGGTGATGGCATCGCGGAGCGCTTTGTACCAGAATGGTCGCTGCGCAGGGAAACAATGTTTCCTAACTGGAGAAAGCCTCATGAAGACCTTGCTGATGCCCGTCGCCGCGGCCTGCCTCGTGGCCGCCGCCAACGCTCAGGCCCAGAGCCCGATGACCTATCAGCCGAGCCCCTACGTGGGCGGTGATGCCCTGTTCTGGGAACTCGACCCTGACGGCCCTGCCGGCGATCGCGACAGCACCGGCCTGCGCCTGCGCGCCGGTGTCGCCTTCAACGACTACTTCGCCCTGGAAGGGCATCTGGGGACCGGCGGCTCGGACGGTGGCCTGGAGCTGGATTACCTCGCGGGTGGCTATGCCAAGGGCATGCTGCCGATCACCTCACGCTTCAAGCTCTACGGCCTGCTGGGCGCCACCGAGGTGGAGTTCGACGGCGCGGAGTCCGAGAGCGGCGTGTCCTACGGCGGCGGTGCCAGCTATGCGCTGATGCCGAACCTCTCGCTGGGTGCCGACTACATGCGCTATCTGGACGAATCGCACTACGACTTCGATGCCGTGAGCCTGGGCGCCACCTACCACTTCTGACGACCTGGAGCGGTGCTCCCTGTCCCGACGCTTCCCGCGCACGCCCTCGCCCATGGCGGGGGCGTGATGCGTCATGGTCTGTGTTTCCGAGGCCACACACGGCACGATGACACCTGATGGCGCGAGCCACTGCCCTATCCTGAGGCGGCCGCCATCTCGTGGTGCAAGCCCGTCGTTCGCTCCGGGCGTCGCGCCACGGGCTGGCCCCGCCACCGCGCTGCCCGCAGCCAGTCTGGCACGTTACCTGCAAGGCCTTGGCGAACGAGGTCACCAAAGGTGCTGCCATGACCGCTTCTTCCTCCCGCCACGGGCTCCTCGGGGCGCGGCTGCTCTTCACCGATCTGGACGGCTCGCTGCTCGATCACGAGACCTATGACTGGTCGCCGGCCGCCGGGTGGCTGGACCGGCTG